>JBDSDH010000171.1:0-7396 GCA_039920665.1 Ilumatobacteraceae bacterium
TGTGCCGCGGGATGCAGGTGCTCAACGTGGCGTGCGGCGGCACCTTGCACCAGGACATCGGAACCGAGGCTCACTGGATGCGGTACGTGCCGGTCGAGCTGGATGCCGGCTCACGGCTGGCCAAGGCCTTCGGCACCGAGACCCCCGAACACTGCCACCACGTCCATCACCAGGCGGTGGACAGGATCGGGGACGGCCTCCGGGTGGTCGGGCGATCTGTCGATGGAATGCTCGAAGCAATCGAGCTGGAAGCGGCGCGCTGGATCGTCGCGACTCAGTGGCATCCCGAGGACAACGCTGAATCCGACGCCGAGCAGCAGGCGCTCTTCGACGAGTTCGTGCGCCAAGCGGCGCGTTGATCAGCGGCCGGCGAGTTGGGTGACTTTTTCGCTGGCTGTGATCAGCCACTGGGGATAGATGCCGACCGCAAGGGTGAACAGCATCGCTGCCCCGATCGCAACGCCGGATGACAGCGGCACCCGAATCGCTTCGGCCTTGTCGTCTTCGGCGGTGGGGTCGATCATCCAGACGCTGATCAGAATCCGCAGGTACAGGAAGGCGCTGATCACCGACGACAGCATCGCGATGATCGCAATCGCATAGCTGTGGGAATCGGCCGCAGCCCGGATCACGCCGAACTTGGCGACGAAACCGGACGTGAACGGCACACCGGCCTGGGCTAGCAGGAACACGGTCATCGCGACTGCCAGCAACGGCTTCTGCTTCGACAGACCCCGGAACGAATCGAGGTAGGTCGCGTTGTCGCCGGTGCGACCAACGAGGGTCACGACTCCGAACGTGCCGCAGACGAGCACCGTGTAGAGCAGCAGATACAGCATCGAGCTGGGCATGCCCTTACCGGTGCTGCCGTTGACGTGGCCTGCCGCTTCGACGCCGATCAGGATGAATCCGGCGTGGCTGATCGACGAATAGGCGAGCATCCGTTTGACGTTGGTCTGGACGACGGCCAAAATCGCGCCGACGCACAACGTGATGACGGCCACGATCCAGATGACAGGACGCCAGTCGTCGCGCCACGTCGGAAGGGCCACGACGAGCACGCGCAGCATCGCCGCGAATCCGGCGACCTTGCCGGCCGACGCCAGGAAGGCAGTCACGGGCGTCGGCGCACCCTCATAGACGTCAGGGGTCCAGAAGTGGAACGGTGCAGCGGCGACCTTGAAGAACAGCCCGACCATCAACAAGCCGACACCGACCAACACGAGCGTGTCCTTGCGCTCGGCGGGCACGTTGTCGAATGCAGCGAGGATCTTGTTGAAGTTCGTGCTGCCGGTTCCGCCGTAGATGAGCGCAACGCCGTACAGGAAGAATGCGGAGCTGAAGCTGCCGAGCACGAAGTACTTGATGCCGCTCTCTTGGCTCTCGATCCGGCGACGGTGGCTGGCGGCCAGGACGTACAGCGCAATGGAGAGGGTCTCGATGCCGAGGAACAACACGATCAAGTCGTTCGACATCACCATCACCAGACCGCCGATCGCGGCCATCAGGTACAGCGCATAGATTTCCGGGCCGTCCATGCCCTCACGGCGCAGGAAGTCGTCGGTGATCAACGCGGTGAGGATGATCGCGATCAGAATTGTGATCGTCCCGAACATCGAGAATGCGTCGAACGAGAGTGCGTCGTTGATCAGGAACTTCGGTCCGTCGTCGCTGATCCGGTGCCATTGGACGAGCGCCATGACCAGCGCACCGACTGCGACTGCGACCGTGTAGGTGGAGTAGGCCCGTTTCGGCCAGGTGGTTGTCAGCGACCCAACGACGATCAGGACCAGCCCACCACCGAGCAGGACCAGCAACGGCGACAGGGCCATCCAGTCGATCTTGGGAGCCACGAATTCAGCGAGCATCACGGCGCCTTCACCTCGGTGGTTGCGGTCTCGGAGCCTTGTTGACCATCGGATCCTTCATCACTGGTGGCGTCCTGGTGCGGGGTCACGACCCGCGTGAAATCGCCGTTGGTCTTGGCCTCGACGTGGACGAGCAACTCATTGACCGATGGCTGGATGCGATCGAGCATTGGCTTCGGGTAGATGCCGACGAAGAGGATCGCCGCGGCGAACGGCAGGAGCACGAGCGCTTCTTTGATCTTCAACTCGGGGAAGGTCTTGTTGGCTTCGTCGGGCTCGCCGTGGAACACCCGTTGATAGGCCCACAGCAGATACAGCGCGGCGAGGATGACGCCGCTGGCAGCGACCACGGTCCACCACCGAGCAGTCGCGAACGATCCGACCAACACGAGGAATTCGCCGATGAAACCGTTGAGTCCCGGCACGCCGATCGACGACAGCATCACCAACATGAACACACCCGCGAAGATCGGGGCCACCTTCTGGATGCCCTTCAATTCGGAGATCACGCGAGTGTGGCGACGCTCGTAGATCATCCCGACGAGAAGGAACAGCGCTCCCGTTGATACCGCGTGGTTGACCATCTGCAAGACGCTGCCCGTGACCGACTGCTCAGTGAAGGCAAACGCACCGAGCACGATGAACCCGAGGTGAGCGATCGACGAATAGGCGACGAGTCGTTTCAAGTCCTTCTGCATCGCCGCCGCGATCGCGCCGTAGATGATGCCGATGACCGCGACGGTCAGAAAGATCGCCCGAGTGGAGTAGGCCGCTGACGGGAACAGGTAGACACCGAAGCGGAGCAGACCGTAGGCACCGAGCTTGAGCAACACACCGGCCAAGACGACCGAGCCGGCCGTTGGCGACTGGGTGTGCGCGTCCGGGAGCCAGGTATGGAGCGGGAACAGCGGCACCTTCACGGCGAACGCGATCGCGAACGAGAAGAACAACCATCGACCGGTGGAGCCGGCAAAGCCGCCCTTGTCCGCGAGTTCGATCAGATAGAACGTGATGTGGCCGACGTTGTTCTTGGCGATCAGCACGGTCGCGATGATGCCGACCAGCATGAACGCCGATCCGAACATCGTGTACAGGAAGAATTTGGTGGCGGCGTAGATCCGCTTGTCGTAGCCCCACCCGCCGATGAGGAAGTACATCGGAACGAGCACGATCTCGAAGCAGATGAAGAACAGGAACAGGTCGAGGCTGAGGAAACTGCCCATCACGCCTGCCTCGAGCAACAGCAGCCAGGCGAGGTACGGCTTCTCATCGTGGTGCGGATCCGCGCCGAGGATGGACAGCGGGAACAGTACCCCGGTGAGTACGACGAGGAACAGCGAGATGCCGTCGACACCGACGTGCCAGCTGATCCCCCAGGCCTGGATCCACTCGTGCTTGCTCTCGAGCTGGAAACCGGCCTGGCCCGTCTTGAACGAAGCGAGCATCCACAACCCAAGGGCACCAGTGAGGACGCTGCTGAGCACCGCGGCCAGCTTGACGAACTCGGGGCGACGCTTGGTGAGGATCGCAACGAGGATCGCGCCGGCCGCGGGGACCAGGATCAGCATCGTCAGGATCGGGAACCTGCCACCGGCAGGTAACGGTTCGGTCGCTGCGACCTGGGCTGCCAACGACGTGGACAGGCCGTTCATTGCGACACCCCTCGATAGAAGAACCAGGCAAGGAGCAACACGACACCAATGCCGATCATCGCCGCGTAGGTGCGGAGAAATCCGCTTTGCGCCTTGCGAAGGATGCCGGCGAAGCCCTGGACACTCTTGCCGGAGCCGTTGACCGCACCGTCGATCACGTTGGCGTCGAACCAGGCGACGCCTTCGAAGGCGTCACGACCGGGTCCCCCCATGAATCCCGACAGGGCCTTGTCATAATTCCATCCGTTGGCCATGATCTCCGGCTCGACCACTTTCACCTTGTGCTTCGAGTACACCGCGATTGCGAAACCGATGCCGACCACCGCACCGAGCGTGGCGATGCCGGCCAGGATCCACTTGATGTCCTCGGTGCCGGAGGCGAGCACACGTTCGGACCCGTGACCGAGCACGGGTTCGAGCCAGGTCATCAACTTCTCTGTGCTGTGGTTGAACGGCAGGTTGATCACGCCGCCCACCGCCGCGAGTCCGGCGAGCACGACGAGCGGCAACCACATCAGCACCGGGCTCTCGTGGGGCTTGATGTCGCCGTGGGCACCGTGCTCTTCGGCCTGGTCGTTCCAACGGGCCTTGCCGTAGAACACCAGGATCACCTGGCGGGTCATGTAGTACGCCGTCAACAAGGCGGTGAACAGACCAACGGCCCACAGGATCGGGCTCTTGTCGAAGGCAAAGAGCAGAATCTCGTCCTTGCTCCAGAAGCCCGAGAACGGCGGCACCCCGGCGATCGCGAGCCATCCCACGATGAACGTGCCGGCCGTGATCGGCATCACCTTGCGAAGCGCGCCCATCTTGCGCATGTCCTGTTCGTCGTGCATCCCGTGGATGACCGAACCCGAGCCGAGGAACAGCAGCGCTTTGAAGAACGCGTGAGTGATCATGTGGAAGATCGCGGCGACATACGCGCCGGAGCCGATGGCAAGGAACATGTAACCCAGTTGGCTGACCGTCGAGTAGGCGAGCACCTTTTTGATGTCGTTCTGAGCCACTGCGATCGTGGCTGCGAACAGCGCGGTGGCGAGACCGATGACTGCGATCAGGGTCATGATCCACGGCGAGGCGTAGGCCAGCAGCGGGGCCAGTCGGGTGAGCAGGAAGACGCCGCTCGTGACCATTGTTGCGGCGTGGATCAACGCCGACACGGGTGTTGGACCGGCCATTGCGTCGGGGAGCCAGACATACAGCGGCAACTGTGCGCTCTTGCCGCAGCAACCGACGAACAGCATCGCAACCATTGCGGTGGCGGCCGTCTGCGGCAGCGAACCACCAGCGTGAGCGGAACCGTTGATGGAGTCGTAGCTGAGCGAGCCGACATATTGGAAAGCGAAGAACATCGCGATCATCATCCCGAAGTCGCCGACCCGGTTGGTGACGAACGCCTTCTTGCCGGCCGAGGCGTTGGACTCGCTGGTGTGCCAGAAGCTGACGAGCAGGTACGAGCAGGTGCCGACGCCTTCCCAGCCGAGGAACGTGACGAGGAGGTTCTCGCCCATCACCAGGATCAGCATGCTGAGCACGAACAGGTTCATGTACAGGAAGAACTTGCTGAACTTGGGGTCGCCGTGCATGTAACCGATCGCATACAGGTGGATCAGTGCACCGATGCCCGTCACGAACAGGATCATCGTGATCGACAGCGGATCGACCTTGAAGGACATGTCGATGTGGAAGGAACCGACCGGCACCCACTCGAACAGCTTGATGATGTGGTTGCGGTCCTCGCCGTTTTTGGACATCAGGTCGAGGAACACACCGGCGGCGACCACGAACGAACCGGCCACCGCAGCCGTCGCGAGGAACCCGGCCTTGGGCTCACCCAGCTTGCGGCCGAGGACGAGAATCGTCAGAAAACCTGCCAGTGGTAGGGCAGGGATGAGCCAGGCAGAATCGATCATCGCTGCGGTCAGCCCTTCAACTCGGCGAGGTCATCGGCAGTGGCCGTCGGCCGCTTGCGAAGAATGGAAACCATGATTCCGAGCCCGACCACGACTTCGGCCGCAGCGACGACCATCACGAAGAACACCGTGGTCTGGCCACCGATGTCGCCGAGCGCTCTGGCGAGGGCAACGAAGCTGAGGTTGACGGCGTTGAGCATGAGTTCGATGCACATGAACATGATCAGTGGGTTGCGGCGCACGAGCACTCCGACGACACCGATCGCAAACAGCACGGCTGCGAGCAACAGGTACCACGTGGTCGTGGGCGTGGCGATCGCGGCGTTCACTTGGCCACCTTCTCAGCGACCTCTTCGGATTGATCCGATGCGCCGCGCTTGCTCGGTCGACGAGCCAGGGTCACGGTGCCGACAACGGCGATCACCAGCAGCACCGAGGTCAGTTCGAACGCAAACACGTGGTTGCTGAACAGGTCGTTGGCAAGTTGCTTGATGTTGCTGTCGTGGACCGGGTTGTCGGCGTTGGCGACCGCCAGCCCGTCACCGCGAGCCTTGATCGCGTCTCGGCTCTGCAGGATCGCACCACCGATGAGACCGACCAGACCGACACCGACGATGCCGGCCAGCGGACGCTGGACCTTGATCGGATCGATCCGGATCGATTCGGCGCGGTCGATACCGAGCAGCATGATCACGAACAGGAACAGGACCACGATCGCTCCGGCGTAGACGATGACCTGCACTGCTGCCAGGAAGTGGGCTTCCATCGCAACGAACAACACGGCCACGCCGAACAATGTCGCAACCAGACTGAGTGCGCAGTGCACCGGGTGCGAGCGGGCCACGACACCGACGGCACCGCCGATGATCATGATCCCCGCGCAGATGAAGACGAACAACTCCATGCTTACTGATCCCTCGTACCCTGCTGCGGCTCCGGGGCGCGCAGGCCGTAGCCGAGCTCGCTGCTCCAACCGGGAATGCCCTCGAATTCGGCGCTGCCGCTCGGTGCCGTCGCCCGCATCCAACCGCTGGTGTACTCGTCCTCACCGGGACGCCAGTCTTCCCAGGGCAAGTTCTGCGGCCTACCGTCTTCATCGACGAGCAGTTCAGTCTTGGTGTAGATCGCGTCGCGCCGGTTGGTGAAGCTGAACTCGAACAACTTGGTCTCGGTGATTGCCTCGGTGGGACAGGCCTCGACGCACATGTCGCAGTGGATGCACCGGAGGTAGTTGATCTCGTAGACGAACCCGAATCGCTCGCCCGGCGATGTGGGATCGGTGGGGTCGTTGTCAGCACCACGGACGTAGATGCACTTGGCCGGGCAGACGCCGGCGCACAGTTCGCAGCCGATGCACTTCTCCATCCCGTCCTCGTACTTGTTCAGGACATGACGACCGTGGAGGCGCTCGGGCTTGGGTGCCTTCTCGTCACCTTTGAGACCCTTGGCCACACTCTTTTTGTTGACTCGACCGCCCGAATAATTCTTCGTGACGCGCTGACCGCCGAACAGGCGGTGCTGCTTGATGACGACGCCGAAACCCTCGAAGTAGCCCATCAGAACATCGCCCCCTCTCGCTCTCGGTTCTTCGCACTGACCTTCATGGCCGCGATCAACAATGCCGCACAGAGCGCAACAATGGCGACTGCACCGACGCCGACGACGACCCGGTTCCAATTGTTGTCCTGGGCCACTCGCAACGCTGCCAAGATGATGAACCAACCGAGCGAAGCGGGGATCATCACCTTCCAGCCGAGGTTCATCAACTGGTCGTAGCGGAAACGAGGCAGGGTGCCACGCAGCCAGACGTAGACGTACAGAAAGACCAGCATCTTGAGCAGGAACCAGATCGTGCCGGTCCACGCACCGAGCGGCATCCAGCCGCCGTAGGTGGTGTCGCCGACGGTGAACTCGATCGGTTGCGGACCCCCGAAGAACAGCGTGACGATGACCCCGCTCATCG
>JBDSDH010000172.1:0-26836 GCA_039920665.1 Ilumatobacteraceae bacterium
CTCGTCAGGTCCTCGTCAGGTCCTCGTCATGTCCTCATCAGGTGGTGTAGTCGGCGTTGATCCGGACGTAGCCGTCAGTGAGGTCGCAGCCCCACACGGTTGCGGTGCCATCGGCGATGCCGAGGCTCACGTGGATCAACACGTCGTCGCCGCGGAGATAGTCGGACAACGTTTCCAGACCGGCTGCATCGACCTGCCCGGGGTAGCACTCCTGGGTGCCGAACCGGATGACGACCTCGGCCTCGTCGATGTCGGTGTCGTCGCTGCACTTGCCGACTGCCATTGCGACGCGACCCCAGTTGGGGTCGGCGCCGTGGACCGCCGTCTTGACCAGCGGTGAGTTGACGATCGCCTTCGCAACCCGCTTGGCCTGGGCGTGGTCACGAGCGCCGTCGACGAGCACCTCGATCAACGTCTCGGCGCCCTCGCCGTCGCGGGCGATCTGCTTGGTCAGTGAGAGCGCGACATCGCCGAGCGCAGCCTCGAAAGCCACGAGATCGACCGACCCCGCGGCCCCGCTGGCAAGCACGATCGCAGTGTCGCTGGTGGAGGTATCGGTGTCGACCGAGACGCAGTTGAACGTGCGGTCGATGACCCGACGGAAGATCGCGTCCAGATCGTCGGGGGCGACCTGGGCGTCGGTGAACATCAGCGCGATCATTGTCGCCATGTCGGGCTCGATCATGCCGACCCCCTTGGCAACCCCGACTACCCGTGCGTCGGATCCAGCGATGGGAGCAGAGGCAACCTTGGCGACTGTGTCGGTGGTCATGATCGCCGTTGCGACGTCGAACGCGCTGGTGCTCACGAACGGAAAGGACTGCTTCGCCAGCAATTCGAGCCCCACGCTGACCTGCGCCATCGGATATTGGCGGCCGATCACGCCGGTCGACGCAATCAAGACCTCGGTCGGGTCGCACCCCAGGGCCGCCGCGACGCCCGCGACCACAGTGCGGGCGTTGGCGAGTCCTTCCGCTCCCGTTGCGACGTTCGCGTTCTTGGAGATCACCACAACCGCCCGTGCAGAGCGATCGGCGGCGTGCTCGCGACTGACGACCACGCTCGGTCCCGCGAATCGGCTTCGGGTGAACATCGCCGCGGCGGCTGCAGTGGAATCGGCAGCGACGACCACGAAATCGGTGGTGTCGTCCTTGATCCCGATAGTGGCGACATGGGCCGAGAAACCGGCGGGAAGGGTGGTGGTCTCAGTCAACATCGCCGACGAGAGTAGCCCGCCGACATGGACCCGGTGGGCTGTCGACAGCCTCTGGGTGCCCACGTGGGACTCGACGGGCTGTCGACAGCCTCTGGAGTCCCGCCGAACGGTCGGCCGACACCAGCCGTCCGCCCACTGCGTCGGCGGACGCTGGGGATGTCAGGCAGCGGCGGAGGGACGGCGCAGGGCGTCGCCGAGCGTCAGGAAGATGTCGCCGAGGGTGGTGAGTTGCTCAGGGGTCAGCCGGTCGACGAGGTGATGACGGACGCTGGCGACATGCGCCGGCACCGCCCGCTCGAGCGCTTCGAGGCCGGCGTCGGTGATCGTTGCATTCATCACCGCCGATCGGCGCGATTGGGAGCCCGATGCACGTATCCGCAACTGACCAATCCGTCCAGACGGCGGGTCAGTCCGCTGGGGGACAGCCCGAGCGCAATCGACAGGTCGCACATTCGCACGGCATGTTCCGGAGTCTCGGAGAGCCGTACGAGCACCTCATAGTCGCCGAGTGACAACCCATGCGGAGACAGGTCGGCTTCGAGTGCGGCGAGGAGGTGACCGTAGTTCTCGACCAGCGCTCACCATCCGCGCATCTCATTGTCGTTCAACCATCTCGATGCCATGAATGGCACGGCACCCAGCCGAAAAGGCCACTGGCATCAGCGTCCGACGGAGTCAGTCGACATCGATGCCACGACGGCCTCGCCGCATCGACGCCCCGAGAACAGCGCACCCTGGATCGATGCGGTGTCGCGATGGTCGCCACACACGAACAGGCCATCGCCGAGATCGACGCGCTGCTTCGGATTGAACGGCGGCATCTGAGTCGGCTGACCGTGGGCGATTCGGTATGTCGCAAGGTGGCGCCATGTTGCGACTTGGTCGCCCCACCACTCGGTCAATTGTCCGCGGACGGCCGCCTCGAGATCGCCGTCGACGACTCCGGGCAGGGCAGCCACAACGAGGTGCTGGCCCTCCGGCGCATACGACGCCGCAACGTTGCTGACCACGGCCACATTGAGCGCAGGCCCCGATGTCGCCCCGTCGAGCACGATCAAGCGGTGGCGTGTCGGAGGTGTGGGCGCAGCGAAATACACGCAACCCACCGACTTCGAACCGACGGCCGCCAGCCCGAGCAACGTGGTTGCCGCGGGACCTTCGGTGGCGACCACGATGGCCGAGGAACTGAGTACTGACCCATCGGCGAGGGTGACCCGGCCGGGTTGCACCCGTGAGACCGGACTGTTGAGTCGGATCGATCCGGCACCGATCGAGGCGGCGAGTTGGTCAGGGATTGCCTGCATCCCTGCTGCGGGCACGGCAGCGTCGCCGTCAGCCAGCGAGCGGAAGATGATGTCGAACATCCGGCGCGAGGTGGACAGTGACGGGTCGAGTTGGATCCCACCGACGAGCGGGCGGAAGAACCGCTCGATGGTCCGCGTCGAGAATCCCATCGAACCGAGCATCGCCATCGTCGGTAGATCGCGGCCACGCAGGAGGCGCTTGGGATCGCCCCGCCGGATGCGAGAGCGCAGTCCAGCGATTCGGATCTTGTCGAAGATCGAGCCGATCGGCGACGTGAGCGTCGAGACGAGCGTCTTGGGCCGTCGGAACGGATCGCTGACCACATACCCCTTGTGGCCGATCCACACCAGCGCGCCCGGCTCGAACCGCTGCAGATCGAGCGCATCGACGTCGAGTTGGCGTTGCAGCTCGGGATATGCCGTGAGCAGGACCTGAAAGCCTCGGTCGAGCCGAAACCCGTCGATGATGTCGGTGCGAACCCGACCACCGACGCCGTCCGATGCTTCGAGCACCACGACCGATCGACCCGCCGCCGTGATCGCCTTCGCTGCGGCAAGACCGGCGAGCCCTGCGCCGACGACGATGACGTCAGCGACCGGCGGTCCGTCGGCAGCACCTTCGTCGGCAATGCGTTCGACATCGACGTGCTCGGCGTCGTTGCTCATGCTGGGCGTTGCAGCACGTGGCGCAGGCCCGCTTCGAGGGTCGGATGCTGGAACCGGTATCCGGACGCTTCGAGTGCGGCCGGCACGACCCGCTGACCGGTGAACAGAAGGTTGTCGGCCAGTTCCCCACCGAGCAGCAGCTTCGGTCCGAACGTGGGAATCGGTAGGAACGACGGACGGCCGAGCACGTGGGCCAACGTCTTGGCGAACGTGGCCTGGGTGACCGGAGTGGGCGCCGTGAGGTTGACGGCGCCCTGGTCGGCACTCGTCAGCAGGTGCATGATCGAGCCGACCTCGTCATCGATGGTGATCCAGCTCTGGAACTGCTTGCCAGACCCCATTTTGCCGCCGAGGCCCAACTTGAACAGCGGGAGTTGCTTCTTCAGGGCACCGCCGTCGCTACTGAGCACGATGCCGGTGCGCAGGTGGACAACCCGGATACCGGCCGCCGCCGCCGCCGCCGTCGCAGCCTCCCAGCGCACGCACAGGTCGGCCAAGAAGCCGGTTCCGACGTCGCTCGACTCGTCGAGAGGGGAGTCGTCACGCGCGCCGTAGATGCCAATTGCCGAGCCGGACAAGAACACAGCGGGACGCTTACCCTGCTCGGCGATCGTCGCCGCAAGCAACTCCGTGCCGCGCAGTCGACTGTCGACGAGCTCCCGCTTGTACTCGTCAGTCCAGCGGTGGTCGCCGATTCCTGCGCCGGACAGGTTGATGACAGCGTCCGCCGTCGTCAACGCGCCGCGATCGATCGTGCCCTCGGCAGGAGACCAGCGCGCCTCGCCGGGACGAGGTGTACGCCGGACCATCGGCGTGACCTCGTGGCCGTCTGCGCTCAGGCGCTTGGCCAGCGCGCTTCCGATGAGACCACTCGAACCGGTGACGACGACATGCATAGGTACAAGTTTACGGCGAGGTCGCTGGTCGCACTCAGCGGCGCTGGCCTCGGTGTTGTCCATTCGTTGTGCGCACCGTGTCGAGAGCTTGAGGCGGTGCGAGCGAGGCCGGGCAAGCGCACGGCTTACACTCCTGTCTGATACCGGCTTGTCACGACGTGGGAGGACATCATGAGCGATCCGTACAACCCCCAGCCAAACCAACCTGGCCCCGGGCAGTTCCCTGCCCCCGGACAGAGTTTCCCGCAACCGGGATTCACCCCGCCACCACCCGGCCCGTCGTTCGGCGCTCCGGGGCAGACGCCGCCCGGTCCGGCAAGCTTCGGCCAGCCGAACTCCAGCAATCCGAACTACGGCAATCCAAACTACGGCAGTCCGAATTTTGGCCAGCCGGACTCCTCACCGATCGTCGGTCAGGATCCATCCAGCAAGCGCAGCCGAGGCAAGATGTTCGCTGCGATCGGCGGCGTCGTCGCGATCGCCGCTGCGGGCACGTTCGCGTTCACGCAGCTCCGCAGCAACGACAGTGAGGGCGGAGCATCCAGCCCGGACGAGGTCGGCACCAATCTCACGACAGCGCTCGACAATGAGGACATCCTCGGCGTCGTCGATTTGCTGCTGCCCGGCGAGCGCGAGACCTTCCGTCAGCCGATGATCGATTTGGTCAACCAGTTGAAGCGGCTCCAGATCACCGACGACTCGGCTGATCTCAGCAAGGTCGGCGGTTTCGACATCTCGATCGACAACGTCGACGTCAACAGCCGCACGACCAATGTCGATGACGTGCAACTCGTCAATGTCACCGCCGACGCTTCCGTCACGATCAACGGCGATGACCTCCCGATCGGCGATTTCCTGATCGAGAACGTGTTCGGCGGCGAACGTCCAGAGGTCGACGAGGACAGTGGCGATCAGAACTTCGATGTCACGTTCGCCACCGTCCAGCGCGATGGCCGGTGGTACGTCAGCCTGTTCTACTCGGCGGCCAATTCGGTCGCCAACGGAGCCGACATCCCGGAGAAAGGAATCACCGCGGTCGGCGCCGACAATCCGGAGGGCGCGCTCGACAACCTCGTGCGATACACGAGCAATCTCGACCTCGAGAACATGATCGCAAGCCTCAACCCGAATGAAGCCGAAGCGTTGCAACGGTATGCGCCGCTCTTCCTCGACGACGCCCAGAGCGCGCTCGACGACGTCAACATCGCGTGGAAGATTTCGGACACCACATACAACGTCACGGGCAGCGGCGATCGTCGCCAGGTCGGCATCGACGGGTTCCACTTCGAGGCCCAGGTCGATGACCAGACGCTCGAGTTCGATTGGAAGGACGGCTGCCTGGTCGGCACGACTCCCGACGGCGAATTCGATAGCTGCACCGCCCTTGACTCGAACTCGGACGGCAATACGACCCTCAACGACTATCTCGACCAAGTGGGCGTCGACAACGACTCCACCCGGCAGTTGTTCACCGACATCGGCGATGCGTTCTCCAACTTCTCGTTGCATGGTGTGGTCGTCGACAAGGTCGGCGGCACGTGGTACGTCAGCCCGATCGGCACCGGCTCCGAGACATTGCTGTCTGTGCTGCGAGCGCTCGACCGCGACGAGATCGAGACATTGATCGACGACGCCTCCAACATCATGGATGGTGGCTTCAATATGCCCGATATTTCGATGCCCGACGATTCATCGTCAGACACGACGGTCACGGACGACACGTACACCGACGACACGACGGTCACCGATGACTCCTACACCGACGACACGACGGTCACGGACGACACGACGGTCACGGACGACACGTACACGGACGACACCTCGACCGACGACACCGTCGACTCAGCGGGATGGATCGACTGCCTGTTCAACAACACCGGCACGAGCGCCGTCACTGACTGCGTGACGTCCGGGGTGGCCGACGGATCGTTCGACCCGACGTACATCCCGGCCTCTTTGCTGTTCCCGGAGTGCGGACTCGCCGACTACTTTCTCAGCGACGCGTCGTCGAGCGATGACGCAACGACGTTCCTGGCAACGATCGAGCCTGGCCGCCAATGCATCGTCGACGCAGCGGCCGCGGCAGGCATCGACCTGTTGTACACGGGCCCGGAGTTCCTCCACCCGGAGTGCTTCACCCAGGACAACCCGTACAACTACAGCGAAGAGACTGAAGTCGACGGGTACTCATGTGCGTACGCCGCCGGCTGACCGCCTCGTCGTGAAGACGTCGTGAAGCGCTCTTGATCAGCGCGGCGTTTGCGATCATTCGACGATGATGGGTACCGACGTCACGACCGTGTTCGGTCGGTACAACAACTTCGCCTTGATCGCGAACGCCGACTGGTTGTGCAGCCACTGGCTGCTGAACTTGGTGACGAACTCGGGGATCACGACCGTGATGATCTCGTCCGGATTCTCTTGGTCGAGTTCGTCGATGTAGGCCAGGATCGGGCCGGTGAGGTCGCGGTACGGCGAACTGATCGTGTGCAGTTCGACCGGTACGTCGAATGCATCCCACTGTTCGCGCAGGTGGCGCTCCTCGTCGTTGTCTGACACCACTGACACAGCGATCAGGCGATCCGGCGCGAGGCTGCGGGCATACGACACGGCGTTCAGGACACCCTTGTTGATCGTTCCGACCAGCACGACCACCAGATGCTGGTGGCGCTGGAACTTGTAGCCCGGCTCGACAGCCACGGACTTGCGGACCGACACGTAGTGGCGATGCACGGCCTTGAACGCAAGTGTCAGCACGACGATCACGATCACACTGATGTATGCGCCGCTCACGAACTTGGTCGTGACCACGATCAATGCCACAAGGCCAGTGGTGAGCGCTCCGATCGCATTGATGGTCAGGTTCAACTGCCATCGTGGCTCTTTGATCCGCAGGTGGTGTACACACATCCCGGTCTGGCTGAGCGTGAAGCCGGTGAACACTCCGACCGCGTAGAGCGGGATCAGCGCATCGATCTTGCCGCCGAAGATGACGACGAGGGTGATCGCCATCACCGCCAGGAAGATGATGCCGTTCGAGAACACCAAGCGGTCGCCTCGGTTGCCGAACTGACGCGGCAGGTAGCCGTCCTTGGCGATGATCGACGACAACCGCGGGTAGTCGGCGTACGCAGTGTTCGCGGCGAGGATCAAGATCGCGAAGGTGGCGAACTGGGTGATGAAGAAGAAGATGTTGCGACCGCCGTAGATGTGCTCGGCGAGTTGCGCCAGCACCGTCTGCTCGTTGCCGCCGGCATCGGCACCACCGGCAACCGGATGCAGGTGGAGGGCGATGACCGACAATCCGAAGAAGCAACTGCCGAGGATTGCGCCCATCCACATCAACGTGCCGGCGGCGTTCTTCGATTCCGGCTTTTTGAACGCCGGCACGCCGTTCGACACGGCCTCGACGCCGCTCAATGCAACAGCACCCGACGAGAACGCCTTGAGGAACACGAACAGGCTGATTGCCTCCTGACCCTTCAACAGTTCGGCCGCCTCGCCGGTGTGGGCGATGGGTTCGAGGTGCTGGACGAACACCCGGAACAGGCCGACCAGGATGAGGGTGATCAGCGAGAAGATGTAGATGTAGGTCGGGGGAGCGAACAGCGCTGCAGATTCCTTCAAGCCGCGAAGGTTGGCGATGGTCATGATCAGGATGAAGCAACAACACAAGAGCACTCGGTACTTTCCGAGCCCGGGGAATGCAGAGATGATCGCCGCGACCCCGCCGGCCACCGAGACGGCAACGGTGAGGATGTAGTCGGTGAGCAGCGAACTGCCCGCAACCAGTGACGGCACTTCACCGAGGTTCTCGCGGCTGACCACGTACGAACCGCCGCCGCTCGGGTAGGCGAAGATCGTCTGGCGGTAACTGACGACCACGATCGCGAGCAGGATCACGACCATGATCGAGATCGGCACCAGCTTGCTGTAGGCCGCCAAACCGGCTGCCGCGCCGGCGCCGCCGATCAGGAAAACGCGCAAGATCTCTTCGGTCGCGTACGCCGTCGACGAGATCGCGTCGCTGGAAAAGACAGGCAGCGCAACCTTCTTCGAGATGCGCTGGTGTTGCTCGTCAGCAGTGGCCAATGGCCTGCCGATCAGGATCCGCTTCAAGGAGGTCGCCATGCGGATCCGAGCCTGGCAGATGGAGCGCCTTTCGCGTCGGCCTTCACGACATCTTCACGCCCTCCCCGACGCGGTCGGTGAGTCGTCCGTTTACGCTGGCGGCGCATCGCTGAGACATGAGTGCTCAGCCGGATTCGGAGGAACCGTCGTGCATGTGGTGATCGTTGGATGTGGACGAGTCGGGTCGGCGTTGGCCAATGACCTCGTCGAACGGGATCACTCGGTGACCATGATCGATCGTCGGAGCGAGGCGCTGGCACGTCTGGGCGAGTCCTTCAGGTGGATCGACCAGGACACCGGAGCTGACGCTCCGAGCCGCGCCCGCAAAATGGTTGGAATCGGGTTCGACCGAGATGTGCTGATCAGGGCAGGCATCGAAAACGCTGACGCAGTCGCGGCCGTGACCAGCGGCGACAACTCGAACATTCTCATCGCTCGCGTCGCTCGCGAGAACTTCGGCATAGAGCGGGTGGTGGCTCGGATCTACGACCCCAAACGGGCTGCGATCTACCAACGACTCGGCATCGCGACGGTTGCCACCGTTTCGTGGACGACCGAGCGCGTGCTGCGCCGAGTATTGCCCGCCGCGACCGCGATCGAGTGGGTCGATCCCAGTGCCCAGATCTCGCTCGTCGAGCGCCAAATCGATGCTGCCAGTGCCGGCCGCAAGTACACCGAGATCGAGTCCGAGGGTGGGGTCAAAGTGGTCGCGGTGTCGCGGCTCGGCATCGCCGTTCTGGCAACCGACCAACTCGTGACCCAGGAGGGCGACGTGGTCTTCCTCGCCGTCTCGTCCGATCGAGTCGAACATCTCGATCGTGTCTTTGCCCGCCCAGCGCAACACGCCCACTGATCCGTCGGATGTTCCGCCAGACAGGTCAGAACAGGAGAACACCATGAACGTCGTCATCGTCGGAGGCGGAAGCGTCGGTCGCTTCATCGCCGCTCAACTCGGGGCTGCGGGCAACACCGTCACCATCTTGGACAACGCACCCAAGGTGGTCGGCCAGAACCAGGGCACGCAGAACGCTCAGGTCTCGTGGGTCGAAGGCGACGGCTGTGAGATCGACGTACTGTCCCGCATCGGTCTGGCCGAATGCGATGTCGTCGCCGCGGTCACGGGCGACGACGAGGACAACCTGGTCGTTTCGCTGCTCGCCAAGCAGGAGTTCGGTGTGCCGCGCGTCGTGGCCCGGGTCAACAACCCGAACAACGAGTGGATGTTCAACGAGATGTGGGGCGTCGATGTCGCGGTCAGCACGCCGCACCTCATCACCGGCCTCGTCGAAGAAGCGGTCAGCGTCGGTTCGTTCGTGCGGTTGATGTCATTCGGCCGCGGCAAGGCGCGCTTGGCCGAGGTGACGTTGGCCGAGGGTTCACCAGCGGCCGACAAGGAGATCGTCGACCTCAAGTTTCCCCGCGACGCGACAGTCGTTGCAATCCTGCGCCACGACAAGGTCGTTGTGCCTCGCGGCGACACCGTGCTGCGGGTCGGCGACGAAGTGATCGTGCTGGTTGCCGGGGACAGCGAACCCGACGTCCGCGCGGTCCTGATCGGCGTCTGAAGCGCCCAATCCAGCACTCGCCCGGTCGGCGAGGTCAGTCGGCGAGGTCAGTCGGAGAGGTCAGTCGGCGAGCAAGGTGTAGGCCGGATTGAGCATCACCCGCCGACCACGCTCATCGCGAGCCAACCCTTCGAACACGACAGCTCGGCCGTGCTCGATGCCGCCGATCGACCGGCGGCCGGTGAACACCGCGACCGCGTCGCCAGTTCCGTCGGAGATCATGACTTCGAGCGAGGGCACGCCCTGACGCGGAGCGACCTGCATCCGTTTGACCTCGCCACCGACGCGCGCCGCTTGACGGTTGCCGACGTCGCTGATGGAACTCAACCCAAACTTGTCGAATCGATGGTGCAGTCGCTCGTTGTCGAGCACGGTGCGGTCTGTGGACATGCGCTTGGCGAGATCTCTGAGACCCATCGCGTCACCGTAGCCTGACGCCGTGAAAACGCGCACCCTGCTGCTGCTCGCCGTGGCCAGCGGACTCGTCATCCTGCTCGCCGGCAGCATCAAGCTGTTCTTGATCGCCGATGAGAAGGCCCCGGCGCACCTCGTGCTCGGAGAAACCGGAAAGATCGGCGACATGACGGTGACCGTGCTGTCGGTCGATCGCTCCGGCAGCGAGACGTACATCAGTGTGCGCCTGGTCGGTGTCGATGATCCCGATGGCGCGACGTCGTGGGTGCTCGGTGTCGTGGGCGAACAGTTGCGCCCACTCGCCCCGCCGACGTCGGTCGGACCGGCGTGTGAGGCGACATCGGCCGACACCGAGACCGATTGCGTCCTGGCATTCCGAACCACCGCTATCGGTGTGCTCACCTATGGCCGTGCCGACGAGACGATTCGTTGGGACATCCCCACCTGAACCCGGTCCATCGTGGGTGTCGTGCTGCGGTCGACATCCGCTGGGATCCCACGTCGGCGCTCACGGGCTGTCGACAGCCGCTCGAGTCCCACGTCGGCGCTCACGGGCTGTCGACAGCCGATCGAAGTGGGCGTTGGTCGGGGGTGGTAGTGACAGCAACCCCTGCTGACCTCGTGATGTGGTGGGCCGCGGAGGCCGTCGCGCTACGGTTGGACCCGGAAATCTTGGCGCTGACATCCAGCGTGCGAGCACTGTACGGAGGTGGTCCCTCGTGGCCGAGCAATTCGATCTGGTCATCATCGGTGGAGGCCCCGCCGGCTACGGAGCAGCGTTTTACGCCGCGTCGGCCGGACTCAACGTCGCCATCGTCGAGAAGGACAAGATGGGCGGCACCTGCCTCAACCGGGGTTGTATCCCGGCCAAGTCGTTTCTCGAGACGGCTGCCGTCTACCGCCACGTTGCCCATGCGGCCGACTTCGGCATCGAGTCCAGCGCACCGACCGTCAACTTCGCAATTGCCCAGGCTCGCAAGCAGAAGATCGTCGACGGGCTCGTCAAGGGCATCGGTGGTTTGATCAAAGCCCGCAAGGTCACCCTCTATGTCGGGAGCGGATCGCTCGGTCCGGATCGCACGGTCACGGTCACGCTCGACGAAGGCGGCGAGGCGCAGGCTCAGGGCAAGGCCGTGATCCTCGCAGCCGGATCGGTGCCACGTACGATTCCCAACTTCGATCGTGGTGGTCCGATCATGACCAGCGACGAAGTGTTGATGCTCGACTACATCCCGACCACGATGGCGGTGATCGGCGGAGGTGCGATCGGATGTGAATTCGCCTCCACATTCGCCGACCTCGGATCGAAAGTCACCATCCTCGAAGGTCTCCCGAAGATCCTGCCCGGCCTCGACGGTGACGTCGCCAACGTGGTGGTACGCAGCTTCAAGAAGAAGAACATCGACATCCGCACCGGCGTGATGGTCAATGGGCACATGCCCAACGGCAACGGGGGCACGACCGTCCACTTCGGGCCCCAGGATGGTGCGGGCGAGAACATCGACGTCGACGTGGTCGTCGTCTCGGTGGGACGTCGACCGTATTCCGACGAACTCGGTCTGCAGAACACCGGGGTCAAGGTCACCGATCGTGGCTTCGTCGAGGTCGACGAGTTCTGCCGGACCACCGAGGACGGCGTCTACGCGATCGGCGACCTGATCAACACCCCGGCCCTGGCCCACGTCGGCTACGCCGAGGCGATCCTGGTCGTCAAGCAGTTGCTCGACGAGAACCCGATGCCTGTCATGTACGACAAGGTGCCATGGGCGATCTACTGTCACCCCGAAGTTGCATTCGCCGGACCCGACGAGGAGGGCGCTCGCGCGCTCGGTCACGATGTCGTCGTCGCCAAGCACCAGTACCGGGGCAACAGCCGGGCTCAAATCATCGGCGAGATCGACGGTCTCGTGAAGGTGATCGCCAAGAAGAACGCCGACGGCTCGGCCGGGCAGGTGCTCGGTGTCCACATGGTTGGTCCGTGGGTGACCGAGCAGTTGAGCGGCGGTTACCTCGCCGTCAACTGGGAAGCCACCGTCGCTGAAGTGGCCGAGTTCATCCAGCCCCACCCGAGCTTGACCGAGCTGTTCGGTGAGACAATGCTCTCGCTCACTGGTCGTAGTCTCAACACCTGAGCCTTCGGGCTCGCTCGTTTCGCATTTCGAATCCGCACGACCGACATCGATCTGAACACCATTCTCGAGAGGAATCCATGGCCGACATCACGCTGCCGCAACTGGGCGAAACCGTCACCGAAGGCACCATCACCCGCTGGTTCAAGGCTGTTGGCGACTCGGTCGCGATGGACGAGCCACTGTTCGAAGTGTCGACCGACAAGGTTGACACCGAGGTGCCGTCGCCGATCGCCGGTGTGCTGACAGAGATCCGGGCTCAGGAGGGCGACACGGTTCCCGTCGGTGCCGTGATCGCCGTGGTCGGTTCTTCGGACGCCGCGCCGGCCCCGGCCGCCGAACCAGCGCCCGCTCCGGTACCAGCGCCCGAACCGGCGCCGGCCCCCGAACCGGCGCCGGCCGTCGCCCCTGAACCAACTCCAGCACCTGCACCTGCGGCTGCTCCTGTACCTGCACCTGCGCCCGCTCCGGTACCGGCCCCCGAACCGGCTCCGGCCCCCGAACCGGCTCCGGCTCCCGCCCCCGCTGCGGAGCCCGCCCGCGCTGCGGAGGATGCGCCGGAGTCGGATGGCCCGGACAATCGCCTGCTCTCGCCGGTCGTGCGCCGCCTCGTCGCCGAGCACAACATCGATACCAAAGCCCTCGTCGGCAGTGGCCCTGGCGGCCGGATCACGCGCGAGGATGTGCTCGACTACATCGACAATGTCGCATCCGGCCAGAGCCCGGCTGCGCCCACCCCTGCTCCGGTTCCGGTGGCAACGCCCGCAGCCACCGCAACGCCCGCAGCCGCACCAACGCCGGCAGCCACCGCAACGCCGGCAGTCGCTCCAACGCCGGCAGCCACACCAACGCCGGCAGCCACCGCAACGCCGGCAGTCGCTCCGATATCAGCCGCACCGGCCGCACCCGCCGCCCCGGCGCCTGCCCCAGCGGAGGCCACTCCCGGCTCCGGCGGCGAGCGCGACTCCGTTGTTGCTTTGAGCAAGATCCGCAAGCTCACGGGCGATCACATGGTTCGCAGCCTGGCCACCACGCCGCATGCGTTCAGCGTTGTCGAGGTCGACTTCGCCAACGTCGACGTGACCCGCGCCGCGATCAAGAACGAATGGAGGGCCAGCGAGGGTTTCAGCCTCACCTACCTCAGTTTCATCAGCCGGGCCATCGTCGATGCGCTGCGCGAGTTCCCGCATCTCAATGCGACAGTCGACGGCGACAATCTGATCGTCCACAACTTCGTCGACCTCGGTATTGCGGTCGATCTCGGGTTCAGCGGTCTGCTCGTCCCGGTGGTGCGAAACGCAGAGACCAAGCGGTTGCGTTTCGTCGCTCGTGAGATCAACGATCTCGCCAGCCGCGCCAAGAGCCGCAAGCTGAGCCCGGACGAGATCACCGGGGGCACGTTCACGATCAGCAACAACGGCTCGGCCGGCAGCGTGCTCACGATGGCCATCATCAACCAGCCGCAGGTCGCGATCCTGTCGACCGATGCGATCGTCCGCAAGCCGGTCGTCGTCACATCACCCGGTGGCGGCGAGGCGATTGCGATTCATCCGGTCGGCAATCTTGCGATGAGCTGGGACCACCGTGCCTTCGACGGCGCGTACGCCGCCGGCTTCCTGGTCAAGGTCAAGCAGATCCTCGAGACGCGAGACTGGGGCGCCGAGCTCTGATGAGTGACAACGCGTCTGAGTCACCGTGCGGGCCACTGCACGTGCGGTGGCTCGGACGCGTTCCCTACCGCGAGGCACTCGCGATCCAGGAGTCGTTGTTCCGTCACGGCACAGCCAATCACCTGCTGCTGCTCGAGCACCGACATGTGTTCACCTACGGCCCGCGCGCGGATCTCGACGTGAACGTGTTGGTGGCGCCGGCGAGTGTCGGTGCCGAACTGGTGCGGGTCAACCGCGGCGGTGACGTCACGTATCACGGTCCTGGCCAACTGGTCGGCTACCCGGTCCTGTCGTTGCCACCCAAGCACGGCGGCCAGGGCGGGCCGGCTGACACGATGGCTCATGTCTGCAACGTCGAACAACTGATCATCGACGCGCTGGCCGAACTCGGCCTGGGCAACGCTGGCCGGCTCGCCGGATATCCCGGGGTGTGGGTCGATCCCGCCGGCCCGATGCCACGCAAGATCTGTGCGATCGGTGTGCGCGTCTCGCGCGGTCGCAGCATGCACGGGTTCGGGCTCAACGTCTCGACGGACATGCGCTACCTGCGCGACTACATCGTTCCGTGCGGCATCCCCGACCGGCCGGTCACATCACTCGCTGAGGAGGGCATCGACGCCTCGATGTCCGCCGTGGTCGACGTGATCGCTCGGCTCGCAGCGGCGCGTTGGGGTAACGGCGTCGAACGCCAGGACGTCGCCTGGCACGAGCGGCCAGACGATCTCTCGGCGTTCTCGCGCGGCGAAGGCCCCGGCGTCGCAGTTCGCACGGCAGCCGATCACGGGGTCGCAAGCGAACCACCGCCCGACCGTCCGAGGGCCGAACCAGTGCGCTTGATGGGTCGCCTTGCGAACGCAGGAGTCACCGATTCGGTCTCCCTCGCCGCACGCAAACCCGAATGGTTGCGGCCCAAGGTCCAGCACGGCCCAGAAGTGCTGTCGCTGAAGAAGACCGTCCGTGACCTCGGCTTGATCACGGTCTGCGAGGAAGCAGGCTGTCCGAACCTGAGCGAATGTTGGGCCGATGGCACGGCGACGTTCATGGTGCTCGGCGAGCGCTGCACTCGAGCCTGCGGGTTCTGCCTGGTCGACACCCAGAAACCACTCCCGCCTCAGGACGACGAGGTCATCCGAGTCGCGGAAGCGATCGTCCGAATGGATCTCGCCCATGCCGTGCTGACGATGGTTGCCCGCGACGACCTCGTCGACGGCGGAATGGCTCACGTCGCTGCCTGCGTTCGGGCGATTCGCGATCGCCGCCCCGCGACCCGAATCGAAACACTGATCTCGGACGGCAAGGGCGATTCCACGTCACTCGGGCTGCTGTTCGACGCACGTCCAGACGTGATGAACCACAACATGGAGACGGTGCCGCGACTGCAACGGGCAGTTCGTCCATCGGCCGGTTACGCCCGCAGCCTCAGCGTGCTGGCGGGCGCCAAAGCGGCTGGCCTGACGGTCAAGTCCGGCCTCATCGTCGGGATGGGCGAGACGGTCGCCGAGGTCGACGGCGTGTTGCTCGACCTCGGATCACTCGGCGTCGACATCGTCACGATCGGCCAGTACCTGCGGCCGACCTCGCATCACCTGCCGGTGCACCGCTGGGTCGAGCCCGACGAGTTCGGCCGGTGGGCCGCGATCGGCGAAGCCGCCGGCATCGGCCACGTCGAGGCCAGCCCACTCACCCGCAGCAGCTACCACGCCCGCCAGTCGGCCGAGGCGATCGACATCCGCGTCGGCTGAAGCCGATCCGGCGAGAAAATCCTAGAGTGGGCGGATGAACACCGCAGGAGCTGCCGTGCCGCTGTCCACCGCTGTCTATGCCGACCGGATGGCGCGGGCCAGAGCACAGATGGACGCCAAGGGCATCGATGTGTTGTTGCTGTCGCTCGGCTTCGACCTGCCGTACATCTCGGGCTACACGGCCATGCCGCTCGAGCGGCTGACGATGCTGGTCGTTCCACGCAACGGTGAGGCCCGGATGGTGATCCCTCGGATGGAAGCGGCGCGAGTCGTTGCCCAGCCAGGCGTGTTCGACCTGATGCCGTGGGGCGAGACCGAAAACCCTGTCGAACTGGTCGCCAAGCTCGCCCTCGAAGCCGGGTCGGCAGCCAACGTCGCGATCGGGGATCAGATGTGGGCCCGGTTCCTGGTCGAACTGCTGCCGCTGTTGCCCGATGCGTCGTACAGCCGAGCCGACGTCGTCACCTCGATGCGGATGCGCAAGGACCCCGCCGAGATCGCCGCGCTCAAGGCCGCCGGTGCTGCGGTCGACCGGATCGCGGCATTGTTGCAGGGCGGTGAGATTCCGCTCGTCGGCCGGACCGAAGCTGCGGTGTCGGCAGACCTGTCCGAGCGGATCATCGCCGAGGGCCACCAGGTCACCAACTTCGCAATCGTTGCAGCCGGCTCAAATGCGGCGTCGCCACACCACCACGCCAGCGAGCGCGTCATCGGCCGTGACGAGATCCTGCTGTGCGACTTCGGCGGCACGATGAACGGCTACTGCAGCGACATCACCCGCTGCGTCTACCTCGGCACGCCCCCGGCCGAAATCGCCGAGGCCTACGACGTGCTGCAGGAGGCCCAGGCCGCATCCGTCGCCGCCGGAACGGTCGGCACGCCCTGCGAAGAGGTCGACCGCGTCGCCCGCGCCATCATCACCGACGCTGGCTTCGGTGAGTTCTTCTTCCATCGGGTCGGCCACGGCATCGGCATGGAGGCTCACGAAGACCCGTACATGGTCGAGGGCAACAGCCTGCCGCTCGAAGCCGGTCACGCGTTCAGCGTCGAGCCCGGCATCTACAAAGAGGGCAAGTGGGGCATGCGCCTCGAGGACATCGTCGTTGCCACCGACGATGGCCCCGTGCCGATGAACCTCGCCAACCACGACCTGGTCTGCCTCGACGTCTGAGTGGTTCGCACAGCGCCTCCGGCGCCTGGGCGCCTTTGGCGCCGGCTCACGAGTACATCGATCGGCCGGGCAAGCCCTCCCTCTCTGACCGTGTGGTGACTTGGTGCCTGCGGCCGGGTGACTCGGTGGATTCTGCGCCCACGTTCCCGCGAACCACCATGCCACGGAGGTTTTCAGGAAAATGGGCGTGAAATCCACCGCTGCGCAGTGGGGATCCGGCGGGCCGTGGATCCGACAACCCACGCTGTGAGCAAATCCGCCGCGAGGGGCGGTGGATCTGCACAGTGTCAAAACTGCCGAGACGACAGCCGATCGGTCAGAGGCCGGACTTCTCCAGAATGTGGATGCCGCAGGCCGAGCCGAGGCCGATGACGTGGGCCAGGCCGACCTTGGCGCCTTCGATCTGACGGTCGCCGGCCTCGCCACGGAGGTGGTGGCAGACTTCCCAGATGTTGGCGATGCCGGTCGCGGCGATCGGGTGACCCTTGCTCTGCAAGCCGCCCGAGACGTTGACCGGGGTCTTGCCGTCGCGCCAGGTCGCGCCACTGTCGAAGAACGACCCCGCCTCACCCGGTGCGCAGAGCATCAGGTTGTCGTAGTGGACCAATTCGGCGGTGGCGAAGCAATCGTGCAGTTCGACCAGGTCGAGGTCTTCGGGGCCGACGCCGGCTTGGGCGTAGGCCTGCTCGGCCGCACGACGAGTGAGCGTGTTGACGTCGGGCAGGACCTGGCAGGCTTCCTGCCACGGGTCCGAGGTGAGGATCGAGGCCGACACCTTGACGGCCCGACGCTGCTGCTCGAGCGACAGCGTCTTGAGCTTGGCGTCCGACACCACAACCGCGGCAGCGGCGCCATCGCAGTTGGCCGAACACATCGGGCGGGTGTTGGGGTACGAGATCATCATGTCGTTCTTGATCTCGTCGAGCGTGAACCGCTTCTGATACGCAGCCAGCGGGTTCAGCGTGCTGTGAGCGTGGTTCTTCTCGCTGATCTTGGCGAAGGTGTCGAAGTCGACGCCGCCGTACTTGTGGGCATACTCCATGCCGACCTGGGCGAACACGCCGGGCATCGAATCGGTGCCGATTCGGCCATCGGTGGCAGCGACAGCTCCGTAACGGCCCGAAGGCGCCCACGTGGTGGTCTCCTTGCGCTCCCTCGCGCCGAGCAGGCCAACGCCGGAGAGCTTCTCGACGCCGACGGCGAGACCCATGTCGCACTCGCCGGACTTGACCGACATGATCGCGACGCGGAGCGCCGTGGCACCAGTGGCGCAGGCGTTGGAGACGTTGTAGGCCGGGATGCCGGTCTGGCCGATCTGCTTCTGAATCTGCTGGGCGATGCCGCCGCCACCCATCAGGTTGCCGGCTGCGAGAACGCCCATATCGGCCATCGTGACGCCGCCGTCGGCGAGGGCAGCCATCGCTGCCTGCGACGCGAGGTCGACGACGTCTTTGTCGGCGTGCTTGCCGAACTTGGTCATGTTGATCCCGAGGATCCAAATGTCATCGCTGGCCATGGCAGCTCCTTGTGGTGAGAATGTGAGTCGTGTGGTGGTTTCGAGAAGTGGTGTTTCGAGCGGTGATCAGGCGGGTTCGAACGCGAAATTGATCGCTTCGGTGCCTTCGGTGTCGGTGCCAACGGCGACGGTGGTGAGCCGAACCGGCATCCCGAGCGTGACGTGCTCGGGGTCCGGGCTGACGTTGGTGAGGTTGCCGCGCACACTGGTTCCCTGGCAATCGACGATGGCCGAGACGAACGGCACCGGAACCCCGGGTGCAGCGAATGCAACGATCGTGAACGATGTGAGGGTGCCGTCGGTCGCAATGTCGACCTGTTTGAAATCGGTCGCGAAACACGACGCGCAAGCGTTGCGGCGATCGAAGTAACGCGCACCGCACGAGGTGCATTCGTTGGCGACGAGATGGGGGTGATCACCGAGTTTGAGGTAATCGACGAAGGCAATTTGTTCGGACACGTAACCAGTCTTTCGGAGGTGACCCCTGATCGGCGAATTGGACGGCTCCGGTTTCGCGAAGATCGGTGCCTCCAAACGGGTCACTTCGGGCGATGAGAACGACAGCAAGCATTGTGCTTGCTGTTGTTTGCGGGGAAAGTGACCATGGACGAGGCGCAATTCTTCGCAAAACCGGGGGGAGGGCGTGAGGTGTGGCGGGGCGGGCGGGCGGGGCGGGCAGTGCGGCGAAGCAGGAGGCGGGGGTTGCCCGTCCAGATCGCCCGATCATCCGAACCCGCAATAACGTCACGTGGAGATTCACAAGGGGGTTCGCGATGTTGGACGTAGTCATCACCGGTGGAACGGTCATCGACGGAACAGGCGCAGCGGGGGTCCGCGCCGACGTCGGCATCCGAGACGGCAAGATCGTCGAGATCGGCGAGGTCACCGAATCTGCCACTCGCACGATCGATGCCACCGACCAGGTCGTCAGCCCCGGCTTCATCGACATCCACACCCATTACGACGCTCAGGCGTTCTGGGACACCACCCTCAGCCCTTCGCCCCTGCACGGCGTCACCACCGTGATGGGTGGCAACTGCGGATTCACGATCGCTCCGCTCACTCCGGAAGACGGTGACTACCTGATGCGGATGCTGGCCCGGGTCGAAGGCATGCCGCTCGAGTCGCTGCAACAGGGCGTGCCGTGGGACTGGCGCAGCACGGCCGAATACCTCGACCGCCTGGACGGCACATTGATGCCCAACGCCGGATTCCTGGTCGGCCACTCGGCGATCCGGCGGGTCGTGATGAAGGAAGCGGCGACGGAGCGCATGGCGACACCAGCCGAATTGGAGCAGATGAAGAAGCTGCTCCGCGAGGGACTCGCCGCTGGTGGGATGGGATTCTCATCCACTTGGTCCAGCTCGCACAACGACCACACGGGCATCCCGGTACCGTCACGTCACGCCAGCCGTGAGGAAGTGATCGCGCTGTGCAGCGTCGTGCGCGAGTTCCCCGGCACGACGCTCGAATTCATCCCTCAGGTCGGCCCGTTCAGCGACGAGACGTTCAACTTGATGGCCGACATGAGCGTCGCCGCCAACCGTCCGCTGAACTGGAACCTGTTGCAGGTGCAGTCGCAGAACTGGGAGCAGGTCCAGCACCAACTCACCGGCGGCGATGTGGCCGAGGCCAAAGGTGGCCGTGTGCTCGCACTGACGCTGCCCGACACGTTCAGGCTGCGGCTCAACTTCCGCAGCGGGTTCATCCTCGACATCCTCCCCGGGTGGGACAAGTTGATGGCGTTGCCGCCGCAGGAGAAGCTGGCGATGCTGCGCGATCCGGCCGGACGGGCGTCGATGGACCAGCTCGCCCAAAGCGCACCGGGCATGCTGCGCACCCTCGCCAACTGGAACAACTACACGCTGCTGGAAACATTCAGCAGCCAGTGGAAGCCGTACGAGGGTCGTCCGATCGGATCGATCGCGACCGAGCTCGGCAAGACGCCGTGGGACACGCTCGTCGACATCGTCATCGACGATGACCTCAACACCGTCATCGCCAGTCTGGACAGCGGCCAGAACGATGCCAGCTGGGAGAAGCGGGTGGAAGTGTGGCGCGACCCTCGGGCCATCGTCGGCGCTTCCGATGCCGGCGCTCACCTCGACATGATCGACAGCTTCAGCTACGCGACCACCCTGATCAGCAAGACCACGATCGAACGGTCGTTGCTGCCGCTGGAAGAAGCGATCCACTACCTCACCGGGTCACCCGCCGCGCTGTACGGGCTCAAGGGTCGCGGCGTGCTCGCCCAGGGCAATGCCGCCGACGTGATCGTCTTCGATCCAACGGCAATCGGGCCGGGCGAGGTGTTCACCAAGTTCGACCTACCGGGGGGCAGCGGTCGCGTGTACGGCGAGGCCAACGGCATTGCCCACGTGCTCGTCAACGGTGTGCCGTGCGTCGAGCACGGTGACCTGCTCGATGCCCGGCCGGGAACGCTGTTGCGCAGCGGCAAAGACACCGACACCGTCACCGCCAGCTGAACCGTTTCGCTGAGCCCTCAGCGGACCCACAGATACTGGCCGGGCACGATTGCGTCGCCGACGTGCAGTTGGCGCGCACTGTCGACCCAGCGCACGGCCCCACCCTCGACCCACGCGCTGACGGCACCGACCACCGCGATGTTGCGGTCAGCGATCGGAGCGAGGGTCGTGCTGTCATAGGCCGTCAGTGTCCCTGGGATGACGCCGAGGATATAGATCACGCCATCCCCACGTCCGGCGAACGACGCCCCCTGAACTGGGTCGACGGCTGCGCCGAAAATGGTCGCTGATGCGCCTGCCGTCAGCGTGTTGGCCGAGAACGTGAACACGCGCAGATCGGTGCCGCCCGGCCCCAGCCGCAGCGCCAGGAGGTGCTGGTCGTCGGCCCAGGCCAGGTCATATGTGAAGCCCACATCGAAATCTTCCGGAACCGTTGCGAGATCGTTGATCGCGAGATCGCTCACGGTGAGCGTGTCGTACACGATCCGGGCGAGCAGCCCGCCGCCTGGCGCTATCGCCGGGCCGTGGCCGTAGACAACCGAGTCGTCGACGTTCGCCATCGCCGGCGGGGTCGTCTGGAGCAGCGTGCCGACCACCGGCTCGCAGCACAGGCCGATATAGGCGCGGGTTCCATCAGGTGTGATCGCAACGCCGTCGATCCCCGATGTCTCGCCCTCGCCAGCCGGTGGCTCGTCGGGATCGGGACCGTCGAACAACACCGTGTTCGCTCCGTCGAGGGCAACGATCACGGCATCGCCGTTGGCATCGATCGCGACGATCGGTCCGGTGGCGATCGGCACGGTCGTGGTGGTGGCCGGCAACGTGGTGGTGGTCTCGAGCGCGACCGTCGTCTCGACCACAGTGGTCTCCGGAGCGACCGTCGTGTCGGGGGCAGGAGCGAGCGTCGTCGCAGGCGGAGGAACCACGACCGAGGCAACCGTCGTCGAGGTCGAGTACAGGGTGCTGGCGGTGTCGGCAAGGGTCGTTACCGTGACGTCTGTCGGCGGGACATCGACGACCAGTTGACCGTCGGGGTCGTCGCTCTTGACGATCGCGATCGTTGCGATCGTGAGCGCGACGACCAGCGCCCCAGCGCCGGTGCCGATGATCAGCGCCCGACGCCGGCGAAGTCGGTCAGCGCGCTTGGCGACCTGATTGAGCGTCGCCACATCGGCGATCGGTGGATCGGGATCGTTGAGATTGTCGAACATGTCAGTCCCCCCAGGCCCAGCGAGGACCGAGATCGAGACGCAGCTTCTGCAGCGCCTTGGAAGTTGTGCTCTTGACGGTGCCAACCGTGCACTTCATCATCGCCGCCGTCTCGCTCTCGGGCAGATCGGCGAAATACCGCAACGTGACCGCCTCGCGTTGGCGATTCGGCAGGGCATGGATCGCGGTGATGAGGTCTCGTCGACGGTCGAGCATTGGATCGACGTGGCCGCCGAGCATCGCAAGCGTCGCACCGTCGCTCAGCACGGTCTTGCCGGCGTGGCGGCTCCGGTCGAGCGCGAGGTTGGTCGCGACCCGCGCGGTGAATGCCGGGGCGTAGGACTGCACCTTGCTCCATCGCACCATCGTCCGGGCGAGCGCTTCCTGGGCGCAGTCCTCGGCGTCCACGCGCCGCCCGAGGATCGCAAAACTCGCCCGATATGCGGTGCGGTGCAAGTCGGCGAACCGCTCGACGAAGGTCGTGCTCACCTCTGGGAAACGTTTGGCCACCCCGCAAGGTTGCCCGCGCCAGCGATCGATTGCGAGGATCCCCCCGAATCAGCCTGCGACGGTTGACGTCGTGAACAGTTCGGGTACCGCTCCGGCCGTCAGGCTGACGAGGTCGACCTGGACGTCGGGCGTGTCCTGATAGGCCAGCAGGCCGTTGTCGAGGGCGCAGTAGACCTTGCTCCCGGCAGCGAACGAAACCTGCACGCAGGTGGCTGTCTGGCCGGCGATGTCGCGGGTGGAGGCGACTCCGGCGCTGACCATCGTTGCCGAATCCTGGCGGAGGCGAGCGGCCGGCGAGGCCGCGTAGAAGTCGTGGCCGACGAGCACGCTGCTCAGCTTGACGTCGAGCAGATCCGGCTCGCACGAGGCGGACACGAGATTGCACGTCTGGCGGTTGCCGTCGGCGTCGAGGAACCGCACGTTGCCGACCGTGATCGACAGCGACGTTGCGTTTGATCGGGCGACGGTGGCGGCTGTGATGTTGGCGCCGGGCGCAATCGAGGCAGTGGTGCCCGAGGCGATGTCGGCCGATGTCGGCGTGGCCTGACTGGTCAGCTTGGTGAGGATCGTGAATTCGGCCGTGAACTGTGTGCCGTCGCCGGAACCGGTGCCGGCATCGAGCCGTTCGAGCACCGCCGCCACGGCTGGATCCTGCACTTGTGCTCGTTCGGGAGCAAACGAGGGCCGTTTCCCGGTGGCACATCCAGCCAAGGCTGCGGCGGCAACGGCGACGACAGCGAGCGAACGGAGACGGCTCATATGAATCTGGATCGTACGGGGTCGGTCCGCGAAACCGGTGGTCATCGCGAGCCGATGGCGAACGCCGCCGTTGACACGCTGGGTCATCTTCACCTCGGCGGCCTATCGTCGACGTTCGTGATCCGCGTCGATGCTGCCACCGTCCTCCTGCAGTGGGCAACCGGTGGATTGTTCTTCCTGTGGTTCACGACCAGGCGGAGAATGGTCGGTATCGGCTACGGCTGGTTGATGCGGGGGACGAACCTGCTGATCGCGCTCGCTGCCTTCTGGTTTGGCATGCGGTTCGGTGTCGAGCCGGTTCGCGAGGTCGCTTCGGTCGGCGTGGTCGCTGCGTCACTCGTCGCCCTGGTGATCTCTGTCGTGCGCCGCAGGGCCGGTGTCAGCGGTCAGGACGACGAGCACGATCGCCGCACCCAGCGTGTTGCGGCGATGACCGGCATCGATCGCGATGTGCCGGTGCGAGCCGCCGAACGCGGGCCGGAGTTCCCACCTGCGCTCGACCTGATCGCGCCGTTGATCGGTGTGGTCGGATTGATCGCGGCCGGCATCGGTGCCGGTGGCAACGATGTCGTCGCGATCCTGCGCACGGTCGTCGGTGCTGCGTTCCTCGGAGCGATCACCGACGCAATGTTGCTCGGCCACTGGTATCTGGTCCAGCCCGGGCTGCCGCGGGGGCTGCTCAACGAATTGGTCGCGGTCACCAAGTACGTGCTGCCGTTGGAAGTGGCGGTCATGCTGCTGCCGACCGGGATGATCAGTGTTCTCAACGGATCGATCAGCGACGGTTGGGGCGGGACACTCGGCTACTTCTGGGTCGCCTGCGCGTTGACCACTGGTGTGCTGTGCCTGGTGACCCAGAAGGCGTTGCGAGAGAAGTACTACTCGGCGGTGATGGCAGCGACCGGCTTGCTCTACCTCGCGATTCTGACTGCGTTCGGGACCGACATCGTCGCCCGCGCCGTCCTGGCCGGCTGAGATCGCAACGGCTGCCCACGCCTACCATCAAACAATGCAGCAGATACCGCGCACCATCTTCTCCGACGATCACGACCAGTTCCGCAGCACGTTCCGGAGCTGGCTCGATCGAGAAGTGGTTCCGAACCACGAGCAGTGGGAGCAGGATGGCATCGTTCCTCGTGAGCTGTGGCTGGAGGCCGGCAAGCTCGGTTTCCTCGGCCTCGCCGTGCCAGAGGAGTTCGGCGGTGGCGGGACCGACGACTACCGCTTCGCGGCGGTCATGGCCGAAGAGATCGGCGACACCGGTGTCATCGGCAGCGGCAACGGCATCACGTTGCACAACGACATCGTGCTGCCGTACTTCACCGAGCTCTGTACCGACGGGCAGAAGCAGCGCTGGTTGCCAGGGATGGTGACGGGGGAACGGATCGGCGCGGTCGCGATGACCGAGCCGAACACGGGCAGCGACCTCGTCGGGATCAAGACGACAGCCGTCAAACACGGCGACTCGTACGTCGTCAACGGCTCCAAGACATTCATCTCCAACGGCATCCTCAGCGATGTCGTCATCACTGTCTGCAAGACCGATCCTGACACGGCTCACCGCGGGATGAGCCTGCTGATCCTCGAACGAGGTATGCCCGGATTCGAGCGCGGCCGCAACCTCGACAAGCTGGGCATGCACGCTCAGGACACCGCTGAACTGTTCTTCACCGATGTCGAGGTGCCCGCCACCAACCTGCTCGGACAGGAGGGCATGGGGTTCATCTATCTGATGACGAACCTCGCCCAGGAACGGCTCGGGATCGCAGTCGGTGCGGTCGCCGTGGCCAGCGCCGCGATCCGCTGGACCATCGACTACACCAACGATCGGAAAGCATTCGGGCAGTCGATCTCGCAGTTCCAGAACAGCAAGTTCCTGCTCGCCGAACTTGCGACCGAGGTTCAGATCGCACAGGTCTACGTCGATCGCTGCATCGAACTGCACGTCGATCGTGCACTCACCCCGGAGCAGTCGGCAGCGGCCAAGTTCTGGTGTACAGAGTTGCAGAACAAGGTGGTCGATCGCTGCGTGCAACTGCACGGCGGCTACGGCTACATGCGCGAGTACCCAATCGCTCGGGCGTGGGCCGACAGCCGGATTCAGACCATTTACGGGGGCACCACCGAGATCATGAAGGAGATCGTCGGCCGAGCCGTCACCGGTCGCTGACAGCGATGGTGCATCACCGCCGCGCCCCGTCGTTGATCGGGGCTTCGAATCGGTGGTGTGCTCGACCGCCGTGTCAGATGATGATGCCAGCATGTCGAAGTGCAACAGGGTCGAGCCCGAGTTCGGTCACGATCTCGTTGCTGTGCTGACCGTAGCCAGGTGCCGGTGAGCCCATCGGAGAGGCCGATTCGCCGAAGCGGGCCGCCGGTCGCGGCTCACGAACCGAGCAGCTTGAGATTGCCCATCCGAGCGCCCATCGTCGCGAACCGTTCGTCATCGCACAGTTCAGGGTATCCAACGGCGCGGAAGTATCCGGCGAACTCGCTGTTGCTGACGGCCGACACGGCGGCGTAACCGTCGGCGATCAGGCGACGCACGATGTCGAGACCTTCCGGCTGTTTGACGTCGACGACGAGGCTGCGTTTACCACGGTTGTTGCCGAAAGAGGCCGGTCATTCCGGCCTTGTTCGAGCCGAGGAACCGCATCAAATCACCGAGCCCGGGAGACTCGACCTTGATCATCTCGGCACCCTGATCGCCGAGCATCATCGCCGACAACGGCCCCGAAATCATCACCGACAGGTCGACGATTTTCACTCCGTGCCATGGCCCCGTCGGGTCATCGTGGCATGTGTCAGCTCGCCGAATGGGGCCGGACGTTGTGGGCGATCATCAAACCAACGAACCCGAGCGCGAGGGCCAAACCGAAGTTGGTGGCGAGTGCGCCCTGGAGGCTGAACGACGTGCGGTCCGCGACGGCGACGATCGCTCCTCCGACGATGCTCATGATGCCGAACCCCAGTGAATCGGCGAGGTGCAGCTGACTGCTCACCTCACCCTCACGACCGTCCACCGCGTAGCTCATCGCGGCAACCGTGGTCGGATTGAACAGGATTCCCATCCCCAACCCGCCGAAGCACCAGCTGACAAAGGTGGCCCACAGCGGCCAATTCGGCGACAGGATCGGGGCGGTGGTGGCAACGCCAACCATCAACAACCCGAACCCATAGGCCGCGCCCCGGCTCGGGAGGAGTCGTTTGCCCCGCCGGGCCGCAATGGCCTGACCGGCGGTCCACGACAGCGCCGAACCCGCGATCACGAAACCCTGGATGATCGGACGGGCACCGTGCAGCCGATCTGCGGCGAGGGGAACGAAACTGTCGACGCCGAGGAACGTCGCCGTTGCAATGAAGCGAACAGCGATGATTGCGGGCAGCCCGCGTCGAGCGCTGAACACGCCGTGCGGCAGCAGACGACGCAGTGGTCGCGACGCAAGCGCACC
>JBDSDH010000173.1:0-3023 GCA_039920665.1 Ilumatobacteraceae bacterium
GCGGACTTCTCGCGCAGCTCTACGCCAATGAGGACCCGGAAAGAGTCGCCAGTCTGGTGCTAGCGAACTCCGCAGCCGGTGTCGGCGAACAGTGGAAGCAAACCGAACGCGAGGTCCTGACTTACAATCGTCATCGGTCGGGCCTGCCGGGCTTCGCCGCCTTGGGATTCTGGGCTGCGACGTCGCGACTCCCGGGCCGAGCCGGAGACGCAGCCGGCCGGCACATGCTCGCGAGGGTGTGGCGTAACTACTTCCCCGACCCCGCCACTGCGCCACCACCCGATACTGCATGGCTCAGCGGAGCGCACTCCAGCGTAGCGATCAAGACCGTCGCGGCCCTGCGCCTCGCGAGCGCTTCCCGGCTCGACGGCCTCGGCTCCCGGCTGGCCGCGCCGGTCCTCGTTGTTTACGGCGATGACGACATCTACGGACCAAGTCCCGAACACGTGCGAACTCGCTTCCCGACCGCACAACAGGCAATCCTCGATCACTGCGGACACCTGCCGTGGATCCAAGCCGCCGACGCATTCGCTGCCCTTGTGAGCGACTTCTACACGGACGTCCGGATGCCCGCAGAGGGATCAACCGCGGATTCGACTGATTAGAGCGCGCGGCGTGGGAGCCGCTGGGCGCATGCGTCAACCAGAAGTGACCCAACGATCCTCATGAACTACGCATCCGTCCCCACTGCCGACATGCAGGTGGACTCGTCACGCAAGACCCAGCAGGGCTCAGCCGGCGCTACACGCAACTTCACACACGCGGTTCAACCAGCCCGATCAGTAACTCTCAATAAGGAGCAAAGCCCATGTTAAACGACCCCTACCTCGCCATGAGACTCGCCAATGATCGAGCCGACGGGCTGCGCGCCGCCGCCTCGGCGAACAGGCTGCTCAAAACGACACGCGAGCCTCGCCACGCTGGCCGCGTCAGCCGCGCCTACTTGCCTGACCTTCCATCGCAACCGGGGCAACGAGGCGCCCGATGTCCGGGCCGCTCGCACTACGAGGCGCATCGTGGCCGACGCACACATTCACTCACTGGGTCTGCCGGGTCATCGGCTACGTCGCGCTGATCACCGACCAGTACCCACCGTTCCACCTCGACCAGGGCAGCACCAAACCGCCCTGTCCAAAACGAGCACAACATGACCACAACCTTTGGACCGCCACAGGTGATCGAAGTCCGCGACCTGTGCAAGACCTACGACGGCAAGGTCGTCATCGACCACCTCTCCTTCACCGTCCAGCCCGGTCGGGTTAGCGGTTTCCTCGGCCCGAACGGCGCCGGGAAATCGACCACGATGCGTCTCATCGTCGGGCTCGACCGACCCACCGGTGGTGACGCCACCATCGGTGGGTTTCATTACGCCGACCTCCCGAAGCCGTTGCGTGTGGTTGGCGCGTTGCTCGACGCCGGCGCGGCCCACAAAGGCCGCAGCGCTTACGATCACCTGCTCTACTCGCCCAGACTCAGGGCATTGCCCGTCGGCGTGTCGATGAGGTGCTCGACCTCGTCGGGTTGCATGGCGTCGCTCATGAGCGGGCTGGCAGCTTCTCGCTCGGCATGGGTCAACGCCTCGGTCTTGCTGCTGCGTTGATCGGCGATCCCCAGGTGCTGATCCTCGACGAACCGGTCAACGGGCTGGACCCGGACGGGATCATGTGGATCCGCAACCTGGTGATCCATCTCGCTGGCGAGGGGCGCACCATTCTGATCTCCAGCCACCTGATGAGCGAGATGGCCGCCACGGCGACCGAGCTGGTCGTGATCGGACGTGGCCGGTTGATCGCGGCCTGCACGACAGATGAGTTCATCGAACGCAGCTCGAAACGGTCTGTGCTCGTCAAGTCCCCCGACGCTGACGCGCTGACCGATCTGATCAACTCGGCCGGCGGCCAGGTGGAACCCGATGCCGACGGCGATCTGATCGTCCACCTAATCGACGCCGCCCACGTCGGAGCGCTCGCCTTCAAGGCCGGTCTCGAGCTCCACGAGCTCACCCCACAGCTCGCATCGCTCGAGGACGCCTTCATGGAACAGACCCACACCAGCACCGAGTTCGGCGGCCACAGCACCACCGATCAACGAGCGACAGATGCTGCCGCAGTACCAGCAGGAGCCAGCTCATGACCGCCACCACCACACCCACAACCGTCGTAGACCAGACCCTGACCGGCCCGAAGCTCGACATCGCCGGGCTGCTCCGATCGGAGTGGACCAAAATCCGCTCCCTACGCTCGAGCGTGGCCGCGCTCGTGCTCCTCGTCGTCGTCACGGTCGGGTTCACCGCCCTCTTCGTGGGCCTCACGGTCGGACAGTGGGACCAGCTCGGGACGGTGCAGAAGCTGACATTCCAGATCGACCCGACCCGCTTGATCCTCGGAGCAGGATTCCAGTTGAGCCAGCTCGCGATCTGCGTGCTCGGCGTTTTGGTCATCGCCAACGAGTACTCCAGCGGCACCATCCGAGCGAGCCTGCTCGCCGCACCCCATCGCACGCCAATGCTGATCGCCAAGGCGGCAGTGTTCGCCGGTGTGATCTTCGTCGTCACCGAGGTCGCTGCGTTCGCCGCGTTCGCAGTAGGAGCACCAATCCTGCATTCGAAGGTTCCCGTGGGGTTCAGCGACCCCGGCGTACTCGGCGCGCTAATCGGCGCCGGCATTTACGGGGCGGTACTCGGTGTGTTCTCCATCGCGATCGGAGCCATCGTGCGTCACACCGCGGGCGGCATCGCCGGGATCATCGCGTTCGTACTCGTGCTGGCCCCGCTGACACAGCTCATCCCCGGCAGCATCGGCGATCACATCTACGCCTACCTCCCGACCAGCGCCGGTCAGCTGATGGTCAACGCACGACAAGGCCCCGGAGACCTCCTCACCCCATGGCAGGGGTTCGGCGTGATGTGCGTGTGGACCGCAGCGCTGATGCTCCTCGCCAACTACCTGTTAAGGCGCCGCGATGCATGAGCCGACGACCGGCACGACCGAAGACCTCCATCGCCACGCACCCACTGTTAACCC
>JBDSDH010000174.1:0-8028 GCA_039920665.1 Ilumatobacteraceae bacterium
ACCTCGTTGAACCCGGCATCTCCATCGATCTGCGGGCGATCGACATTGTTGCCGCGTCGAACATCGATGTTGCCGTCGAGGGGCCGTGTCACGAACTCGCTCCCGAGGCCGCGGCACTCTTCCCTCCTCGCTGACGCCGGCCAGAACGGCCAGACATTCGCCCGTCGACGAGACGCGACTTCGTCCTGGTCGCACTCACTCGCGTTGCGGCATGCCTTCGTCAGCCTCAGTTTCGAGGCGGACGTTGCGCTGCGCGTGCACATCGTCGTCGGGCGCAGGACGGCTTGGCTGGCTTGACCGAGCGCTGCAGTCTTCTTTGACCTCCAGCTTCACCGGACCGGTTTGCGCTTGTGCGAAACTGGGCCGATGGAACCGACGATCGACTGCTTCAGCACGGCGACGGACATGCTGGCCGCTCTCGCGTCGAAGGCTGTCAGTTCGGTCGAGCTCACTCAGGAGCACATCGATCGGATCGAGCGGCTGGACCGGACCTTGAACGCAATTGCGATCCGCACGCCTGAGCGCGCGCTCGAGGCGGCACGTAGGGCCGATGCTGCGCGGGGCCGCGGCGACAACGCCGGCGCGTTGCTCGGGCTACCAATGACCGTGAAGGAGTCGACGATGGTGGCAGGCCTCCCTCAGTCGGCGGGTATTCCATCGCTCGCCGGTCACGTGCCCACGACCGATGGGCCGATTGCACGCAGTTTGTTTTCTGCTGGCGTCGGCCTGCTCGGTAAGACCAACATTCCGGTCGCGTTGTCGGACTGGCAGGCCGACAGCCCGGTCTACGGTCGAACGGTCAACCCGTGGGACCATTCCCGTACGCCGGGCGGGAGCACCGGTGGTGGTGCCGCTGCGCTGGCGGTCGGTTTGACGCCACTCGAGATCGGCAGCGACATCGGGGGCTCGATTCGGGTGCCCGCGGCGTACTGCGGGGTCTACGGGCATCGCCCATCGGAGACCGCCGTGCCGCGAGCTGGAGCATTCCCGTTCGCCGATGCACCGAACCCGGCAGCGGTGATGGGAGTGCAGGGCCCGATGGCGCGTTGCGCCGCTGATCTGGAGCTTTTGTTCGACGTCATCGCAGGCCCAGAGGATGGCGAGTCGACCGGCTTCCGAGAGCAGCTCCCCGCGGCGCGTCACGACCGCCTCGCCGACTTCCGTGTTGCGGTCATGCCTGACCAGTTGCTGGCAACCGTGTCGAACGAGGTGCAACAGCGACTCGACGAACTGGTCGACATGCTGGCCCGAACCGGCGCCACAGTCGTGGAGGCAATGCCCGCCATCGACGCAGAGTCGCACCTTCACGACTACCTCACGCTGCTGGCAGTCAGGACGTCGGGCGGTGTTGATCGGGCAACACGCGAGGCGCAGGCCAAAGCAATCGCGGACTCCGGTGATCCGATGGCGATCGCACAGGCCGCCGGCCTCGTTCTGGATGCAAACGATTTTATGGCGTTGCTGTCGCGCCGAGAGAGTGCGCGCGCGGCGTGGCACACATTCTTCGCCGACTGGGACGTTCTCGTCGCACCCGTCGCCCTCGACGTCGCGTTCCCACACGCGACCGAGATGCAAGGCACTCGCATGCTCGTGGTGGACGGTGTCGAGGTTCCGTACTCTCGCAACATCGTCCACTCTCACTGGGCGATCTTCGCCGGTCAGCCGGCCACCGCTTTCCCCGCCGGCCTCAACGCCGCTGGGCTGCCCATTGGCCTCCAGGCACTGGGCCCCTACCTCGAAGACCGCACCACCCTCCGCTTCGCTCGACTCCTCGAGCGCGAATGGCACCGGTACCAGCGGCCACCCGGCGTGTGACCTACCCGCCGTCTCGATGTCGGTAGCGCGCTACGGTCCAGCCTCGCGGCCCGCAGCTCCTTCATCGACCGGTGTCTCGACGAGCATGCCGACGTCGCTGGTGGAGCGTCGAGGAGCGTCGAGGAGCGTCGAGGAGCGCAGCAGGAACAACCAGCAGGTCGAGCGTCAGCCGATCGCGGTGACGAGTTCGAGGTTGATGTCGTCGGGGTCCTGGAAGGACAAGACGGCGATACCCAGTGCAGGGAGTTCGACGACGCCACCGTTCGCGATTCCGAGCGCATCGAGACGCTCTGATGCGTGTCGTAGGTCGTCCATCGAGTTGACGCCGAGGCTGAGATGGTCGAGGCCGACACGGGTCGAGTCGAACCGGTCGCCAGGCTTTCCGACGGGGCGCAGGCCGAGCAGGTTGTCGTTGAACGCGAACGTGCAACCGCCGAAGAAACGATGCGGATCGTTGCGCACGTCGCTGTCGAGCGTCTCGTCGGTGAAGTCGATTGCTGGGTCGATGCCGAGCAACTGGGCGTAGAACGCCTTCGATCGTTCGATGTCGGTCACCGTCAGCCGCACGTGGTGAAGCCCAGTGAGGGCCGTCGGCGGGATGGGGACATTCTGCTGCTGGTTCATTCGAGGGTGATTCCGATCTCGTCGAGAGCGTTCATCATCGCAGGCGAAGCGAGCAACGCTTCGGGCGCGCCGAGTTCCCGTCGGCGTCGAGGCGCACTGCGAAACATCGAGAGCCGATCGAACACCGCTTGCTCGGCGGAGCTCCGGCGCCGTTCGGCGGCCGTCAGCGTCCCACGGATCAGTGCGGAAGAATGCCTGTGCGCATGATGCGCAACCGGGAGATCGTCTCGCCGTCGGTCTCGAAGGAGGCCTGCTGCTCGCCGTGAGGGGCCTCACGATCCTGGGCGGCAAGGGTCCGCACGAACCGCTCGCTGACGGCCCGGCCGCTCGTACCAGCAACGTCAGTAGCTGAAGGTGGTTGCGCCATCACCGATCCAGTCCCACAACTGCACCGTGCCGCCGAGGCCGGCGTTGGACACGAGTGTCGTTTCCTGCAGCTGCTTGGAGTTGAAGCAGATCGGACAGACGAGCAGCTCACCGCCGGCTGCCGCGAACCGCCGCAACAGATCGGAGATCGATGGGCACCCGTCGCACGCAACGCCGACCGCAACGCCCTGCACCGCGAGACGCACGGCCTCCTTGGTGAGGAACATGAGCGAGCTCCGACCGCTCTCGGCCGCGCCGACCGCCACGAGCAGGGCGACCGTCACCTTCTCCGCATCTTCCAGCCCGGTGGTCAAGCTGATCGCTGCCCGGCTCACGCCCTGGCTCCGGCCGTCGCTGTCGCCGGATCGATGACGGCGCGCACCTCGTGGATCGCGTCGACGGGGAATCCGCCGCAGCGGCCATGCTCGCGGACGATGTCCGCGTTCGCCGCCTCGTAGATACAGACGATCCGGTCGTCGATGACGTAGCTGTGCTCCCACCGCACGTCCGGACCGAGGTCGCGCAGCACCTCGTTCGACTTGCCGGCGATCGCGGCGAGCGTGGCCGCGTCCATCTGCCCGGCACCTGGAATGGTCCGTTCGATCATGTACTTCGTCATGTCATCTCTCCTTGTGTTTTGCGGTCGATCGACCGCTGCCCAAACCGTAAGGAAATTGCTGGTGGCTGTCATGAGGCATTCACCCCAGGGCCCGACGTGTGAGGGAAACCCCTCCTTATCGGAGGGATACGATCCATGGAATGGCGTCGTCGGGAGTACATGTCACCGAGCTGCTCACGGCCATGTCGCTGGCCACCGACCTCGGCCTCGGCCAGCCCCCCGAGCACATGCTGCGCGCAGCCCGGATCAGCCTGCGTCTCGGTGAGCGGCTCGGACTCGACACGATCCAACTGGCCACGCTCTACGACGTGAGCATCCTCACCTACGTCGGCTGTCCCGTGTTCGGGAACGAGGCAGCCACGATCTTCGGTGACGACATCGAGTTCCGATCGCATGCGGCCGAGGTGGACATCGGCGGCTTCGCTGGGATGAAATTCATGCTCCGCCGTGCGGGGTCGGGCACCACAGCGTTCAACCGCGCCCGTCAGATCGCCGGTCTCATGGCCACCTCGGGGCGGTCCGTGATCGAGCAGATGGCGAACCACTGCGCAGCGGCAGGAGTGCTGGCCGAGCAGCTCGGTCTGAGCGACCAGGTACGCATCGGTGTCCAGCAGTCCTACGCCCGGTGGGACGGCAAGGGCGTCCCGCGTGATCTCGCCGGCGAGGCACTGTCCCTGTCGGCCCGAATCTCGCACATCGCCGAGACGTGCGAGGTGTTGGGGCGCACCATGGGCGTCGACGAGGCGCTCGACGTGGTGCGTTCACGGAGCGGAACCCACTTCGACCCACATCTGGTCGACGCGCTCCGACTGGACCCCGATGCGATTTTCAGCAGGATCGATGAGAACACCATCGACGAGATCCTCGATGCCGAGCCGATCGAACGTCCGGCGCTCACCGAAGACGAACTCGACGTGGCCCTCCAGGCGATCGGTGACTTCTGCGATCTGCGGTGCGCGTTCTTTGCCGGACATGCGCGCGGCACCGCCGACCTGGTGGCTGCTGCGAGTCAGCTCCTGCAAATGCCGGCATCGGAAGCCACGCTGTGCCGCCGCGCAGCGCTGGTGCACGATGTCGGCCGTTTCGGTGTGCCGGGCTCGGTGTGGGACAAGCCCGGTCCTCTCACGGACCGAGAGCGCGAGCGGATGCGGATGCACGTGTACTACGTCGAGCGCATCTTCGATCGCCCTGAACCGCTGCGCAGGGTCGGGCTGCTCGCCGCCACCCATCACGAGCGAATGGACGGAACCGGCTACCACCGCGGGGTGGGCGGTCCGATGATCTCGATGTCGGCGAAGATTCTCGCTGCTGCAGACGCCTACCACGCGATGACCCAACCCCGTCCGTACCGCCCTGCGATGCTCGCAGAGGATGCGGCGCGAGAGCTCCGCGAGGACGCCGCGCAGGGCCGGCTCGACCACGTCGCGACCGACGCCGTGCTCGCTGCCGCCGGTTTGCCCACCAGCCGATCCCGCGCCGGCGGGCCGTCGGGCCTCACCAGCCGCGAAGGCGATGTACTCGGGCTCGTGGCCCAGGGCCTGGCGAACAAGGCGGTCGCCCGCCAACTAGGCATCAGCCCGAAAACCGTCGGCAACCACATCGAGCACATTTACACCAAGCTCGGTGTCAGTAGCCGGGCGGCCGCGGCGATGCATGCGATGCGCCTCGGTCTGGTGGACGCCAACCCGGGCGACCCCCACGTCGATGTGCCACATCCGCCAAGCAGGCGCAACGGCTGATCCCTTCGAGAAGTCACAGCCTTCGTCGCTGGCGTCGGCGGGGGCGGTGCGGGCTGCAACTGCTACGTAGAACTCAGAGTCGCGCCGTACGAGAACGACCTCGGTGAGGACCCAGAGCCCATCGCCAGGGACGCCATCGCAGCAAGTCGTTCCGTACGCTTATCGAAGCAGACCGCTACCGAGGTCTGCTGATGCAAGCCGTCCAAGACGGCAGCAGGTTCGACGATGCCGCCAATGAACCGGAGTCGTGGCAGATTCACGAACAGAAACGTCGATGAACCAGGCGAACCCAAACCGGACCGCCAACCAACGCATCGACACCTACCCTCGACCGAACGAGCCCCACGACACCCAATGGTCGGCTGACGACACGCAAATGTGACGAAATGTCACGCCATAGGCGTTACATTTCCCGACGCTTCCGATCCCGCTGGAGACCCCCATGGGAGATGTCGGGTCTTCGCATGCTTCAGCCGTGGAGGTGGGTGCGTTCGCCGTGCGCTCCAAAGACAGCGATCAGTTCGACCGGTCCGTCGATTGCCCCAAACCAGTGTGGCGTGTTCGTGCTGAACTCGACGGCTTCGCCTGGTTCGACGATCAGGTCCTGCTCGCCGAGGATCAGACGCATGCGGCCGTCGAGTACGTACATCCAGTCGTGACCCTCATGGACGCGGAGCTCCGAGGGGGGCGGCGGACGCCGGCGTCTACTGGTTATTCGAATTTTGAACGTCCGCAGCCCTCCTGCGGCTCGGTTGGTGAGGGGCCACATCGTCAAGCCATCTCGGGTCACCGGCTCACCACGAACACGTGGGTCGGACGCTGGTGCTCCACCGAGGAGGTCGTCGGCGGAGACGCCGAGTGCGGCGGCCAACCCGGGTATGTGGTCGAGGGCAAGGCGACGTTTGCCGGACTCGAGCCGGCTGAGCATCGAGATATCGATGTTCGCTCGTTCGCTGACCTGCTGAAGGGTGAGGCCCTGTTCTTGACGGAGCTCACGGAGGCGCCGCCGGACTCGTTCGTCGATCGATTCCGTCGTCGAGTTTGCCTGCATGGCAAGAACTATTGCCTACATCGATCCATGTCGTCAAGGTACAGGCATGAACTCTCACACTTCTCCTTCCGGGTCTGCGCCATCGCCCGGGAACGTCACGACCATTGCGGTTCCAGGACGCTTTGCTGCGTTCAGCAACCGGAACTTCCGGCTCTACTACATCGGGCAGACCATCTCGAGCATCGGTTCTTGGGCGCAGTCGCTCGCCGTCACGTGGCTCGTGCTCGAGCTCACCGACCGCAGCGACCAGCTCGGCATCGCCCTTGCGCTGCAGTTCTTGCCGATGCTGATCCTGGGTGCCCCGGCGGGAGTGCTTGCTGACCGGCTGAACAACCGGCGTGTGCTGCTGGCGACATCAGCAGCGTCTGCCGTTCTCGCGCTCACGTTCGGGATCGTGGTGACCACGGGGCACGCCACGATCTGGTGGATCTACGCCCTCACGTTCCTGCTCGGACTCGTCCTCGCCATCGAGCGTCCGACGATGCAGGCCATCTTGTTCCAGCTCGTTGGACGGGACCTACTGCCCAATGCGGTCGCCGCGAACGGAACGATCAACTCGGTCTCACGCCTGATCGGCCCCGCCATTGCCGGCGGGCTCATCGCCACAGTCGGGGTGACGGTCGGGTTCTACATCAATGCTGCCTCGTATCTCATCGTCATTGCAGCCCTACTGGCCCTTCGCTCGAGCGAACTGGTCGCTCGGCCGATGATCGGACAGACCAAGGGCAAGCTCCGTGAGGGATTCGCCTACGTGCGAAATCATCCGGAGGTCGCCAGGCCTCTGATTGTGATGTCGATCGTCGGCGCGGTCGCCTTGAACTTCCCGACGACGTTCCCGTCGATGGTTCGCTTCGGCTTCCACCGTGGTGCCGGCTCTGTCGGTGCGGTGATGAGTGTGAGTGCGATCGGCTCGATCCTCGGCGGCATCTACATCGCCGGGATCAAGCCCGAAGCACGCCGCACACTGGGAATCGCTCTGGCAGGGTTCGGCGCTGCCATCGTCGCGCTCGGTCTGATGCCGAGCTACGGAACGTTCGTCGCGATGAGCATCGTGCTCGGTTTCGCCTCGGCGTCGTTTCAGTCGGTCAATACGGTCGTCGTCCAGCAATCCACGGAACCGTCGATGCAGGGACGGGTGATGGCACTGCATCAGACGGCGCTGTTCGGCAGTACCCCGATCGGTGCGTTGCTGATGGGCTGGGTCGTTCACGTGTCGTCGCCCCGGCTCCCGTTCCTGTTAGGTGGGATCGCAGCGGCCCTGTGCGCGGCATTCGTCATTGCACGACCGGTGCATCGTGTGGCCGTTGCAATCGCGTGAGATGGCGTCAGAGAAGATGACGGTCTCGTGCGGCTTGAACGGCGCTCTTACGGTCGCTGACGCCGAGCTTGCGGAAGATCGCATTGGAGTGCGTCTTGATGGTGTTCATCGACACGTAGAGGGCGGCGGCGATGTCTCGTTGGGTGAGCTTGGTCGGCAGGTAGCGCAACACTGCGAGCTCACGTTCCGTCAGCTGGACCCGGCTGAAGCGTTCAGTGTCCGACACGGGCGACGCCAGATGATGCCGGGACTCGACACGCGCCAGGTAGCGTCCGGCGACCCCCGGATCGAGGCAGCGGTCGATGCGTGTTCGTGCCTCGACGATGAGCGCTGCTCCAGAGTCGTCGTTGTGTTCGAGCAGTACGTCTCCACATGTCGTCAGGACGTAGGCGAGTCCGAGATCGGTCGTCGATCGACGGGCCAGCTCGAGTGCGTGGGTGACGTCGGCACGGGTGTCGTCCGGATCAATGGCGGTGCGCCCTCGGATCGCGAAGGC
>JBDSDH010000175.1:0-5285 GCA_039920665.1 Ilumatobacteraceae bacterium
GCGATCGCTCTGGGTCGCGGCGAATCGCTCGTGGAAGTGGGGCGATTCGGCGTTGCCGCCGGTACGGCAGCGGTGTTGGCGAACAGCACCGGTCTCTGCTGTCGCAGCGATGTCGAACGACTGCTACCAGTGACCACCGTGACGTTCGATACTCACCATGCAGTAACGCCTGTGCCACCTGCATAACGCGCTGTCGTGAGGGCGTGAGCCTGGATCGCTGTGATGGCGACGGTGTTGACGATGTCGCGCACCGTGGCACCCCGCGAGAGATCGTTCACGGGCTTGTCGAGACCCTGCAGGACTGGCCCGATCGCGATTGCGCCGGCCGATCGCTGCACTGCCTTGTAGGTGTTGTTGCCGGTGTTGAGGTCGGGGAAGATGAAGACCGTCGCCCGCCCGGCGACGTCGGAGCCCGGTAGTTTCGCCGCGGCGACGGCGGCATCGACGGCCGCGTCGTACTGGAGCGGGCCGTCGACGAACAGATCGGGACGCCGCGACCTGACGATCTCCGTCGCCGCCCTGACCTTGTCGACGTCGGCACCCGCACCCGAACGGCCCGTCGAGTACGACAGCATCGCCACCCGCGGGTCGATGCCAAACTGCGCCGCGGTGGCTGCCGACGACACGGCGATGTCGGCCAGTTGTTCGAAGGTCGGATCGGGAATGACCGCGCAGTCTCCGTACACGAGGACCCGGTCGGCAAGACACATGAAGAACACCGATGACACCGTGGTGGTTCCCGGTGTCGCTTTGATGATCTCGAACGATGGCGTGATGGTGTGCGCTGTCGAATGGGCGGCTCCGGAGACCATTCCATCCGCGTAGCCCAGGTGCACCATCATCGTTCCGAAGTAGGAGACGTCGTGGACGACGTCCAAGGCGCGTTCCAGCGTCATCCCTTTGTGGGCTCGCAAGCGGGTGTATTCGACGGCGAAGCGTTCGATCAGATCGGACGACTGCGGATCGATGAATCTGGCGTTGCCGAGGTCGAGGCCGAGTTCGGATGCTCGTGTTCGGATCTTCGATTCATCCCCGAGCAGCGTCAGTTCGACGACCCCACGCGCCAACAGCTCCGATGCGGCACGAAGGATCCGGTCGTCATCGCCTTCTGGAAGGACGATGTGCTGACGCTCGGCCCTCGCTCGTTCGAGCAGCATCGACTCGAACATCAACGGCGTGACGACGCTGCTGCGCGGCACGTCGAGGGCATTCAGCAACGAATCAGGTTCGACGAATGTTTCGAACACTCGAAGCGCTGCATCGATCTGGCGCTGCGAACCCCGTCCGAGCATGCCGCGAGCCGATGCGACGATGCGCGCCGACTCATAGGAATCGTGCGCCGTGAGAATGATCGGGAGATGCTCATCGAGCCCCCGAACGAGTCCGATGACCAAATCGGTCGGTCGGTATCCGCCATTCAGGACGATCCCTGCCAACGTGGGAAAGCCGTCCGCTGCATGAGCAGACGCCAAGGCAACGAGGACTTCCGAACGATCACCCGCAGCGATACAGAGCTGGCCGTCGAGGAGTCGCTCGAGCACGTGATCGACGTTCATCCCGCACACCAGCATGTGCTCGGCCTCGCGCTGCAGCATCGCCTCGTCCCCCAGCAGCAACTCGCCGTCGAGGGCGGTCATCAGATCGGCGATGAGCGGGGCCCACAGCAGTGGCGTTTCCGGCAACGCCCAGGCCGGCAAGCCGAACCCGGCCAACCGTTGACGAACTGCTTCGAGGTGCTCCGGACCACAGCGATTGGCGACCACACCGACGGTCAGTGCATGTGCTTGGGCGAGCTCGGCCATCGCGATCTCGACCACCTGGGCAATGTCGTTCGGGGCCCGCTCGAATGCGCTGACGACGAGCAGCACCGGTGCGCCGAGGTTGGTGGCAATCCGGGCATTGAACGTCAGCTCGGTCGGGCCGGCGATGTCGGTGTAGTCGGAGCCGACGATGACCACGACCTCGCACTCGCGCTCGATCGCCCGGTACCGCTCGACGATCGTCGCCATCGCTGCCTCGGGGTCAGTGTGAACCTGCTCGTACGTGACACCGACGCTCGACTCGTAGCTGAGCTCCACTGCGTCGTGCTCGACGAGGAGCTTCAACAGAAAATCCTCGCCGACACTCGAGCGGGTCACCGGACGGAAAACGCCGACTTTGCGGACACGACGTGCGAGTAGTTCCACCAAACCGAGCGCAACGACCGACTTCCCGGTTCGTTCTTCCGGCGAGACGAGGTAGACGCTCTGCGCGGCCTCTGCGATCACTGCCGCCATTGGCTCTGCCCGGCCGTCCAACGGGGTCCCACCGCATCCACCGTCATCACCCACACCCTTCGGTTCGTTTCCGTGACACTACGGCGGTCCGCTACCTGGCACCAGCCGAGACGTCCGCAGCGATCAGCGAGAGGTGTCAAGTGAGCATCAACGTCAGGCCTGAAATTCTGACTGGCGACGTTTCGTGCGCGTCACGTGTCGTCGATCTGACGGCCGATGCAGGGGCCGTCGCAGCTGATGTCGAGCGTCCCTGTCAGCAGAAAGCCGAGCACCTGCGTCAACACGCCCGGCTCGTTGGATCCCGCACCATGCGGGTCGCGACCGTGCTCGGCTTCGCTCGGCGGCAGGTTCACCGGTGGCGACTCGGCGGTGCCGTAGTCCCACATCACGTACCCGCCGTTGTCGGTCGAGGTGGCCTCGAGCGCCTTGATGCCCCAGTACGGATTGATCTGCTTGGTGCGGCCATCGCGGAGCGCTGGCCGATGGATCCCGACGCGGATCGTTCGGGCGAAGACGTCTGTCGCGACGTTCGACACCTGGTGGTCACCGAACGCACCGATCAACACCACCGGCTTGCCGCTGAATCCGGCATAGGGCTCCGACGTCAAGTGCTGCGCATAGCCCTGGTTCTCGCCGCGATCCCACAGGAGTTGCGAAGTCTGCAGCGCCAGCACCCGATCGACCGGGTCGGGATACGCCACGTCGAATACTCCCTGGAACTGCGGCCAGTCGCTCGAACGCGTGAGCAATAGTGAGTAGTTCATCGCCGGCACCCCCAACACGGCACGACTCCACTCCGTCGAGATCGCCGTCGTCGCGCCGCCGAGAATGCCGCCCTGGCTGTTGCCGAGAAACGTCGTGTTCTTGTTCGTGATGAGCGGCGCGCCGTCGTCGGCGTGGAACGCGGGATCACTCGCGAACCCGTCGGGTTGATTGACGAGAATACCAAGCAGTTGGAACGCGAGATGAGCCTGTTGCAAGCGGTCTGCTTGCTCGTTGAAGCGACTTTGATCGCCGAGGATCTCGATCACGGTCGGGATGTCCTCGCTCGACATGCCGATCCAATCGGTTGCGCAGCCGGCGAGCAGCTGTGCGGTTCCGGCGAAGAAGTCGACTTCGTTCCGGCTGCCGAGCAGGCCGTGGCCGTAGAGCACGACCGGGTGAGCGCCTCCGGTTCCGAGCACGCACCTGAACCGGGCGGGATAGATCGGCGCGTCCGTCGACTGGACCGGAAGCCCGTCTACGCCGAGCAGGAAGTGGTTCCCCGGTCCGCCGTCACCGGTCAGGAAGTTCGGGACGTCGAACGTGCCGTCGATGGTGCGTACGCCGCCGCTGTCGACTACGTCGCCGATGGTAAAGGAGGGTGACGCGCCGCCGAGCTGGGCATAGGCTTCGGCTCGAATGTGCAACAGTCGCGACGAGAGCGATTCGGCACTCGCGATGGTGAACGACCACTCCATCGGAAGCGTCGCGCTCACTGGCTCGCCGTCGGCGTCGACCAAGCCGTCGAGACGCACGCTGTAGGTCACGCCCTCGGTGAACGCGATAGCCGGATGAATCTCCAAGAGTTGCTGACCGACCGGTGCCTGCGCATCGAGTTCGGCCCAGTATGGATGCCGCTCGCCGGTCTGGGTGTTGACGAGGAGGATCGGCGCGTCCTCGTCGAGCGACGATCCGATGTCGAGCGAGTTCGCCACGCCCGAACGTTCGAGATCGACGTCGGGAATGAACGCGAGCACCGCCGAGCCCGGGGAGAACCCGTCGGCTCGGTTCTGGTCGGCGAAGTCGACCGACACTCCGTCCACGTTCATTGCGCCACCGTTGGCCGGCAAGCTCAGGCGTCGCCCGGTCGCGGTCGAGTCGTCGATGATCGTGTACTCGTTGTTCGGCCACGGCAGCATGCACGACCGCTCATCGAGGGTGGAGCAGGCGCCTTCGGTCGCCGGCTGGGGAGCAGCCAGTTCGGTCGATGGTGGGCCGGTCTCGGTCGGAGCCGTACCGATCAGGTCGGTGTCGGCTGGTTCCGTGGACTGGGTTTCTTTTGACCCAGTGACTGTCGACCCGGTGTCGACCGAATCAGCGGACGCCGGCGGTGCGGTGTTGCCGGAGGTGCCGTCGTCGCCCCCACTGCACCCGGCGGCGATGAGCGAAGCGGAGGTGAGCAGAACCAGAAGCCGGCGCATGACTCGATGCTGCCACAGCAGGGTCGGCGTGGCGTCGTTCGTAGAGCCGTCCACCCGGCCGAAAACGAACAAAGCCCTGGTCAGAGGAAACAACCGCTGACCAGGACCTTCATCCGTCGGGCTGACAGGATTTGAACCTGCGACCCCTTGTCCCCCAGACCGCCTAAACGCGTGTGCCGCCGTATGTCGACGTTCGACTTGGGCCTCTTGACGAGGGGCGATGATGAGTCGACGTACGCTGCCGTCCGTTGTCGAATCTCGGCCGTAGCACATGGGTAGCACATGGAAGCTCGGTACAAGACGACGGCGAAGGGGGTCAGCACGCCAACACCCCCAACGCATCACGCGGCCAAAAGGCCCCTCTTACCCGTCGACTTCAACGGGCATTGCTCAGACCGCCGATCTACGTTCAATCGGATCGCTGGTCGACGTCGAATCTGGCCAGCACCGTTCCTGGCACCCTGAACGGCGGAGGGTCAACATCCGCAATTGGTTGCGCCGAGGGAAGATGCGATGCGAGCGCGACCGGGTTCGGCAGATTCTTCATCGAAGTGAACTGCATCTCGAGGCGAAGGCATCCCAGCATCTCAGCGATACACGAACGCCAAATGTCTTCGATTTCGGACTCGGTCTCGGCGGCGGAACGTATCCGATCAAGGTCGTTCAGTGTGAAGACCACCAGCTTCGCAGGTCGCTGATCGACGTAGAGGCGAGCCCTGAGATGACCGTCAAGACCGAGGTCCACGAACTCCTCGACCACAACGTCGACGACAACTGAGCGGGGTAGGTCGGTGGCCATGAACGAAATCTTAGATGAGTCTCGATT
>JBDSDH010000176.1:0-12865 GCA_039920665.1 Ilumatobacteraceae bacterium
CCGGCCGAGATGATCAGCCAGGTCGGATGGAACGCTGCAGCGCGCGGGGCGACGATCTGGTCGAACGCACGCAGGTAGTGCTCGCCGGTCGCGCCGGGGGGCATTGGAATGTTGATCGTGTGGCCGCGTCCCTCGCCGACACCGACATCGTTCGCTGCACCCGTGCCGGGATACAGCGGCCACTGATGGAACGACACGAACAGTACCCGCGGGTCGGCGTGAAACACGGCCTGGGTGCCATTGCCGTGGTGCGCGTCGTAGTCCAGGATCATTACCCGCTCGCCGCGATCGGCGAGTGCCATCGCGGAGATCGCGACGTTGGAGATCAGACAGAACCCCATCGATTCGGTCGGTGTCGCGTGATGGCCGGGCGGCCGCACCGCGCAGAACGCGGCATCGGCCTCGCCCCGGTCGAGCGCTGCGATCGCGGTCAAGCCGGCACCGGCCGCGAGCCGAGCGGCAGTCCACGAACCCTCGCTCATCATCGTGTCCGGATCGAGCCGTCCACCACCGTGCTCGTCGAGGGCGATCAGGTTGGCCACGTATGCAGCGGGATGGACACGCTCGATCAGCTCGATCGGCGCCGGCTCGGGCTCGAGCGCAACCAACGCCTCAGCGACGCCAGCAAGCTGGCTGCCGGCGATGACGGCGCCCAGGCGCTGCGGACATTCCGGATGATCGCGGCCGGCGATGTGGTCGAGATAGGCCGGATGGGTGGAGAACAGCACGGTCACAACGCCACACTACGAAGTCGGAGCCGTCCTCGTCGTCAGGCGGCCCGAAGTCGACCGCTGCGCAGTGGTCGTCACCACCGGCGCTACCGTCTGAGACGTGAGTTTACGAGCCGGTGTCACCACGGATCGCCCCTGGCCGATCGTGCTCCACGGTGGTGATGGACGCGCCAGAGTGCGGCCGTGGTGGAATGACTCATCGGTCGCCATCATGACGTTCATCGATCACGGCAACGTTCCCTCCAGTACGGCCATCCGAGTCTGGCTCGGCGAATTGCTCGCCCACGGGTTCACCTCGGTGCGCACCGGAGCAGTCACCGACGTCGGCGCCGACACCCTCCAGCGCCAAGGATTCGAGACCCTGCAGACCCTGCGCCTCCTCGACGTGTCACTGGTCGGCTGGCGACCACCGGTCGGGAACACGACGCACAGTCGGCGGTTGAAGGTGCTCGAACGAGGCGAGGCGGCCCGAGTCGACCGCGCTGCATTCGGCGAGCAGTGGGCGATCGACGTCGATGGCATCGGCGAAACCTGCACCGCGACGCCGTCCCATCGTGCTCGCACGATCCACAGCGACGATCTCGCGCGACCCCTCGCCGGCTACGCCATCTCGGGCCGTGCCGAGCGAACGGGGTACCTGCAACGGTTGGCGGTGCACCCCGAGCAACAAGGCCGAGGCGTCGGGTTCAGCCTCGCCTGCGACTCACTGGTCTGGATGCAACGACGTCGGCTGACGCGTGCGGTCGTCAACACCCACACCGACAACGACGTCGCGCTCGGGCTGTACAGACGGATGGGATTCCGGGTGCTGCCCCAGGGTCTGGCCGTCATGTCTCGGTCGCTCCGCGACCTCTGACCGGCCCACCCGATGGCATGATGGACAACGCCATGCACAGTCACCGGGCTCTGGTGCCCGTTCTCACCCGCCGTTTCGCCGTGCGCCGTTTGGTCACGACAGCGATCGCGTGCTGCGCCGGGGTTCTGCTGACGACCTCCGGACTCCCGCTCGGCGGTTGGTTGGTCCCCGTCGCACATGCCGAATCGGAGCCGATGACCCTGATCAGCCAAGAACTCGCGCTCGCCGCGAATGCTCCCTTGGCGATCTCGTTCCAGCTTTCCTCTGCACTGACCTCGACCGACACGATCACCGTCGTTGTCCACCGTCGAATCGCCGACCGACTCGAGTTGGCAGACGCGATCGACGGCGAATACGGCGGCATCGTCAGCATCGCCGAGATCGACCCGACCACGATGGCCCCTTCCGAGAACGGAACCGTCACCACAACGGTTCCCACGCTGGCGAGTGCCGTCCGTACCGCTGGCTCGCTCAACTTTCCGAGTCCAGGCCTCTATCCGGTCACGGTCGACGTGCAGGACCAGGACGGAAACCTGGTCGGCAACCTGTTGACCTTCGTCGATCGGCTCGACGCAGCAGCGCCCAGCGCCGACACAGCAACCGCGACGGCGAGCGGTGCAGCACCCAACACCGGGGTCGATCCGAATCCAGACCACACGCAACTCCATGTTGCGATCGCGGCAGCGATCACCGCGCCGCCACTGATCCCCGGCGCCGACACGCCGCTCCCCGACGCTGTCAATGAACAGATCGCCGAACTCAGCCAGTACGCCGACACTGTTCCGCTCAGCGTCAGCATCTCCCCCGATGTGCTCGCCCGACTCGATCCCAAGACCCTCTCGGAACTGCAACCCGTGCTGGCTCGCAGCACGATGCTGTCCCAGCCGAGCATTCCGCTCGACCCGTCCGCCGCCGCTGCTGCCGACCAGGCCGCGCTGTTCAGCGACCTGCTCATCGCCGGGGACGACCTCACCGAGCAACTCGTCGGCGTGCGCCCGACTCGCACGGTCTGGCTCGAACATGAGCCACTGACGACGGCAGGCGTCGAGTTGCTCCGCCCCTACGGTGTCAATCTGGTCGTGCTCTCACCGCAGACCTACGACGCGGTCGGTGTCGACAAGGGCTACTTCGGGGCCTACACCCTGTATTCGTTGCTCCGCAACGTGCAATTGGCGAACGGGGCGGTGGTACCGGCCTCGGTCGTGGACCCCCGGATCACCCGCCACCTCACCAATACCGCGATGTCGCCCGAAATGGCATCGTTGTACACGGCCGCCGAACTCGTGGCCTGGCGTGACTGGCTCGCAGCCGACTTCCCCAGCTTGAGCCGTAATTCGATCGTGCTCGAGATGCCAGGCGGTGGCGTGCTCGGACCGGACCGGATCGCGCGGCTGGTGCAGATGGCCAACGCCACCGGAGCCGTCACGTTCGACTCGGTCGACGACATCGTCGCCGCCACCGATTCACAATTGCAGGACGGGGTCCCCTCGGCGATCACGCTCGCCGATCAGCAACCGGTCGATCTCGCCACGCGCGTCGCACCAATCGCCGCGATCCGCGCCCGCCAGCAAACCATTTCATCGCTCCTCGTCGAGGACCAGGGCCGTACAGACCTCTGGTCGCGGACGATTCAAACCCTCGAGTCGTCGAGCATCACCGAGCAACAGGTCGACACGACCATCCAAGCCATCACCGTCCAGTTCGATGAGATCACGGCCAGGATCGTCGGCCCGGCGAATTTCAAATTCACGATGAACGGCCAGTCGACCAGCCTGCGCACCACCGTCGAAAATCTCGGGGACGAGCCGCTGAACGTCGTCATTCATCTCGGTGCGAGCCAGGGCAAGATCGAGTTCCCCGACAACGATCAGGTCGTCACGCTGGAACCCGGCCCCAACACCGTCACCGCCGAAGTCCGGGCCAAGGCCAATGGTTCGTCGACGATTCTCCTCAAAGTGCTCGCTCCGGACGGCACTCAGATGGCGCCCGACTCGGTGATCGAAGCCCAAGTCAACGCGCTGACCGGGTTGGCCCAGGTGCTGACGGGAGGCATGGCGCTCGTGTTGATGACCTGGTGGGTTCGCAACCAGCGCCGCAATCGCCGCAACCGGGCTGCCGAAATCGCGCTCGACAATCATCCGGCCGGGCCGAAGCCGGGCGTACCCACCGTCGCCGCTGCAGCGGCCGCTTTGGCCACCGACTCGGCGATCGACAGCACCGCAGTCGCTGCCGCCGCACAAGCGAACACTGCCACCGCGACCACCGCCAATTCAACGATCACTGCGGCCACAGCGATCGCCCGGCTCGACACGAGCGGCGCCGGCGACACGACCTCGTCCCCCACATCCACGAAATACCGGGCTCGCCGGTCGGGTTCAGAACCTGACCAAGACGGTCCCGGGTCGACTACCCTCTCTGACTCGTGACCGTTCGAATCGTTACCGACAGCGCCTGCGACCTGCCCCAAGCACTCGCCGACGAGTTGGGCATCATCATCGTCCCCCTCTCGATCCGCTTCGGCGGCGACGAGTTCATCGACCGCCGCGACCTCACGGTCAAAGAGTTCTGGGCCAAGTCGGCCGCCTCGCCGGTGCTGCCCGAAACCGCTGCTCCCCCGCCCGGGCTGTTCGAACAGGAGTATCGAGCACTCATTGCCGACGGCGCCACCGGCATCGTCGTGATCAACCTCAGCGGCGGCCTGTCGGCCACCATCCAGAGCGCCGAGCTTGCGTCGCGGGCCGTGTCCGATGAGGTCAGCATCGCCGTGGTCGACAGCCAGTCATGCACGATGGGCCTCGGCACCATCGTGCTCGCAACGGCTCGGGCCGCCAAAGGTGGTGCCTCGTTCAATGACGTGAAGGCCATGGCCGCTGACCTCTCGGCGCGCACCAAGGTGTGGGGCGCAGTCGACACCCTCGAGAACCTCAAAAAGGGCGGCCGGATCGGCGGAGCCAAGGCAATGCTTGCCTCCGTGCTGTCGATCAAACCGATCATCGAGGTTCGCAACGGCAAGGTCGAAGAGGGCGGCAAGCAGCGCACCCGCAAGAAAGCGCTCGCGTTCCTGGTCGAGAAACTGCAGAGCTACGACAACGTCGAGAACCTGGCGATCCTCGAGGCCGACTGCGACGACGTCGATCAGTTCCTCGAGATGCTGCGACCGCACTACAGCGGCGAGATCATCATCGGCAACATCGGACCGGTCGTTGGTTCGCACACCGGTCGGGGCACGATCGGCCTCGCGTTCCAGGCGTCGGCGGACGTGCGGCCGTAATGACCGGTTGAAGGCGTCGCGCACCACTAGCGTTGGTCCACGGACCATGCCCTCGCCAACCAGCCCTCTGCCGCCTCCGCCGCTTCTCGCCCAGCGTTATCGCCTGGAGCGTAAGTTCGCGCAAGGAGGCATGGCCGAGGTATGGCTGGCAACGGACATGTCGCTGTCTCGTCAAGTCGCGGTCAAGATCCTCAAATCGACGCTTGCGACCGACCCGGTCGTCGCCGAGCGCTTTCGGCGCGAAGCCATCACCGTTGCCAGGCTGAGCCACCCCAACATCGTCGCTGTTCACGACACCATCGATTACGAGGGTCGCCAGGCCGTCGTGATGCAGTTGATCAACGGCAAGAGCCTGCGCCAATTGCTCGACGAGCAGAAGCGGCTCAGTCCCGAACTCACCATGCACATCGGACAGTGCGTCGCCTCGGCGCTCGACGCCGCCCACACCGCTGGGCTCGTGCACCGCGACGTCAAGCCCGGCAACATTCTGATCACGCCCGACGGACGGGTGCTGCTGGCGGACTTCGGCATCGCCAAGGGGCTCGCCAGCACCGACGATCTCACCAGCGAAAACGTGATGATGGGGACCGCCAAGTACCTGTCCCCCGAGCAGGTTCGGGGCCGCAAGCTCGATGGCCGTGCCGATCTCTACGCGCTGGGTCTGGTGCTCTACGAATGCCTCGCCGGCCGCGTGCCCTTCCTGGGTGAGAGCGATGCCGACACTGCCCTCGCTCGCCTGCAACGCGATCCCACCGACCTCGCCCGGCTTCACCCGAGCCTGCCGTACGGCTTGTCAGAACTGATCCACTCGTTGTTGGCTCGCAACCCCGACGACCGTCCCGACAGTGGCGGAGATCTCCGCAATCGCCTCACGCGCATCGCCAGCGGGGTCGACGACCGCACCACCACGATGACCCCGCCGGCCGGGCAACTTCGTCGCACCACCGGTACTCCGGGCCGCGGCGCACCGATCCCCGGCCGGATCGCGCCTGCCGATGGTCGAACCGGATCTCGGGCTCCGACATCGGCACGCGATGGCGCCTCGCGAGTTCCCGACCCGCGTGATCTCGCGCCCCGCGCCGCCACCCCGCGCTCCGTCAGCCCGCTCGGCCCCGGCACCCGCGACGGTACGCCTCAGCGCATCACCCAGCCGATCGTCCGTGCGCCGTCGGCAACCGAACGGGCGTCTGGCGCAACCCCGCGACAGGGACCGTCACGTCCGATCAAAGCCCCGGCCCCGGTGCGTGATCGCACACCGACGTCCGGCAGTCCCCGCGGCGTGCCGGCCAAACAGTTCCAGCAGCACAAGGCGCCCTCGGTGTTCGTCATCGCCCTGCTGATCCTGGCCGTCATCGTCGGCCTGGTCCTGTGGGCCACTCGCGACTCCGCAAACAAGCCCGAGCAGTTCGTCCCCGACACCACATCCATCGCCGGCAAGACCACCATCGGCGCATCGACCGGTCCCGTCACGGTCGTGGGTGTCACCAGCTTCAATCCCACCAGCAACGGCAACCCGGACAATGCCGAGGATGCAAGCCTCGCGATCGACGGCAACGAATCGACGGCGTGGGCGACCGACTGCTACGACAACGAGTACTTCAACGGCCGACCCGGTGTTGGCCTCGTCCTGCAATTGTCCGGCTCCGGCACGGGTGTCGCCACGATCGACGTCGACAGCGGCCCGTATCAGATCGACGTGTACGCCTCCGACGACGACATTGCCCCGACGTCGGTCGATGGATGGGGCCCCAAGGTGGTCAGCCTCGCCAATGGGCTCTCCCCCGGACAGATCTCCGCCGATGTGACGTCGGCATCTCGCTATGTGCTGGTGCTGATCCGCCAGGCCGGCCGTGACAACGGCTGCTCGAACAAGTTCCCGTTCCAGGGCGCGATCAGCGAGATCAGCTTCGCCTCGACCTGATCATCGATGATCCTGACCGAGCATCGATGATCCTGTCGGCAGTCGTTGCTTGGCTAGGGTCGTGCCATCGCTGTCCTGCCTGACGACCACGAGCTCGTCGCAGCAGCCCGAGATGGTGACCGCGCCAGTCTCGATCAGCTGCTGCGCCGCCACTACGACCGCATCTTCGCGGTCTGTCGGCGCGTCACCGGTAACGAAGCTGATGCCGCCGACGCAGCCCAAGAGGCGATGATCGCGATCGTCCGTGGCCTGCACCGATTCGATGGCCGGAGCAGCTTCGGGACGTGGGTGTACCGGATTGCAACCAACGCCAGCCTCGACGAACTCCGCCGTCGCCGACGCCGTCCACTCACCGCCAGCACTGGCCGCGACGACGGTGGCCGCGACAACGGTGGCCAACATGAGCACGCAGATCCTGACTCCGGTGTCCGTGTCGATTCGATCGGCGACCGGATCCTGCTCGATGCCGCGCTCGCCGACCTGCCCGAAGACTTCCGCATCCCGGTCGTGCTGCGCGACGTCGGCGACCTCGACTACGCCGAGATCGCCGACGTCCTCGGCATCCCCATCGGCACCGTCAAGAGTCGAATCGCTCGCGGACGAGCAGCGCTTGCGACATCGCTCGGCAGGACGTTCGGGAACCAAGCCGACGACCTCGAACGTCAAACACCCGCACCATGAATTCCCCGGCGCATTCCGCCAACTCCCCACACCATGACTGACGAACCCCTCAACCCTCCGGCCGAGTTGGCCAGCGCCGCATTCGACGGCGAGACGACGGCCGCCGAGCGCGCCGTCGTCGCCGCGTCGAGCCCACTCGGTGACGAGGTCTCGTTCTACCGCGACCTTCGTGATCGGATGACCGAAGTCGGTGTGCCGGCCGCCGCTCGTGAATCTGCGATCACTGCCGCACTCGCGATCTTCGATCAGATCCAGGCCGGTACCGAAGATCTCGACGCCGCGGCTGCTGCGCCGGATCAGTCCTGGACCGATGCAAGCTCGGCGGTGTCGCCCACACCCGTCACGCCTCGGACAGCGGTGGTGGTCTCGCTCCACCAGCGGAGATCTCGCCAGATGCGCTGGCTCGGCGGCGCAGTCGCCGCAGCGTTCGTCGGCGTGTTCGCAGTCGCAGCGATCAACGGTAGTTCCGGTTCTGACGACACGGCCGCTTCCTCGGCCACCGATTCCACAACCTTCTCGGTGTCCGCCACCGACCAAGCCGCGAAGTCCGCGCCGGCGCCCGAACCAGCGATGGTGAGCGAGAGTGCCGAGCCGATGGCGGGCGATGCACCGGGTTCCGAAACCCAGAATTCCGGAGCCCAGGATTCTGCCAGTGGCGGCTTCCAGGAGAACTTCTCTGAAGCAGCAAACGATCCATCCGCACTGTACGTCCTGGCCAGAAGCGCAGTCCTTGACTCCGCCGGCGACGTGCGCTCGTTCATCGAGTCGAACGAGTTCAGCGACTCGGCGCTCTCATCATCGGCTCCTGGAGCGGCAACCACAGCGGCCCCCGCCACGACGGCCGCGACCGCGGACACGACTGCGGCCCCACTCGACACCGCCGCCACGGGCGGGGCCGAGGCCTTTCCGCTGGGGCGAGCGTGCGTCTCGGACTCCCCCGGTCGCTCGGCACCTGCGCTCTACCGGGGAGCCCCGGTGTTCGTCCTCGTCGACCCCGCGAACACCACCGCGACGATCATCGATGCCGCCACCTGCGCCGTCATCACCAACCTCGACCTCTGACCAATTGCGACCGATAGTCGCAACTGGTTGACCTCGGGGTAGCTATTGGACCGTTAGGCTCCGAGCATGCCGGGTAATCCACTCTCCGATCCCAACTGGGCACCGAAGCTCGCCGACACCGTCGAGCGGGTGGTCACTCAGGTCCGTGACAAAACCACCAAACCGCTCCTCACCGCTTACCGCGGCGTCGTGTTCGGCCTGGTCGCAGCGTTCAGTGGAGTGTTCGCGCTGGTCCTGCTGCTCGTCGTCGCGATCCGTGGTCTGCAAGCCTTGATCGAGATCTTCACCAGCCACGCAAACGCGGTCTGGATCGGTTACCTGTTCATTGGCGGGGTGTTCAGCCTCGCCGGCCTGATCGTTCTCAAGAAGCGGTTCCCCGAGGCGGATCCGGCGTGACCCACCACCAGGTCATCATTATCGGTTCGGGGCCTGCCGGCCTGACTGCCGCGATTTACGCCGCCCGTGCCAACCTCGCTCCCCTTGTCATCGAGGGTGAACCGAGCAGCACCAGCGACCAGCCCGGCGGACAGTTGATGCTCACCACCGAGGTCGAGAACTTCCCCGGCTTCCCGATGGGCATCATGGGTCCGGAACTGATGGCTAACTTCCGCGAGCAGTCGATCCGGTTCGGCGCCGAGTTCATCACCGCCAAGGCCACCGCCATCGATTTCGGCGCGCGGCCGTTCAACGTCTGGGTGCGCGACGACGAGTACACGGCCGATTCGATCATCGTGTCCACCGGCGCCCAGTCGCTGATGCTCAACCTCCCCGAAGAGCAGCACCTGCTCGGCCACGGTTTGTCCACGTGCGCGACATGCGACGGGTTCTTCTTCCGCAACCACCACATCGCCGTTGTCGGTGGCGGTGACAGCGCGGTCGAAGAGGCCACATTCCTCACCAAGTTCGCGTCGAAGGTGACGATGATCCATCGCCGCGATTCGCTGCGCGCCAGCAAGATCATGCAGGACCGGGCGCTCAGCAACCCCAAGATCGAAATGCTCTGGAACGCCACGGTCACCGCACTGCACGGCACCGACAAGCTCGTCGGAGCAACGGTGACCGATGTCAACACCGGCGAAGAGACGTTGTTGCCGGTCACCGGTGTGTTCGTCGCGATCGGCCATCGCCCGAACACCGACTTGTTCAAAGGCGTGCTCGACATGGAGGACAATGGCTACCTGGTCACTCGCCCGGGCAGCACGTACACCAACATCGACGGCGTGTTTGCATGCGGCGACGTGCAGGACCACACCTATCGCCAAGCCATCACCGCTGCTGGCTCAGGATGTATGGCGGCAATCGATGCCGAGCGATGGCTCGAGGCCAACGCCCACCACTGAACCACCGTGGGTGATGACCACCGTGGGTAATGATTGCGTCACTCTCGACAGTGGCCGACCACCTGCCCACGTCGGTTCGGGGAATGATGACGCTCCCAGCGGTGTTGACCTCGGTAGCATTACGCTCCACTCGAAAGGAAGCCATCATGGCTGAAGGCATTGTCACTCTCACCACGAGCACGTTCGACGAATTGGTGAACTCTTCCGAGACTCCCGTGGTCGTCGACTTCTGGGCCGAGTGGTGCGGACCGTGCAAGATGATCGCACCGATTCTCGGCGAAATCGCGACCGAGCAAGCGGGCAAGGTCACCATTGCCAAGCTCAATGTCGACGAGAATCCCGACCTCGCTATGCGTTTCAACGTGATGAGCATTCCGACCCTGTTGGTCTTCCACAAGGGCGAGGTCGCCAAGCGACTCGTCGGTGCCAAGGGCAAGGGTCAACTACTGCAGGAGCTCGACGAATTTCTGGTTACTTCCCCCTGATCCCAGGTCAGCGCGGAGAACCCATCCGCGACTTGCAACGCCGCCTCGGTGCCGCCGGGTTCTTACCCGGATCGGTCGCCGAGGCGGGCTTTTTCTGTATCGAAACTGCTGCGTCTCTGAAGGCGTTCCAGCAGGATCGTGGACTCGCCGTTGACGGCGTCTGCGGGGAGTACACCTGGGCCGGCTTGGTCGAGGCATCCTGGCGTCTCGGTGACCGCCTGCTGCTGCTGACGGCGCCAAATCTGCGCGGGGACGATGTCGGAGCACTGCAGTCACATCTCGGCATTCTCGGATTCGACTGCGGCAAGGTCGACGGCATCTTCGGCCCGCACACGTTGCATGCACTCGAGGACTTCCAGGGCAACTGCGGCCTGGTGGTCGATGGTATTTGCGGTGCGGCAACACTCCAGATCATCGATCGGGTGAGTCGCCAGACGGGCACCGGCCCTGGCGTTGCCACCATGCGCGAACGCGACCGGATCCAGTCGCGAACGGCATCGTTGCGCCGACTCCGGGTTGTGCTCGGCCAGTTCGGTGGCCTCAGTGCGCTCACTCGCGCACTGGCTCGCGACCTCCGCGCCTGCGGGGCGATCGTCATCTCGGTCGATGAACCCGACGGACGAGTTCAGGCCGATGCTGCCAACCACTTCGAGGCCGACGTCTACATCGGATTTGCGGCGGTCGGCGCTGTCGGTCGGTCACCTGGCGAGGTCACCAGCCAGATCGCGTACTACTCGGTTCCGACATTCCAATCGGCCGGAGGCCGCTCGCTGTCGGAACGCATCGCGGTCGGCTTGGGTTCTCTCGATCCAATCCCCCCGACAGTGCACGGGATGCGGCTGCAGGTGCTGCGCGAGACTCGGATGCCGGCCGTCGTGATCTCGGTCGCTGAAGTTCGCAGGATGGTCGATCTGTCAGTTGAGGTCACCACCGTGATCCGCAATGCCCTCGAAGCATGGGCTGGAACCCCCCTCAGCGGTTGATCAGACCTCGACGACCTTGGATGCCCAAGATCGAACGTCGCGGCTGTTGCAGACATCGAGCGTTTATCCACAGAAGTGTCCACATGATGTGTGTAAGCCTCACGCGCGAGCTGCAGTCCACGGTGAGACATCCACGGCGCAGAGTCATCGGCACATCACAACGATGCCGATTTGACCGACTGAATGACCTGCTCAGAGCCTTGACCGCATTCACTTTCCGCGCGCCGCGACATCGGTCAGTCGCTGTGCATCGTCAGCTCGGTGGTGGCTCGACCGGCTCGACCATCTGTCGGTAGATGCGTTCGAGGTCTTCGAGATCGGCGAACTCGACCGTCACCTTGCCCCGCTTGGCACCCATCGACACGGCAACCTTGGTGTCGAGGTGTTCGGCGAGCAGATGTTCCAATTCGAGCAATCCGGGTGGTCGGAGTCGGGTGATCGGTGACACGCCAGCACCATCGTGTTGCGTCGTGACGCCCGTCACACCCAGTGGCGGACGCCCGCCGTCGGGTCCGCCGGCACCCCCCGCCTGACGGTCACGGATCGCCTCCTCCACCGCTCGGACCGAGAGGCCCTCGTCGACCGCTCGCGCCGCAAGGTATTCCTGGAATGGTCGTTCGGGACTGCCGAGCAGTGCTCGTGCGTGACCAGCGGACAGACGTCCATCGGCGAGCAGATGCTGGATCGATGGTGGGAGGGACATCAGCCGCAATGTGTTGGTGACTGCCGACCGGCTCTTTCCAACTCGGGTTGAGACCTGCTCATGGGTCAGGTGAAAGTCCTCGATCAGCTGCTGGAAGGCTGCGGCCTCTTCGAGCGGCGTCAGATCTTGGCGATGAAGGTTCTCGACCAATGCCTGCTCGACGGAATTGAGATCGTCCGTCATCCGGACGATCGCTGGAATCGTCGTCAACCCGGCACGACGGGCAGCGCGCCATCGCCGCTCGCCGGCGACCAACTGGAACTGACCGTTGCCGATGGGTCGCGCCAGCACGGGCTGGAGGACACCGATCTCGCGGATCGATGCCGCCAATTCGGCGAGCGTCTCCTCGTCGAAGTGCACACGGGGTTGGTTGGGATTGGGTGACAGCGAATCGATGGGTAGCTCTGCGAGTCGTGGCGCATCGTTGCCCACTCCCCCCTCATTTCCCGACTGACCACTGTCACCACTCCCCCGCTGTGGTTCGTGACGATCGAGATCCGAGGGGATCAAAGCATCGAGCCCTTTACCGAGTCCCCCGAGCCGAGCCATGAGCACTCACCTCCTTCGCAACCATCCGATAGGCAACTGCTCCACGTGACGACGAATCGAATGTGATGATCGGCTGGCCGAAGCTGGGTGCCTCGGACAATCGAACCGTTCTCGGTACCACCGTTCGCATCACCTTGTCCCCGAAGTGTTCACGCACTTCGCGTACGACTTGATCGGCCAACTTCGTCCGAGCGTCGTACATCACGCACACGATGGTGCTGACGGTCAACGCCGGATTGAGATTCCTCCGCACCAGGTCGACGTTGCGAAGCAACTGACCAAG
>JBDSDH010000177.1:0-5982 GCA_039920665.1 Ilumatobacteraceae bacterium
CGACGACGTTCGCTGAGGCTGCAACCGAACTCGGTCGTGATGCAACCGTGGTGTCCGATCGTCTGCCGATCGTGGACGGGTCGATCAACCTCGTCATCGCGCCGCACGAGTTCTTCGTGTTGTCCGAAGAACCGGTCGCGGCGTTGAAGCAGGCTGCAGCCGCCAGTGTGTCGATCTGCACCGAGCAGCCGAACACGCCGTGGTTCCACCTCTCCCTCGATGCCAGCCAGCGCGGTCTGATCGCGTTCGACATCAACGACCACGGCACGGCCGCCTTGCGCCAGTTCGGGGTCGACGCTTATCGACTGCCGTTCGGCGCCGTGCCATCGATGGTCACCGGCATCTGCCACGATCGAAGGGCGGCCGATCGAGACGTCGACATGCTGTTCATGGGCAGTCTCGATCCACGTCGCGGCGCCGCACTCGCCGGTCTCGCGTCGACGATGTGGAATCGACGCAGCGACCTTCGCTTGTTCCCGTTCGACAAGCCGGTCAGCGCTGACAGTCCCGGCGTCGTGTTCGGCCAGGAGAAGTTCGAATTGCTCCGCACGGCCAAAGTGCTGATCAACATCCACCGCGATCGCAGCACCCACCTGCCACCGGGCGCAGCCGCTCCGGCCTATTTCGAATGGGTGCGGATGGTGGAGACGATGGCCAACGGTTGCGTCGTCATCACCGAGCCATCGGAAGGTTTTGAACCACTCGTCGAAGGCGTGCATTTCGTCAGCGTCGACATCGACGAGATGGCCGACGCGCTCGACGCACTACTGCGTGATCCTGATCGCCTCCAGGCCATGGCCGATGCAGCGCGGCGAGCCGTGACCGTGGAGCTGCCGCTCGCCGCATCGCTTGCCCCTGCGCTGGCGATGATCGAAGCCGAGGTACTCCCTCGGCTCGAGCAGCACGTTGCGAGCGGTGCCCATGCACGAGGCACGTGGCGGCTTCGTGAGGGCGGCGCCGAAGGACCCAAGCGGCTCGGCGCGTTTCGCCCGTATGCCGAGGTGCTCAGCCGGGCCAAGCAGGTCGTGCTGGGCGAGAGCGAGACGCTGCGGCGGTTGGAGGCAGTGCGGGCCCTGCTCCATCACAGCACCGAACAGCACATCCACCGCACCGAAACGCCGGCGTACGTGGCTTCGACCATTCCCGGCACCCGGTTGCCCGATGTCTCGGTGATGGTGACGCTGTACGACTACGAACACCTCGTGGCCGAGACGCTCGACAGCATCCTCGCCAGCAACGATGTGAGCGTCGAAGTCATCATCGTCGAGGATCACGCCACCGACAACAGCCGGGCCGTTGCGATGGACTATCTCGCCGCCCACCCCGACGCTGCGATGGTGCTGCTCGCCAAGGACGCGAACGAAGGTCTCGCTGCGGCCCGCAACACCGGTGTCGCCGCGTGCCGAGCCGACCTGGTGATGGTGATGGATGCCGACAACCTCGTCTACCCGACCTGCCTGTCGCGCCTCGCAGACGCACTGCACGATGATCCTGGCGCGTCGTTCGCCTACGCCGCGCTCGAACAGTTCGGCGCCAAGGCCGGCTTGCTCAGCGCCTATGCGTGGAGCCCGGCGTGGCTGTGCGCAGCCAACTACATCGACGCCCAGACGATGATTCGCCGATCCGTGCTCGAATCGCTCGGTGGGTACCGACTCGGCGACCCACTGGTGTTCGGGTGGGAGGACTGGGAGATGTGGTTGCGGCTCGCGAGTCGCGGCGAACGCGGCGTGCTCGTGGCCGAGATGCTCGGCCGCTACCGGGTCCAGGCCGGATCGATGATCGGATTGACCAACCTGTCGGTCGACGAATCACTGACCCACCTGCGCGACCTGCATCCCACGCTGCCCTGGCCGTCGCTGGCTGAGTGACGAGGTCGTGTCGGCATCGACGGTACGGCCGATCGACGATCCACACCGGAACCGCTGTTCCATCAACGAGTCGGCACATTGTCAACAAATCCGGGATCTCGTCTTGATTGTCTAAAGATTCTGTCAAGTTGGTCATGATCGGTGACGAAACGTCACCTGATGCTTCAAGGATCGCCGAACACGGCCGATGTCCCTGTCGTGAAGACAACAGCCCCGCAGCGCGTGCATGCAGTCAGTCGGACCAGGCGTCTCCTGGGGGGCGCGTCGGTCGTTGCCGTGGCGGTCTTGTCTGTCGTTGCCGTGTCGCCCGCATCGGCTGCCAGTCCCCCGTTCATCGATCCCTCTTCGGACTGGCTGACCACGGTCAACTACTTCCGTGCCATGGGTGGACAGTCGCCGGTCGTCGACGATGCGACTCTGTCGGTTGGCGCTTTCAACCACTCGTGCTACATGCTCCAGAACGGCATCGCCCACGACGAGATCCCCGGTAAGCCTGGTTATACGCCGGACGGCGACGTCGCCGGCAACAGCGGCAACGTTGCGGTGTCCAGCGCCTTCAACGAATCGGCCCGTTCCCACATCGAATTGTGGATGACCGGCCCGTTCCACGCAATCGGAGTGCTTCGCCCCGGTCTGCAGCGGGTCGGATTCGGGAAGTGCGACAACGAGGCGACGACGCCGTGGCGCTCTGGCGCCACACTCAACGTGATCAGTGGCCTCGGCACCGCTGCACCGCTGAGCCAGCCGATTCTGTTCCCCGGTAATGGCACCACCACCAGCCTCAACCGGTTCATCACCGAGAGCCCCAATCCGGTGACCGCCTGTGGGTGGACCGGCGCTGCTGGACTGCCCATCATCGCGATGATGCCCGAAGGATTCGCCGGCAACCCGACCGCGACGATCTCGGGCCCGAACGGTCCAATCGAGACCTGCGTCCTGTCGTCGGCGAACACAACCGGCGTGTCCCAGCAGATCCTGGCCGGCGACAAGGCCGTCATCGTGATGCCGAGAACTCCGCTCGCCAATGGCACCCACGCAGTGACCGTGACCACCTCGGCCCGGACCGTCTCGTGGAGCTTCACCGTGGACCCGACCGCAGCGACCGGCATCCTGCCCGTCTCGATCACCGTTCCGCTCGGCACCGAAGGCGGGGCGACGCTGCAGCCTGTTGCTCCGTCCCGAATCGTCGACACCCGATCCGACATGGGTGCGACCCGGTTGGTCGGGGGCCTCGGCAAACGGATTCAGATCGCCGGTGGGGGTGGCGTTCCCGGAGGTGCCGAGGCCGTCAGCGCCAACTTCACCATCTCCGAGTCGTCCGGTGGCGGCTACTTGACCGTGTGGAACTGCTCGGCAGATCGCCCGGTCGTGTCGACCCTCAACTTCGGTACCGGCGACGCCGTGCCGAACGGAGCCAGTGTCCCGCTCGACAGCCGAGGCGGACTGTGTGTGTACTCGAGCGTCGCCGCCGATCTCATCATCGATGTCAACGGCTACTACGCCGCCAGCGGCAACGGCCGCTTTGCGTCGGTGACGCCCGCTCGACTGCTCGACACACGCATCGACATCGGCCGCCGAGCAGCGAACACCGTCACGCCGTTGAGGGTGACAGGCATTGCCGGTGTCCCGACCGGTGCTGAGGTCGTCAGCCTCAACGTGACCAGCGTCGATCCGGCCATGCGTGGCTACGTCACGGTATATCCGTGCGACGTCTCCCGCCCGACCACATCGAGCCTCAACCCAGTGCCCGGCCAGGTCAAGCCGAACGTCGTGCTTGCCCCGGTCGCCGCCGACGGAACCGTCTGCCTCTACACCTCGGTCGACGTCGATCTGGTGGTCGACATCACCGGGTACGTCGCCGAATCGGCCACGCTGAAGCTCACCTCAACCACACCCTTCCGGCTGACCGACACCCGTGACCGCAACCGCCCGGAGATGAACGGCGGTCTGGCCGGTAATGCCCTCGCCGCCGGCAATGTGCTCGTGATCCAGGTCGCTGGATCACGCGGTATTGCTTCGAATGCACAGGCTGTCTCGGCCAACTTCACGGTCACCGGTGGAGCCAGTTCCGGGTACTTGTCGGCATGGCCGTGCGGCGTCCAGCCGACGACGTCGACGGTCAACTTTGCCGCCGCCGATGCGATCGCCAACGGCGCCCAGATGCCACTGTCGGCCAGCGGCCAACTCTGCGTGATGGTGTCCTCGAACGCCCACGTGGTCATCGACATCAATGGTTGGTGGGCGTAGGGACTTCCGCAGTTCCCTTCACGACTGATCGTTGTCCGATCTACCCGCGGCTCCTCACCTCTGCCTTCTTTACGTAACCACTGGCTCGATCCCACACTGGCTCCACCCCGCAGGACCCGCTGATGGCCACTCGGTTCCGTGACTGCTTCGATTGCGTACCGCTTGGTGCGGCGCTGATGGCCACTCGGCTCGCTGGGAATGGGCAACGATGCGAGATTTGCCACGTCTGGCGGGGCAAAGCCCACACAATTGGTTGTTGACGACTGCCGCCGCCTCCAAGCCCAAATCTATTGCAGGTAGGGGTCGACCGCTTCGGGATCGATGTCGTAGCGGGCCATTGCGTCCTTGACCGCTGATTGCTCGACCGCACCTTCCTTGGCAAGCGCTGCGAGCGTCGCGACCACGACGTGGGCGGCATCGACCTCGAAGTGGCGACGGAGTGCTTCGCGTGTGTCGCTGCGACCCATTCCGTCGGTGCCCAGCGGTACGAACTGTCGGTTCGGCAAGAACCGCGCAACCTGCTCCGGGACGATCTTCATGAAGTCGGTCGTGGCGATGATCGGGCCTGGGCTGTCCTGCAACAGTGTGGTGACGAGTGGAATGCGCGGTGCGGAGTCGGCGTGCAGCCGGTTCCAACGCTCGGCGGCCAGGGCGTCCTCGCGCAATGCCTTGTACGACGTCGCCGACCACAACTCGCAGCCCACCCCGTAATGCGTCAGGAGTTCATTGGCAGCTTCACGTACGGCGCTATGGGCCGAGCCGGAGAACAGCAACGTCGCCTTGACGTTGGCCTCGGGAGCCTCCTGCCAGCGGTAGATGCCACGCATGATCTCGGCGTCGATACCGTCGCGCTCCGGCGTCGCCGGCATCACGTAGTTCTCGTTGTAGAGGGTGATGTAGTAGAAGACGTCGTCGTTGGCCGGGCCGTACATCCGCTGAATGCCGAGGTGCACGATCGCAGCGACCTCGTATGCGAAGGCCGGGTCGTAGGCCTGCACGAACGGAACCGTGCTCGCAAGCACCAGGCTGTGACCGTCCTGGTGCTGCAAGCCTTCGCCGAGCAGTGTGGTGCGACCGGCGGTGGCAGCCATCATGAAGCCCTTGGTGCGGGCGTCGGCTGCCTGCCAGATCAAGTCACCGATGCGCTGGAAACCGAACATCGAATAGAACGTGTAGAACGGCATCATCGGCACGCCACGGGTCGCGTACGACGTACCAGCGGCGATGAAGCTGGACATTGCTCCGGCCTCGGTGATGCCCTCTTCGAGGATCTGACCGTCGCTCGCTTCGGCATACGACAACAACATGTCGTGGTCGACGGGCTCGTACATCTGACCCTGCGCGGCGTAGATCTTCAGCTCGCGGAACAGCGCGTCCATGCCGAACGTGCGGGCTTCGTCGGGGATGATCGGTACGACCCGCTCACCGAACTCGGGGTCACGGGCCAAGCTGCGCAGCAGACGGGTGAACCCCATCGTGGTGCTGACGGCCTGGGTGCCGCTGCCCTTGCGCAGTTCGACGAACACCGACTCGTCGGGGAGCGCCATCGGGCGCCGGACCCGGGTGGTGCGCTTGGGGAGGCTGCCGCCGAGCGCACGACGACGCTCCATCATGTACTGATACTCGACACTGTCTTCCGGCGGCTTGTAGTACGGCATGTTGCCGTCCTCGAACGCGCTGTCGGGCAGTTCGTCGTGCAAGTACAACCGGTCGCGCAGAACCTTCAGCTGATCGGCGTTCAGCTTCTTGATCTGGTGGGTGGCGTTGCGGCCTTCGACCGCCGAACCGAGCGTCCAACCCTTGATCGTCTTGACCAGAATGACGGTCGGGGCGCCAGAGCCGAGGTTGTCCGTCGCAGCCTTGTAGG
>JBDSDH010000178.1:0-2536 GCA_039920665.1 Ilumatobacteraceae bacterium
CGTCTACCGGACCGGTAGACGAACCCGGTAGACGACTCTCGACGCCGAAACGAGAAATGCCCGGAAACTCAATGTTTCCGGGCATTTCATCGAGTGGCGGGGGCAGGATTTGAACCTGCGACCTTCGGGTTATGAGCGATATGGTCGCGGTTTCCGGGGGTCGTGGTAGACGGGTGTTGTGCCTGCTCAGCGGCGACTTCCAGGCCGGCGTGGGTGCCCGCTGTTCCCCGTGGTTTACCGCTGTGCTGGTACATGGTTGGTACATGAGAGCCTCCTGCTCGTCAACACTGAGAGTGACGACTGTGTGGAGCGGGGAAGCGACCAGGTCGCTCGATCATCGGGGATCGTACCGAACTCGACGATCGCAACGCACACGCCTTGACCGTCGGTCGATGGAGATCAGCGCGTCGCATTCAGGAACGCCAATACGGCCTTGACGCGGCGGTGATCGTCGGAGGAACCGGCGAGACCGAGCTTCGTGAAGATGCGGCTGGTGCAGGACTCGACGGTCTTGTCGCTGATGTGCAAGAGCTCGGAGATCGACTGGTTCGACCGGCCTTCTGCCATCGCCGCCAACACCTCACGCTCTCTCCCGGTGAGCGCCGCGAGCCCAGTGTGGTGGCGGGTGAGCAACTGTTGGATCACCAGTGGGTCGACAGCCGAGCCGCCTGCTGCGACACGGCGGATGGCATCACTCAGCTCGTCGGCATCGAGGATGCGATCCTTCAGCAGGTAACCGATTCCGCCCGCTCCGTCGCGCAACAGTTCGCTGAGATACCGGGTCTCGACATAGTGCGACAGCAGGATGATGCCGATCGCGGAACCGAACTCGGCCCGGATTACGTGGGCGGCCTCCAGCCCTTCCAACGAATGTGTCGGAGGCATGCGGATGTCGAGCAACACCACATCGGGATTCGTACTGCGAAGGACCGGAAACAGTTCCTCGACATCTCCCGCCTGACCGACGACGTCGAATCCCGCGCTCGTCAGCAGTTCGGCGATGCCGCAGCGAAGCAGAACGTGGTCGTCGGCTAGGACGATCCGCACGGCAACTCGACCTCGAATCGTGTTCCGCACCCGATTGGGCTGTCGATGCGGAACATGCCTCCCACAGTAGCGATTCGATCGGCGATGCCCGTCAAGCCCGAGCCTGCACCCAGAGTCGCGCCCCCGACACCGTTGTCGATGACCTCGACAACGATGGTCTGTTGATCACCTCTCACGCGAACGACCACGTCCGTGGCGTTGGCGTACTTCATGGTGTTCGTGAGTGCCTCCGCCACGGCGTAGTACGCCGTGGCGGCAACGACCTCCGATGGCTCCCACGGCAAGTCGACCTCCAGCTCGATCGCGATCGGCGATCGATTGACCAAGGACTCCACTGCAGCACCCAGTCCGAACTGCGTCAACATCGTTGGGTGGATGCCTGTCGCGAGATCGCGCAGCTCCTTGATCGCCATTGTGAGCTCGGAGGCGGCCTCCTCGAGGACGGCGTGGACGCGCGGGTCGGGGCTGTCGGCAAGCCGTGATCCCGCGAGTTTGAGTCCAAGAGCAGCGCCGACGAGTCGTTGTTGCGCACCGTCGTGCAGGTTCCGTTCGATCCGTCTTCGTTCGTTGTCCCCCGCTTCGACGATGCGGGCGCGCGACGCTGCCACGTCGGCGAGGCGGGCTTCGAGCTCGGCTTGCAGCTGATCGTTGTCGATCGTCAGGCGCACCGCCGCGACAACGGCATTGACGAGTCCGGGATCTTCGAGCAACCCTGCGTCGTGGACGAGCGCCGCCATCGGCTCGCCATCCTGTTCGATCAGTGTCACCGCGCGACCCGATCGATCGGCTGGTAGTTCGACTGGTTGGCCTGAGGGATCGAGGTATGCGCTGGCCGCCGACGACCATGGCATCAACTTCAGGCTCGGGTCACCCAACGCTCGGCCGAGCGCGACACCAAGGCGATCCGGTGGCGCCGAATGGCCGAGCTCGGAAAAGACGTCGACGACAGCCGATCGTGTGCGGCGCAAACGGACCATGCCGACCGACAACGCGAGTGCCAACGCACCGTAGGCCCACCACACGATGTAATAGATCCGCACGTCGCGACCGGGACCGACGCCGCTGTTCCAACCGAGCTGGGTCTGGTAGAACACGCACGCAGCGAGCGTTGATCCGGCGAACAGCGCCGGTGACAGCATCTGTCGGGTCGTGCGGCTCGACGTGAGCCACCGGTGTGCGATGACGATGAGCATGCCCACGATCCCTGCGATCAGTGCATGGGCGTGCCAGTCCTCGACCTGTCTCCACCATTGATCGTCGTCGATCGGGAGGAAACGGTTGCTCGTGCCGTAACCGGCGGCGTCAGCGGGAACGAACAGGAACAGACGAGAGAGCGAGCGCGCGACGGTGATGGCGCCGAGGAACACAACGAGCGCGCGATCGGTTCGGCCACGCAGGCGACCGTTGGGGTACACCAGAACTGCCCATGCCAGAAAGACGTCATACCCTCGGCTGAACGCAAACCCGATCAGTGCAAGGTTGCGATTGC
>JBDSDH010000179.1:0-3109 GCA_039920665.1 Ilumatobacteraceae bacterium
GCGAGCGCGACATCGCGCGGGTAGCGAACTCCGCCGTCGGCCCAGACGTGCTTGCCGTGGCGTGCAGCCGCAGCAGCGCACTCGAGTACCGCCGAGAACTGCGGTCGACCGACCCCTGTCATCATTCGGGTCGTGCACATCGCGCCCGGACCCACCCCGACCTTGAGGATGTCGGCACCGGCTTCGATCAACGCGTTGGTTCCGGCCACGGTGACAACGTTGCCGGCCACGATCGGAACATTGGGCGCAACCGCACGTACCTCTTCGATCGCCCTCAACGTTCGGGTCTGGTGACCGTGGGCGGTGTCGATCACGAGCACGTCGACACCCATCGCGACGAGCGCCTTGGCCCGAGTCGCGGGATCGCCGTTGATGCCGACTGCGACGGCGATCATCAACCGGCCGGCATGGTCGAGCGCCGGCGAGTAGATGGTGCTGCGCAAGGCGCCCTTACGAGTGACGCAGCCGAGCAATCGGCCGTTGTCGTCGACCACCGGTGCAACGGTGAGCCGCTGGCCGGACAGTCGATCGAAGATTTCGCTGGCGGAGACGCCTGGTTCCATCGTGAGCAGCTCGCGACTCATCACGTTCTGGAGCTGGGTGAAACGGTCGAACCCGGCTGCGTCGTGCTCGGTGAAGATACCGACGGGCCGGGTCTCGTCGTCGACGATCACGATCGCCCCGTGAGCGCGTTTGTGGATCAGCCCGAGAGCATCACCGACGGTGTGTTGGGGTGAGAGCGTGATCGGGGTCTCGTAGATCGGGTGGCGGGACTTGACGAAATTGACCACGGTCTCGATGACGTCGAGGGGAATGTCCTGGGGCAGCACGGTGAGCCCGCCGCGGCGAGCAACCGTCTCGGCCATCCGTCGGCCGGCGACCGCTGTCATGTTGGCGACCACGACCGGGATCGTGGTGCCGAGGCCGTCAGGGGTGCTCAGGTCGACATCGAACCGGCTGGCGACCGACGACAGGCTGGGGACCATGAACACGTCGCTGTAGGTCAGGTCGTACGGCGGGGATTCGTTCAGAAATTGCATCGCGAGAACCTCGGGGGTCTGATCCGCTGGCGCGGAGCATCGTTGCCGGACACGGCGCGGAAGCGCCCAACAGGCTACGGCGCGCGACGACGGGTCGGCTGGATCGACAAGATGACTATCCTTCGCTGACATGACTGCAGCAGCCGGTTCCTCTGCCCTTCCCCCGGTCGTGCTCGTCCACGGATGGGGCGGGTCGTTCCGCAACACGTGGGAGAAGAGCGGATTCACGGCGTTGTTGGAAGACGCCGATCGGGCGGTGATCGGCGTCGACCTGCTCGGACACGGCGCGGCCCCGAAACCACACGACCCGGCCGACTATGCCGATCTGACGACCCGCATCATCGACGCCCTGCCGGAACACCCCGTCGATGCGGTCGGGTTTTCCCTCGGAGCCTTGACGCTGTTGCGGTTGGCCGTGTCCGAACCGCATCGATTCAACCGCTTGGTGCTCGCCGGGATCGGCGAGAACGTCTTCAGTACCGATTCGTCCGGCACGACCAAGATCGTCGCTGCCCTCGAAGGCCAGGGCGATCCCGAGGACAACGTCTCACGGCTGTTTTTGCAATATGCGAACCAGCCCGGCAACGACATCGAGGCCCTGACGGCCGTGATGCGGCGACCGTCGAAGGGTCCATTCACGTCCGACGAGCTCCAGCGCGTGACCTGCCAGACACTCGTTGCGATCGGCGATCTCGACTTCGCCGGCCCTGGAGATCGGCTCGCGGCGGCGTTGCCGAACGCACAGTTGGTGACGTTGAAGAAGGTGGATCACTTCGCCACGCCCGAAGCCTTCGGCTTCATCGACGCGGCGTTGGAGTTCCTCGACGCAATCCCCGGATGATCGCCATCCCCGGATGATTGATCTCGATTCGACCGATCTCGATCCCATTGATCGCGCGATCGAGGTCCTGCGCGACGGCGGACTCGTCGGCCTGCCGACCGAGACGGTGTACGGGTTGGCCGCCGACGCGTCGAACGAGAAGGCCGTGCGACGGATCTTTGCAGCCAAGGGACGACCTGTCGATCATCCACTGATCGTGCACGTCGCCTCGGCTGATCAGCTCGCGAACTGGGCGAGTTCGGTGCCTCGGGCTGCAGCGCTCCTGGCCGAGACATGCTGGCCCGGCCCGTTGACTTTGTTGGTTCCCAAAGCTGCCCACGTTCTGGCGGTGGTCACCGGTGGCCGAGACACGGTGGGCATCAGGGTGCCGGCTCATGCCATGGCCGCCGAGTTGCTGCGCCGGTTCGGTGGCGGGCTGGCTGCGCCGTCTGCGAACCGGTTCGGACAGGTTTCGCCGACGACCGCCGCACATGTGCAGGCTGATCTCGGCTCCGCAGTCGACTACGTGCTCGACGGCGGGCCCAGCCCGATCGGCGTCGAATCGACCATCGTCGATTGCACCGTCGACCCGCCCCAGATCCTGCGCCCGGGCGGCATCGACAACGAGACCATCCAAGCCCTGCTCGGCGACCTCGGTGGTGCAAGCGGGCCCAGTCGGGCGAGCGGGATGCTCGCTTCTCACTATGCGCCGGGATGCGCCGTCGAAGTCGTCGAATCGCGTGTTGCCGCCGACGAGCGATCGGCGGTGTTGGCCGCTGCCGGTCAACGGGTGGACGTGCTCGATCCAACCGCCGATCTGGTCACCGCAGCTCGCCAGTTGTATGTCTGGCTCCGCGCCGCCGATGAACGGGGATTGGACACGCTGGTCGCAGTGCTGCCGCAACCGATCGGGCTCGGCCATGCGATTCGCGACCGATTGCTCAAGGCTGCCGGCAAGGGCTGATGATGGCAGCGGACGCTTTCGAGATCTCATGGTTCGCGCCGTCGTGTTTCGGTGACACCGCTCGGCTCGGTGTCACCGATCCGAGTCGTTTGGCGACGTTCGACTACAACCGCCACGTGATCACCACGGCCGACCGCCTCGGCTTCCGCAACGTCCTGATCCCGTCGAGCTTCGTCCCGGGGATGGACCCGTGGACCCTCGCTGCAGCGATTGGCCCGACCCTCGAATCGGCTCGACTCCTTCCGGCGGTTCGAGTCGGAGAGTTCGATCCGCCGATGTTCGCTC
>JBDSDH010000180.1:0-4531 GCA_039920665.1 Ilumatobacteraceae bacterium
GATCTTTCCGGGGGACGTGCTGTGCCTGCCCGACGGTGCCAAGGCCCCGTCGCCGACCGCATCGCAGGCTGGTTGTGCGTCGAAGTACCTTGTCGTGCGCGGCGACAGTTGGTTCGGGATCTCGCAGACCGCGAGCGTGTCAATCAATTCTGTGCTCACCGCCAACGACGCGAAAGCGACCACCGTCCTGCGTCCTGGCGACACTGTGTGTCTCCCGGCCGGTGCCGCACCGGCAACTGCCGCGCCGACAACGATCACGACGAGACCTCCCGCTCGGGCCTGTGTCACCAAGCGGACAGTCGGCAAGGGCGAGAGCTGGTACGTCATCTCCCGTTCGACCGGAGTGCCGATCGATGCGCTCGTCGCAGCAAACGACGCAAAGCGGTCTTCGCTGATCTTCCCCGGGCAGAGTCTGTGCCTACCCGAAGTCGGGTTCGGTCGCGATCTTCCGGGCGTCCTGCTCGACGCCACGCCTGTCCGAGGCGCCTGCCGGTTCGCCAACTCGTGGCAGGCGAGCCGTGGTGGCGGTCGACTCCACGTCGGCGTCGACCTGATCTCGCCGTCTGGTACTCCGGTGATCGCCGCTGCAAGTGGCACACTCACCCGACAGACGATCAACTCGTCACGCTCGGGCAATGCGTGGTGGCTGACCACGTCGACGGGCACCTACTTCTTCTATGCGCACCTCTCCAGCTTCTCGAGCGGACTCTCGGTCGGCTCGAAAGTGAAAGCCGGCGACGTGATCGGCTCCGTCGGTTCGACCGGCAACGCGGTCGCCCCTCACCTTCACTTCGAGATCCACCCGTACGGCGGGGGACCGGTGAACCCGTACTGGCAGATCTGGATGATCGGCGGATGCAACTACGACCGCAGGTACGAACAAACACCGCTGTCCTGAACCGTCGGGATGACGCCCGTTCGCCCGGTCGCGTACAGTGCCGCGATGGGAATCGATGCAACTGATGCCACCGTCGCCGAGCTCACCGATGCCACTGCGGTCACCGAGGCCATAGTCGCCGAGCTCGACGACGCAACTGCGCTGACCGTGACACACCAGCGCACCTGTCCATTGTGCGAAGCGTGCTGCGGGCTCGAGATCACGACCAAGGGCGATCAGGTGCTGCGGATCCGTGGCGACATGAACGACCCGTACTCGAAGGGTTTCCTCTGCCCGAAGGGTTCCACCCTCAAGCAGTTGCACGAGGACCCCGATCGGCTCACGTCACCGCGGATTCGCACCGAGGACGGTTGGAAGCAAGCAACGTGGGATGAAGCCTTTGCCGAGATCGAGCGGCGGCTCGGTCCGATCGTCGAGACCCACGGTCGCCAGGCGCTCGGCGCGGTGCTCGGTAACCCCAACACGCACAATCTCGGTGGACAGCTCTATGTCCGCCCGGTCCTGACCGCAATGGCGAGCACGAACATCTTCTCGGCGTCGACGGTGGATCAGATGCCCAAGCACGTCAGCGCTGGTCTGATGTGGGGTCGGCCGGACATGTTCCCGTTGCCGGACCTCGATCGCACCGACTACTTGTTGATGCTCGGGTCGAATCCGTACGTGTCGAACGGCAGTTTGCTGACGGCACCGGACATGCCAGGGCGGCTCGAAGCGATCCGCGAGCGGGGAACGTTCGTGGTGGTTGATCCGCGTCGGACCAAGACCGCGGAGAACGCGACGGAGCATCTCACGATCGTTCCCGGCACCGATTCGTATTGGTTGATGGCTCTGATCAACACGCTGTTCGACGAAGGCCTGGTCGACATCGGCCGGCTGGAACCGCATGTGAGCGGTGTCGACGAGGTCCGTGAGATGACCGCTCCCTACACCGCCGAGACAGTTGCTGATCACTGCGGAATCTCGGCCGAGACCACGCGGCGCATCGCTCGTGAACTCGCTGCGGCTCCGACTGCTGCGGTGTACGCGCGGATGGGGGCGCACACGGTCGAGTTCGGCACGATCGCGAGTTGGGCGACCGATGTCCTCAATGTGTTGACCGGCAACCTCGACGAGCCGGGCGGCATCATGTTCAACTGTGCGCCGACGCAGAACATGGCGCCGTCGGCCCCGGGTGGTCGTGGCTTCACGCTTGGACGTTGGGCGGGGCGAGCATCTGGTCGTCCCGAGGTGAAGGGTGAACTCCCGGCGGCGACGTTGGCCGAAGAGATCACCGCGCCAGGCGAGGGAGCGATCAAGGGGCTGTTCGTGCTGGCCTGCAACCCGGTTCGATCGTTCCCAAACAGCGACCGGATCGACGAGGCGCTGCAACACTTGGATCTGCTGGTCGTGGTCGACCCGTACGTCACCGCCACGGCTCGGCATGCGCACGTGATCCTGCCGCCGACGTCGGCGCTCGAGCGCAGTCACTACGACTTTTCGTTCGAGTCGAACATGATCCGTTCGTTCGCGAAGTACTCGCCGGCGGTGTTCGAGACAGACGCCCCGAGCGAGGAGCAGATCTTGAGCCGTCTGGCACTGGTCATCCAGGGCAAGCTGGTCGGCACCGATCCGGTGGTCGTTCACACCCAGATGATCGAGCAACTCGTCGACGCAGAAGTTGGGCGCGGATCGTCGCCCATTCACGGTCGTGACAGGACCGAGATTCTCGACGCGCTGGCGGCGTGGACATGGTCGGAGCAGATCATCGACTTCCGGTTGCGGGTCGGCCAGCACGGCGACGGGTTCGGTGCGAATCCCGACGGGCTGACGCTGCGCAAGCTGATCGACGAGCACCCGAGCGGTGCCGATTTCGGTCCACTCGTGCCGCGATTCCCGGACGCGATCAAGACCGTGTCGGGGACTGTCGAGCTCGCCCCGCAACCGATCGTCGACGACATGGTGCGCTTCGCCGCACACTTCGCTGCGATGCGCTCTCGTTTCGGTGATCGAGCGGATGACCAGTTGGTGTTGATCGGCCGTCGCCAGCTCAAGACCGTCAACTCGTGGATGCACAACCTGAGCATCCTGACGAAGGGCAAGACCGACTGCACCCTGCAGGTCCACCCCGACGACGCCGGGCGGCTCGGCTTGGTCGACGGCGGTTCGGCCACCGTGCAGTCACGAGTCGGCAAGGTTGTGGTGCCGGTCGAGATTACCGACGAAGTGATGCCCGGCGTGGTCTGCTTGCCGCACGGTTGGGGCTACGACGCGGAGGGCATCGAGATGCAGACGGCCAAGACCAAGCCCGGCGTCAACTCGAACGTGCTCACCGACGACGCCGCACTCGACGACCTGTCCGGCAACTGCACCCTCAACGGCATCCCCGTCGAGGTCACCGCAGCCTGACCGCGCGATGAGGGTGCGGACGGGTCGTACGGTGAAGCCCGTCATCCGTTTCCGGAGGGAGCAACCATGAGCCAGACGCGAATCACAGCTGGGGGTTCTCTCGACCAGGAGGCATGGGACCACGTCCTTGCACAGCTTCGCGTCGATGGCTTTTCGCCGATCGAGTCGATCAAGGTCACCCGCGCTGTGCTGCATGTGACCCTTGGCGAAGCGAAGCGAATGGTGCACACGAGCCGCACGTGGTCGGATACGCGGGAAGAGTTCGAGGATGTTCAGGCTGCCGTGTCGGACGCGGCTGCTCGTCTTCAGGCGTAGCGCGAGCGTCCTTCGACCACCGAGAGGCAGGCGCCGCTTCAGTATCTATCGGTCGGCGAACTGGATGTCACCCCACTGCATCGATCCAGTCCGACCAATCCTCGGCTGGTCCCCAGCCGGCGATCTCGGCGAGCGTCGACTCGGGCTCACTCAGCGGCTGATCAATCCAGGTCCGAATGTCATGCTCGGCGTCAAGTTGGGCGAGATGCCGGTGCAAGGCATCTCTCAGCAGTTCCGATCGTTCGACGCCGATTGCTTCGGCCCACCGTTGAGTACGAATCGCTTCGTCCTCGTCAACGCGAAAGCTCATCATCGTCATACCAGGAGCGTAGAACGTTCGACAGCAGCGGCGCCTTGGCGGTCGTGCCTGTGACACGCCGCAGCACCATCGGGACCCACCGCGCTGGTACGGTCAACGGGATGGTCCGAACACTTGATCTCGCCAACTGGGCTGGACGTTGGGTTGCGCTCGACGAGAATGACCACGTGCGACACGATGCCGACACGCTCAAGGCGCTCATGGAAATCGTCGATGCCAACGGAATCGAAGGGGTGTCGATCATGCGTGCGCCGGTTCCAGGCGAGCCGGTGGTTTACGGGCTTGGCTGAGCCGTGGCTCTACAACTACACGGATTTCGGGGAAGGCCGAGGACGAAGTCCTCATCCTGTGCTGCGGGCGGTGGTGGAAGTGTCGACGCCTGGAACGCCGGCCACGTTCCAAGCAGTTCTCGATACCGGTGGTCCCATCACTGTCATCGCCGCAGACATTCTCAACGTTGGTGGCAACCCGGTCGCCACGGGCACAACGATGCTGCTCCGACTCGGCGGGTCGACGAACCAGGTTCCGATCTACGAGATGACGCTCGAGGTTCGTCCGCCGCACGGAGTCGACGCCGATGTGCCGATTTCTTGGCGAGGTGTCGTGGCAGTACT
>JBDSDH010000181.1:0-13476 GCA_039920665.1 Ilumatobacteraceae bacterium
GCGCCCACTTCACAACCTGCGAGCCGGACTACGGCCGCGACGAGAAGTTCCAAAAGGCATACGCCACAGCAGCAGCAGACCCTGGCGAATGGGCTGCGTTCGAACGGCGGTTCCTGGCCGGATCAGAGGCCGACTACCAGGCAGCCGTCACCAATTGGAGGAGCGAGTCATGAGCGGAAGGGGCACTCAGTCCGCATCGTTGGCGGACATTGTCGTGATCGCTGCCGCGGAAGCATTCCGCGGCGACGGCGAGATCTTCGCGAGCGGAATGGGCACGATTCAGATGCTCGGCGCGCGAACCGCACGCAGCACATTCGAGCCAGATCTGTTGGTCAGCGACGGTGAGGCGTTCTTCGTCGGCAACGAACTGCCGATCGGCAGCACCGACAAGGTGATCGAGGGATGGATCCCGTTTCGGAGCGTCTTCGACACGGTCTGGTCGGGGCGACGACACGTGATGATGGGTGCGTCACAGATCGATCGATACGGCAACACGAACATCGCCCTGATCGGGTCGTTCGAGCGGCCGAAAGCGCAATTGCTGGGTGTGCGCGGTGGGCCCGGCAACACGATCAGTCACGCAACGAGCTTCTTCATCCCCAAGCACACCACCAAGGTTTTCGTCGATCACGTCGACATGGTCAGTGGACTCGGCTACGACAGCGTCGCCCAACTCAGCGAGACCGCTCGCCGACACCATCGCTTGCCGCGGGTGATCACCAATCTCGCAGTGCTCGATTTCGAGACGCCCGATCATGCGATGCGGATTCGCAGTGTCCACCCCGGCGTGTCGGTGGCCGACGTCCAGGCTGCGACCGGGTTCGCACTGGTGGTCGATGGTGATGTCCCCGAGTCGAGAATCCCGACCCAGGACGAGCAGGTTGTCATCGATCGACTCGACCCTCGCAGCCTGCGCCACCGGGAAGTCTCCTGATGGCCGCCGTCCCGCATCCGGCGTTGCGAACGTCGTTGTGCGATCTGGTCGGGGTGCAGTATCCGATCGTCCAGACCGGGATGGGCTGGGTGGCCGGGGCCGGTCTGGTCTCGGCCACCGCCAACGCCGGTGGCCTCGGCATTCTCGCCAGCGCGACGATGGACTTCGCCGAACTCCGCACAGCGGTCGCCGCCGTGAAGTCGCGTACCGACAAACCGTTCGGCGTCAACCTGCGCGCCGACTCGGCCGACATCGGTGATCGGGTGCAGCTGCTGATCGACGAAGGCGTCAAGGTCGCGAGCTTCGCCCAGGCGCCGAAAGAGTCATTGATCTCACGGTTGCACGACGGCGGCGCACTCGTGATCCCGTCGATCGGCGCCAAACGCCACGCCGAGAAGGTGCTCGAGTGGGGCGTCGACGCCGTGCTGGTCCAAGGTGGCGAAGGTGGAGGACACACCGGCAGCGTGCCGACCACGATTCTGCTTCCGCAGGTCGTCGACGCGGTTGCTGGACGAGTTCCTGTGATCGCGGCAGGCGGGTTCTTCGACGGTCGCGGGCTCGTCGCAGCGCTTGCCTACGGAGCATCCGGCATTGCGATGGGCACGCGGTTCCTGTTGACCAGCGATTCGTCCGTTCCCCAGTCGGTCAAGGACTTCTATCTCGCCAAGTCGGTCACCGACACCGTCGTCAGCAAGCAGGTCGACGGCGTCCCTCACCGGGTCCTCAACACCGAACTCGTCGCTCAACTCGAGAGCGGGCGCGGCAAATTGCTCGCCCTGCCGCGCGCCGGAGTGAATGCCTGGCGATTCCACCGGCTGACCGGGGTGCCGTTGCGCTCGATGATCAGCGAGGGTTTGGCGATGCGCAAGAGTGGCGAGTTGTCGCTGGCGCAGACGCTGATGGCGGCCAACACCCCGATGCTGCTCAAGGCGGCACTCGTCGACGGGCATGTCGACAGTGGAGTAATGGCGAGCGGTCAGGTGGTCGGCGTGATCGACGACATGCCGACGTGCGCTGCATTGATCGAACGGATCATCGCAGATGCGTCCCGGATCTTGGACGGGTTCGGCCGGTGAAGCCGATGACCCCGGTGAAGGCGATGACCCCGGTGAAGCCGTGCACGGTGCTCGACGGCGAAACTGCAGTGCGCGCTGCGGTTGGATCTGATCTCGGGGCGTCCGCAGCGATCGAGATCACCGCCGAGCGCCTTGAACAATTCGCGTCGGCAACCGGCACCGGCGATCCGACATATCTCGCGATCTCGCTGTCGAACATGTTCCTGCCCGAGATCGTCGAGGTGCGCGGCTTCGCGCTGGGCATCAACTACGGAACCGAGACAGTCCGATTCGGACCACCGCTCGTCGCCGGCGACTGGGTCCGAGCGCAAGCGACCCTGGTCGATGTGATCGAGGTGCGAGGTGGCATCCAGACTCGGATGATCATCACGGTCAGTACCGACGTCGATGGCAGCGAACCGATCTGCGTCATCGAATCGCTCTCTCGGTGGCTGGAGCCGACACGATGAGCGTTGCCGAGATGTTCCGAATCGATGGCCAGGTTGCATTCGTCAACGGAGCCGGGCGTGGGATCGGTGCTGCCAGTGCGATCGCTCTCGCAGCGGCTGGTGCCGATGTCGCGATTCGAGCCAGAACCGTGACCCAACTCGAAGACGTCGCCGCCGCGATCGAGCAGCTCGGTCGCCGTGCATTGGTTCTGCCAGCAACCGATGACGATGGAGACGATGTCGCTGCCCTGCAGCGCACCGTCGACGAGTTCGGTCGGCTGCAGATCCTCGTCAACGTGATCGGTGGGGCGATGCCCGGCCCGTTTCTGCGTGGCTCGGATCAACAACTCAACGATTCGTTCGACTTCAACGTCACCGGTCCGGTCCGCCTCTGTCGTGCCGCCGTGCCGCACATGTTGGATGCCGGTGGCGGAGCAGTCGTCAACATCACCACGGCGATGGGACATCTCGTCGCCCGTGGCTACAGCACCTACGGCACGGTCAAGGCGGCGCTCGATCATGCCACCCGGCTGTTGGCTGCCGACCTGTCGCCCCGTATTCGGGTCAACGCAGTTGCTCCGGGTGCGATCCACACCGAGTCGCTCGAGGTCATCATGCGCAACGACGACATTCGCGACGCGATCATCGCTGCTACTCCGATGCGTCGGCTCGGTACGGCCGACGACATCGCCGCCGCGGTGTTGTATCTCTGCAGCCCGGCAGCTGCATACGTGACGGGTCAGATCCTCGCGGTGGACGGCGGCATCCAGATCCCCAACTTCCTGATGCCGTTTCCCGATCTGTGAGGCCATCCGGCGCGGCGCCGAACGGCGTCAGTCGAGGTAGGCGATGCCGGTGAGTGCTTCGGACGCTGTCCAGAGACGTTCGGCGACGTCTCGTTTGTGGCTGTACGCGTTGGAATGCACCGTGACCGGATGGCCGGTGGTCTGGCCGAATCCATCGGGTCCGTAGTAATCGCCGCCGCGCACGGAAGGATCGGTTGCGGCGCGCAGCGTCGGCAGGGCACCCATCGCGGCAGGCTGCATGACTCGATCAGCGATTGGTTGGAAGATCTTCATCATCGTTCCGGCGTCACGGGCCAGATTGGTGTTGGATCCACCGGGGTGGCAGGCAACGGCGATCGTCGATGCTCCGGCGGCTGCCAGGCGGCGCTGGAGCTCGTAGATGAACAACAGGTTGGCGACCTTGCTCTGCCCGTAACGCAGCCACCGGTGATAGCCGTGAGCAGCGTCGAGGTCGTCGAAGTTGATCCGCCCCATTCGGTGTCCCTGGCTGCTCACGGTCACCACCCGAGCATCCGGCGTCTCGTTGAGTCGGTCGATCAGCAGCCCGGTCAGGGCGAAGTGGCCGAGATGGTTCGTACCGAATTGCATTTCGAAGCCGTCGGCAGTCTGCTGCTGGGGAAGCGCCATCACCCCGGCGTTGTTGATCAACAGATCGAGTTGGATGGTGGTCGAGAGTACCTCTGCCGCAGCAGCTCGAACGGACCCGAGGTCGGCGAGGTCGAGTTGCAGCAGCCGCACATCGGCGTCAGCCACGGCGTCGTTGATCTTGACCAGCGCTTCACCCGCCTTGTCGGGATTGCGGCAACCGAGCAACACGGTCGCTCCGGCATGGGCCAGCGCCCGCGCCGCCTCGAAACCAATCCCGCTGTTCGCCCCCGTGACGAGGGCAGTTCGTCCGGTTTGATCGGGGATCTGGGCCTCGCCCCACCTGCTGTTGCTCATCCACGAATCCTTGCACGATCGCTCCGTCACCGAAGCCGGATCGCGTTTCTGACACACTGTCAGATATGACTGACGTGGACAATCCAACGGTCGCTGCGCCGACCCGATTCCCCATCGAGATCACCCGCCGAATCGTCGAGCGGATTCGGCAGGGTTCGCTCGATACCGCTGCGCACGCAATGTCCGAACCGGCCTCGGTCTTTACCGATCCGGTTCAGTTCGAGCGCGAAAGGACGGCGTTTTTTCGCCGCGGGGCACATGTCGTTGGATGGGAAGGCGAAGTCGCCGAGCCGAACTCGTTCACCACCAAAGATGTCGCCGGCCTGCCGGTACTGATCACCCGCGACGGCGACGGCGAGCTGCATGCGTTCCGTAACGTCTGCACCCATCGCGGCGCACGGGTCGCCGACGGTTGTGGCGTCGCCCGGCGGCTGACCTGTCCGTACCATGCCTGGACCTTCGATACGGCGGGCAACCTCGCTGGTCAGCCCGACTCATGGGCGTTCGACGGAATCGAGCGGGCAACACTCGGATTGATGCCGCTGCCGTTGGCCAGCGTGCACGGCCTGCTTGTCGTTGGTCTGGCTGACGATGTTGACCCTGCCGCCGAGTTGGCATCGATCGCGCCTCAACTCAGCGGCTACAGCTACGCCACGCACCAGGTGATCTGCCATCACAACTGGACTCTTCAGGCCAACTGGAAGATCGCATTCGACGTCAACCTCGAGGGCTATCACATCGCTGCGCTCCATCGTGCGACGTTGGCGAACCTGGTCGTCAACCACGCAATCCACGACACGTTCGGACGTCATGCCCGATGGGGCTTCCCGACCCGTGCGGCGATGTCGATGGTCGACATGCCCGAAGCGTCGTGGCCCGAGCCTGCGCCGCTGACCGTCGTGCACACGTTCTTCCCCTCGTGCGTCGTGCTGGAGACGCCTGTCAGCAGCCAGATGTTCCGGATCTATCCCGGACGGCACGTCGGCGAGAGCAGGGTGGAACTCACCGAAGCCAGCATCCGCCCCGTGCAGAGCGACGACGAGCGCGCCGCTCGAATGCAAGGTGCCGAGTTCGCCGAATTGGTCGTTGGCCAGGAAGACTTTCCGGTCGCCGAACAGTGCCAGCGCGGAGCTGAGTCGGGTCTGAGTCGGTTCGTGTTCGGTACGGTCGAGCCGATGCTTCAGCACTGGCACACCACCTGGCGCGAAGCGCTGGAAGCATCGAATTGATGTCCTGAGGGGGAACACAGATGGCCATGTTTTCGTACAGCCGCGCCATTGCGGACAATGCCGAGCGTCAGCCGAATCGAACTGCGATCAGTTGCGGCGACGACTCGGTCACTTGGACCGAGTTCGAGTCGCGCACCAACCGCCTCGCGCGCGCCTACGCCGACCTGGGGGTGACCGAAGGTTCGTTCGTCACGATCGGTCTGCCGAACTCAGTTGCCTTCTTCGAGGCCTGCGTCGCAGTGTGGAAACTCGGGGCGACCCCACAGCCGATCAGCTATCGCCTCCCCGACCGCGAACGCCAGGCGATCGTCGAACTCGCGGATTCAGCGTTGGTGGTCGGAGCTGACCCAGCCGCGCATCCCGGGCGGACCGTGGTGCCGGTCGGGTTCGAGCCAGATCCGTCGATCGACGATTCGCAACTGCCGGACGTCATCACCCAGCGATGGAAGGCACCGACCTCGGGCGGCTCGACCGGCCGGCCGAAGCTGATCGTCGCCGTCGACCCGGGCGTGACCAATACCGAGGCGCCAGGGATGGGCCAGCGCCGCGACGGAGTCGTCTGCGTGCCGGGACCGCTGTATCACAACGCTCCGTTCAGCTTCTCGTCCAGTGCGCTGATGCACGGCAACCATGTCGTGATCCTGCCCAAGTTCGATGCCGAGGCAACGCTCGCGGCAATTGCCGAGCACGACGCCGACTGGATGTTGCTCGTGCCGACGATGATGCAGCGGATCTCTCGTCTGCCCGACGACGTGCGCGATCGCTACGACGTCAGCTCGCTCCAGGTGGTCTGGCACATGGCGTCGCCGTGCCCGCCGTGGCTGAAAGAGACCTGGATCAACTGGCTCGGGGGAGAGAAGATCTTCGAGCTCTATGCGGGCACAGAAGCGCAGTCGGTCACCGTTGTGCGCGGCGACGAATGGATGGCCCACCGGGGAACGGTCGGCAAACCCGTTTCGGGGCAGATGCGGATTCAGGACCCGGACACCTACGCAGTGATGCCGGCTGGCGAGGTCGGCGAGGTGTTCATGCGTCCGACCGACGATCGCAAGACCTACGAGTACATCGGTGCCGAAGCGCGGGTCAGCCCCGATGGTTGGGAGAGCCTCGGCGACATGGGCTACATGGACACCGACGGTTATCTGTTCCTCGCCGATCGGCGCAGCGACATGATCCTGTCCGGCGGTGCCAACATCTACCCGGCCGAGATCGAGGCTGCGATCGACGAGCACCCAGGTGTTGTTTCGTGCGCGGCGATCGGGTTGCCCGACGAAGATCTCGGCAGCCGGATCCACGCCGTCGTCCAGGTCAGCGAACCGGTCGATGCGGATGAATTGCGGACGTTTCTCGCCGAACGCCTCGTGCGCTACAAGATCCCGCGCACGTTCGACTTCGTCGACCATGAAGTGCGCGGCCATGACGGCAAGGTCCGCCGCAGCGCGCTGCGTGACGAGCGCTCGTAGCGCTGGTCAGCGCCCACCGGTGACGTCGAGGAACGTGCCGGTGGTGTAGCTGGCGGCATCACTGCACAGCCAGATCACGGCGGCCGCGACCTCGTCGACGGTGCCGCTGCGCTGCATCGGGATGCCCGGGCGGAGGCGGTCGCTACGACCGGGCGCGAGGGTTCGGTCGAAGTCGGTCTCGATCAATCCCGGACGGACAGCATTGACCCGGATCCCTTGGATCGCGACTTCCTTGGCAAGCCCGGTCGTGATCGTCTCCAGCGCGCCCTTCGATGCGGCGTAGTGCACCCACTCGCCGCTACCACCGAGCACCGCCGCCTTCGACGTGATGTTGACGATGGATCCGCCTCGCCCACCATGGGTGATGGACATGTGTCGAACGGCCTCTCGCGAGTACAGCAGTGGACCACTGATGTTCACCGCCCACAAGCGGTCCAGCATGGGACCCGAGATCGTGTCGATGGTGCCGTATGTCCCGGCGATGCCGGCGTTGTTGACCAGCACATCGATCCGCCCGTACGTCTCGACCACCGTCGCGAACGTCGAAACGATCGCCACTTCGTCACCGGCATCGGATTGCAGCGCGAGGTGGGCGCCACCGAAGGTGACGAGATCGTTGGCCGCGATCTCACTGGATTCGTAGGTGATGACGACCGTGTATCCGGCGGCGACTCCGGCCCGAGCGACAGCGGCGCCGATGCCGCGTGATCCTCCGGTGACGAGCATCACCCGCGCGGTTGCGGATGCCGGCTCCGTCGTCACGAGTCGACCACCTTCAGCGACACCGGGGGTCGGGACGGAGTCTCGGTGGTGCCTTGGGCCCAGCCGAGGTACATCACGTTGAGGATCCGCACGTCTGGCTCGAACCCGCACAGTTCGAGCACTCTGGGCGAGTCGATCAAGGGGGCGGTACCCCAATACGTGGCCAGCCCGAGTGCGGTCGCGCCGAGCAGCAGGTTCTGGATACCGGCGGCGACAGCGTCGCGGTTCTCGTCATGACGGCTCGGATTTGCGTTGGCAGCGACGCCGACCACCAGTACCGCTGGGGTTCGGGTGTACTTGGTGCGGGTCTTGATCTGCTTTCCTTCGTCGCCGAAATTGCGATCGACCATGTCGTCGACGAACGCCCCGCCGAGTCGTGAGCGTCCGGCACCGGTGAACAATGCAAACCGCCACGGCCAAGTGCGTTTGTGGTTGGGGGCCCACTGGGCAAGCTCGCACAATTGCTCGACCGTCTCGACCGACACCTCGCGGGTCTGGTCGACGAAAATGCTGGTGCGGCGAGAACGGATCAGTGTCGCAAGATCATCGAAGGTCACGGTCACGCCTGTACTCTGCCGCCCCGGCCAGCCGTCTCCAACCGCGTCGGACGATCTGACGGTGCGTTAGATTCGCCGCCGTGACCGAAAGCACCTTCACTCACGACCCGACGTTTCCCGGTCGAATCGGCCGAACCATGGCCGGATCGCAGAATTACTGGCCCAGACGTCCGACGGCGCCCGAAGATGCGCCGAACGTGGTGTTCGTCCTCGTCGACGATGTCGGGTTTGCCGACATCGGCTGTTTCGGTAGCGAGATCAGCACTCCCAACATCGACCGACTGGCGGCCGAGGGCGTACGGTTCACCAACTTCCACGTCAATCCAATGTGCTCGCCCACGCGGGCATCGCTGTTGACTGGGGTGAACGCACACGCAGCCGGGATGGGTCACATCGCCCAGGACGACCCGGGCTTCCCCGGCTACCGGGCCGAACTCGCGCCCGACGTCGCAACCGCGGCGGAGATCTTTCGCGACAACGGCTACGCGACATTGATGGTCGGCAAGTGGCACCTGTGTCGAGACAGCGACATGTCGGCTGGAGGACCCCAGCACGGGTGGCCGTGCCAGCGCGGGTTCGACCGTTTCTACGGGATCCTCGAAGCGTTCACCAACCTCCATCAACCACACCGGCTGATCGAGGACAACCACGCAGTCGAAATCGATCAGTATCCGGACGGCTACTTTCTGACCGACGACCTCACCGAGCGAGCGATCAGGATGATCCGTGAACGGTCCGCATCGCGACCCGGGCAACCGTTCTTCCTGTACTTTGCCCACCCCGCCGCCCACGCCCCGCTGCTGGCCAAGGCTGACGACATCCGCCGCTACCACGACACGTTCACGGGCGGTTGGGACGCTGTCCGCACGAATCGTCACGCACGCCAGATCGAACTCGGGATCATCCCGCCCGGCACGGCGCTACCGCCGCGCAATGCCGAGGTCGGCGATGCCGTGCGGGCGTGGGACGATCTCACCGATGACGAGCGAACGATCCACGCTCGCTACATGGCGGTGTATGCCGCGATGGTCGACGAGGTCGATCAGAGCCTCGGCCGGTTGCGCGAGGCGCTCGAAGAGATGGGCGAGTGGGACAACACGATCGTGGTGTTCCTGTCCGACAACGGAGCGAGCCGCGAGGGGGAGTCGAACGGTACGACGAACTATTTCGCCCACCTCGGCTACGGCGATGGACGTGACACGTTGGCGCTCGACCTGTCGCGGCTCGACGAGATCGGTGGTCCGACGACGATGCCGCACTATCCACGGGGGTGGGCAATGGCGAGCAACACACCGTTTCGGCTGTACAAGAAGAACGCTCACGCCGGTGGTCATCAGGTGCCGTGTGTGTGGAGTTGGCCGACGCGGTTCGGCGACGTGGCCGGTGAGATCCGCACCCAGTACGGACACTGCATCGACATCCTGCCGACCGTGTTGGCAATGGCGGGGCTGACGGCGCCGACGATCCGGAACGGGCAGCCGCTCAAGCCGATGAACGGCGCCAGTCTGCAGGACGTCGTCCACCGTGGTGATCACGGCGAAGTGCGGACAGAGCAGTACTACGAGATGGAGGGTCACCGCGGTTTCTATCGAGACGGCTGGGAGGTGGTGACCAACCGCCGTCCCCGGCGGCCGTTCACCGACGCCGACTGGGAGCTCTACGACCTGCGCAACGATCCCACTGAGACGGTCGATCTCGCCGCGGTCGAGCAGGACCGGGTGATCGAGCTCAGTGCCGGGTTCCATGACGCCGCGATTGCCAATGACGTCTATCCGCTCGACGAGGGATCGGGCTGGCGCTGGATCGTGCGGCCACCCCACGACGAGATCTTCCACGAGCCGGTCACGATCTGGCCAGGCACGCCCACGCTCGAGCGGATCCGCAGCGGCAGCCTGATCTGGCAGCGAACCTGTGTGATCACGGTCGACTGCACGGTCAACGACGGTGACGACGGCGTCCTGCTCGCTCACGGTGACCAAGGCGGCGGATATTCGCTCGAAGTCGTCGATGCCGTGATGTGGTTCGTCCACAACGACGGCCAGGGCGCAACGCAGCGTGCGTCCGTCGGTCCGATCGGCAGCGGCCGCCATTCGATCGAATTGACGCTCGCCGCACCCGGTGGTGGACGGTGGATCGTGTCGGTCGCGGTCGACGGCGCCCAGCGCGTCGCCGAAATCGATCGAGCAATGCTGTGGCCGATGGCGCCGTTTCGCGGCATCGATGTCGGCATCGATCGTGGTTCGCCCGTTGATTGGACGCGCTACCAACAGCGTGGTCCGTTCCCGTTCTCCGGGCAGTTGCATTCGGTCAGGTACGAGCCGGGCGAACTGTCGCCCGACGCCGGAGCACGGTTTGTCGACCTCGCTCGCGAGATCGGATCGAAATACGAGTGACGTCGGTCAGTCGGCAGTTTTCCCGCTGCGGACCAACCGGCCCGGACGCGCGCCGGTGTCGACCCCGTTGCGGCGGGTGACCTCACCGTGGACGATCGTCGCTACGTAACCACGTGCGTGCTGCATCAGACGGCGACCGCCGGCCGGCAGGTCGTCGACTGCGGTCGGGTACTCGAGGTTGATCGTGGCGAGGTTGATGACGTTGATATCGGCTCGTTTACCGACCTGCAGCAGACCGCGATCGTGGAACCCGACCACCTCGGCAGTGTCCAGCGTCTGGATCTTGACCGCAGCCTCGAGCGACAGCTTCGGACCCTTGCGGTCGCGGACCCAGTGGCTGATCACATAGGTCGGGATCGAGGCGTCGCAGATCATCCGGCAGTGGGCGCCACCGTCGGACAGGCCACTGACGGTTGCCGGGTGCTCGAGCATCGCGTGGATCGCGTCCTGGGTGCCGCCGACGTAGTTGAAGAACGGCAGCATCAAGAACGCGTTGCCGTCGCTCTCGTTGAGGAGGTCGTAGGCGGCCTCCATCGGCGTGACGCCACGTGACGCGGCGATTTCGGAGACGGTCTGGTCAGCATCGGGCTCGTAGTTCGGTGTGTCGCCCATTGCGTAGATCTTGTCGAGCATGCTCTGCAGGAACGGCCCGAGTCCATCGAACTGGATGCTCGGATCTGAGGCCAGGTCGGTCTCGGCGAGAATTGCCGCTCGGACCTCCGGCTTGCGCAACTCGTCCCGCAATTCCGCGCCACCGAGTCGGCTGACAAGGTCGACGACGGTCGGCCGCTTGGTGAACGGGTTGTTGTTGGCCCACCCGATCATCATCCCGAATGGTCGGGCCGCGATTTGAGGGCGCATGTTGCCGCCGGCCGCATTCGTTGCATCGACCTTGTCGAGCGCGATCTTCCAGGAATCCGGATTGCGCTCGTTCTGGAGCATCGCGAATGTCACCGGCAATTTGGTTCGCAACGCGATCCGGCTGAGCAGATCGACCTCTCCGAGGAACACGTCCTCCTCGAACTCGAGGCCCTGCGGCGCGACCTCGAACAGACCACCTCCGGCGTCGACCACGCCATCGGCGAGGCCGTCGAGCTCGTCCTCAGCTGCGAACGTGCCGGGTACGGGTTCGCCGTCGCGGGCCTTGTGATTCAACGTGCGACTCGACGAGAACCCGATTGCACCGGCCTGAATTGCTTCTGTGACGAGTCGGCGCATGCCGGCGATGTCATCGGTGGTGGCCATTTCGTTGCGAGCACCGCGATCGCCCATCACGTAGGCGCGCAATGGTCCGTGACCGATGTAGGTCGCAATGTCGATCGAATAGGTGCGGGCATCGAGCACATCGAGGTACTCCGGGAAGCTCTCCCAACCCCATGAGATGCCCTCGTGCAAGGCCGTGCCGGGGATGTCCTCGACCCCCTCCATCAACTGCACCAGCCACTCCTCTTTGCCGGGTCGCACCGGTGCGAATCCGACGCCGCAGTTGCCGGCGACGACAGTGGTGACGCCGTGTCCGCTCGATGGCTCGAGCAGGTCGTCCCACGTCGCTTGGCCGTCGTAGTGGGTGTGGATGTCGACCCATCCGGGCGTGACGACGAGGCCGGTCGCATCGATGATCTCGGTCGCCTCACCGAGATCGGCGCCGGTCGTGTCGATCGCCACGATCCTGCCTTCGGTGATTGCGATGTCGGCGACGTACCGGGGAGCACCCGTACCGTCGACCAGTGTTCCCCCACGGATGATGAGATCGTGCATGACAGCTCCCAGCTGAATCGGCCCGAACCAGCGGCCGTTCCCAAATCTAACGCACCGTCAGAAACAAGCGGGTACCGGTCGTAGGGATGTCACGGCTCGTTGGTCAGCGTTTGGGCTCGCGGATCATGCCCCACAGGTGCGGCCCATCGAGCGGAAGGTCCCATTCGCTGCGAACAGTGAATCCAAGTTGGGAGTAGTAGGCGACGTTGGCCAACGTCTCGGTTTCGAGATACATCGCCAGGCCTTCACGGTTGCAGACCTCGCCGATCGGACCCATCACGCTTGCTCCGAGACCCTGGCGTTGCCAGTGCGGGTGGGTGGCCAGCAGGTTGAGATACCAGTGCGGTTCTGGGGGCGCGTGTTCGGCCATCAGCGGGCCGAGCATGGCCAACCGTTCAGCCAGACCCGGCGCCATGACGTCGCCGTGCTCACGCTCGACGTCCACCTTGGGGCGGCCCGGGGGAACAAATGCAGCAACAGCGACGGCGTCGTCGGTGGTGAAGGTCGCGTCATAGGCGAGCCAGTGACGGAACATGAACCGAAGCGATCGGCCATCGCCTGCGTAGTAGTCGGCGTCGTCGGGAAAGAACCACCGCAGCAGCGGATCGTCGGCGAAAGCGTGCATCGCGGTCCGACACAGACGCTCCAGATCGGCATCGGTTGCCTTGCGGACGCTCACGTCAGGTGCAGCTCAGAGGCGTTCGATGATGGTGACGTTGGCCTGACCGCCGCCCTCGCACATCGTCTGCAGGCCATAGCGGCCTCCGGTGCGCTCGAGTTCGGCGAGCAGGGTGGTCATCAACCGAGCGCCGGTCGCCCCGAGTGGGTGCCCGAGTGCGATCGCCCCGCCGTTGACGTTGACTTTGGCGTGGTCGAAGCCGGTCTCTTGAAGCCATGCGAGCACGACGGGCGCGAACGCCTCGTTGATCTCGACCAGGTCGATGTCGTCGGGGGTCAAGCCGGTCTTGGCCAACGCCCGAAACGTGGCCGGGATCGGGGCCGACAGCATCATGATCGGGTCGTCGGCGAGCACGGTCATGTGGTGGATGCGCGCCCGTGGCGTCAGGTTGTGGTCCTTGATCGCCTGTTCACCCGCGATCAACAGCGCAGCCGAGGCGTCGCTGAGTT
>JBDSDH010000182.1:0-51691 GCA_039920665.1 Ilumatobacteraceae bacterium
GTCGGACACGTGCTCCAGAATTTCGCCGGCGACGACGACGGCCGCACAGTCGTCTGCCACAGGCAGAGCTGCAACGTCTCCTCGGACGACTTGGACCCCGCGTGAGCGCGCTGTTTCCAGCGCAGACGTGACCAAATCGATGCCGACGTGCACGTACCGGTCCTCTCCATCGCACGTCAAGCCGCCGCCACATCCGAGATCGACCACGATCTCGCTCGGGCTGATCGTCGCCGGGATGAGCGAACGACGGGACACGGCGAGCCAATGCAGGGCGGCAAATGCCCCGTCCGGCTTGGTCCACTCGTGGCGAAGGTCGTCGTATTGACCAATGTCATTCCTGGCGCGGGCGGCGACTCGCCTGGTGCTCACGTTGGACCGATATGTTCCATCGGAACCGTTTGCCCTGCCGCCAGAGTGATCAAACACCCGTGAACCGCGATGTGGGCCCGATGCCAGGTCCGCCACCTGGCGCCGTCGGGATGACGTCAGCCGGTCGGGTTCGCGACGTGGAGGCCGGAATCGCTGGCCGCTGTGCACAATTTGCGATCCGCGCTCGCAAAGACATCGGCGCCGAGGTGATGGGCTGCTGCGAGATGGACGGCGTCATATCCGCGCAGACAGCGTTGATCTGCCATGTCGCCGGCACGTCGCATGAGCTCGTCGTCTATTTCAACGATCGACAATTGGGCCCACAGCATTTCGAGACCGGCGAGAGCCTCGCTCAGCACTCCGTCGGCGATTTGTTGCTGTCGATGCGCTGCAGTCAATGCGGCTCGAGCTTCGACATGGCCGAGTCGGGTGCATGCCAGCACGTCGGGTGCATCCCAGATCACGGCCGCCTCGGCAGTACCCGGCTCGCTGATCAACAGTTTGATCAGAACCGATGTGTCGATGTACGTGATCACTGCCGTTGCTCAGCCACCAAATCGCTGACGGTTTCCTCTGCTGCGAGTGGCTCGGGCCTCCGCCGGTTCGATGCTTTCGGAGGCCGAACCAAACCGGATTCGATGAGGGCAGCGAGTTTGTCGCCCACCACTGCCCCGATGCTGGTCAACCGGGCGACCGGTCGCCCACGGTCTGTCACGACGACTTCGGTGCCGGATTCGACCTGACTCAGGTAGCGGCTGAGGTTGTTCTTGAGATCTCGCACCCCGACCTCGACCCGCGATGTTGTAGCTACATTCATCGCCTCAGTGTAGCCACATTTGGGCCAATGCTCAGTGGCCGGGGTCGAATGCGACCGGCATCGAGGCCGGACCGAAGATTCCGACGCCGTCGGGTTTCCACGTGAGGTTGCCGTCGATGCGTAGGTTCGGCATCCGGCGGGCCAGCAGCGGCAGCGCCTCGGCCAACTCGGCCCGCGCCAGGGCGGCGCCGAGGCAGAAGTGGATCCCGGATCCGAACGTGAGCTGCGGGTGCTCGGGCGCGGGCGACGTGATATCGAACGTGTCGGGGTTGGGGAAGTGATCGCCCTGCCGGTTCGCTTCGGCGATCCCCACCGAGATGAACGTTCCGGCCGGGAACAGGACGTCGCGGTACTCGATGTCGCATGACGCAAACCGCGCCGTGCCGCGCACAGCACCGAAGTAGCGCATGGTCTCCTCGACGGCGCGGCCGGCCAGCTCGGGCCGCTCGGCCAGCAGTGCCCACTGGTCGGGATGGTCCGCGAACATCGCGACGGCGCAGCCGAGCTGGTTCCTGGTGGTGTCGGTTCCCGCGACGATGACGGCGTTGACCATCATCAGCAACTCATCGGTACTCAGCTTGTCGCCCGCTTCCTCGGCGGCGATCAGCTCGGTGAGGAGATCGTTCGCCGGATGTGCCCGGCGAGCCTCGATCAACTCCCGCGAATACGCGTCCATGTCGTTCTGGGCGTTCATCACCAGGTCGAGCTTGTCGGGCAGATCGATCGAGAAGATCTCGAGAATGTCGCCCGCAACCCGACTGAAGAACTGCCAGTCGGCCTTCGGCGCGCCGAGCAACTCGCAGATGATCGGGATCGGATAGGGCTCGGTGATGTCGGTGACGAAATCGGTCCGACCGGCGGCGGCGACGGGGTCGATCAGGCCGTTCATCACCTCACGCATGAACGGTCGCAGGCGATCGGCAGCGCGGGGCGAGAAGGCGGGTGCGACGAGGCGGCGCAATCGGAGGTGCTCGTCGCCTTCGGCCGACAAGATGCTGCCCGACTGACGGGCAAGGAAGTCGGCGCGTGTGATGCCCATCAGCTCCGGGATCCGGCCGGATGCGCTGTGCCAACGCTTGTCACGCAAGACCGCAGTGACGTCCTCGTAACGCATCACGGCGTAGCCGAACAGGTTCTTGAGTAGCCACTCGCCCTCCGCGAGTTGCGTGCGGCGCGTCGAGCGCTGGTCGAAGTTGCCGTCGGAGAGAATGACCTCAGCGAGGTCGAGGTCGTGCACGAGCGCCGCTGCCATGACCGAACGGTAGTCCGGTCACAGCTGCTGAAGTTCGGTCGAGCCCGACGAGAACGACAACATCGGTCTTGACTCGTCCCCAGGGGCGTGGTCGATCATTGATGACGTGACCGATCAGCAGTTTCTCACCATCAGCGAGTTCGCGCGATCGACGCGTCTCACCGTGAAGGCGCTGCGGATCTACGACGACAACGGCCTCCTGCGACCGGTCGACGTCGATCCCTCCAACGGGTACCGATGGTATGGCGTCGAACAGATCTCTACCGCGCTGATGATCGGCCTGCTGCGCGGCGCCGACATGGGACTGGCCGAGATTGCCCTCCTCCTGCGCGACCTCGCATCGAATCCAGAAGTGGCCGCCAAGCGACTCGGTCGATACCTGGAGGTGCTCGAACTGCAGCACACCGGCCGACGGCTACTGATCCACCACATCCACGCCAGCATCACCAAGGAACCCCACACCATGTTCGAGATCAAGACCCGCCACGTCCCTGCCACGAGGGTGATGTCGATCCAGCGTCGACTTCATGCCCACGAGACCGATGCTTTCGTCGCTGAGGCCAAGGCTGCGTTTGCAGACCTTCTCAGCGGTCAGGCGGCCACGGGACCATTGACGCTGATCTTCCACGGCGTCGTCGATATGGACAACGACGGACCGATCGAAGCAACGCTGCCGTGCTCCGACAACGTGACGCCAACCGAGCTTGTCGGTATCCGAACCGAGCCGGCACACGACGAGGTCTACACGACCATCACCAAAGCCGAGTGGGAATACCCGGCGATCCTGGCAGCGTACGACGCGGTCGCGTGCTGCCCGGAGGCGCTCGCCCGACCAGGCAGTCAGTTGTCCTGCCGCGAGGTCTACTGCGCCGAGCCCGACGAAATCGGTGACACCGACCTGATCTGCGACATCGCCTTTCCCCTCGGCGAGGCATGCCAATGTCCAGAGCTGTGAGCAAATCCGCCTCAGCCTGCGTCCGATTTACTCACAGTGCCTGCCGATCCGGTCGAACTACTCGGCGTCGTCGTAGCCAGGATCGCCGGGCATCAGTAGTTTCATCGGGCCGCCGTTGGTGGGGAAGACGACCTTGGGCAGGATTTTGGGCGGAGTGCCGATCACGGCTGCGGCGGCGAGCGCCGCATCGGCGGTGTCGTGTTCGGCGAGGAATTGGAGGCTCGCAATCGTGGGCGGCAGCATCACCAGTTCGCCGGCCCTCTCCCTCGCCAGGGCATCGGCCGGGTTGGTCCACAGGCTCGCAATGGTCTCGCCGTCGTCGTGCAACGGTTCTTGGGCCTGGGGTGCGCGAGCGAGGAAGAACCGAGTGTCGAACCGACGCTGCTCGCCGATCGGGGTGACCCAGTGGGCGGTGTAGTGAATCGCGTCGGTGACCAGGTGGAGACCCTCGGTCTCACACAGTTGGACGAGGTTGAGCGAGCTGTCGTAGATGTTCGCCCGCGCTGTCGCGAATCGAGCGATGACGTCGGGATCGTCGAACCGAACGACTTCGCCGGTGTCGGTCGACCGAGCGAGCAACACGCCTGCTTCTTCGAAGCATTCGCGGATCGCAGCGACCCAGTAGGCCAACCCACCACTGGGGATCTGGAGCACGGCACTCGCGTGCTCGTCACTGAGCCCGTCGCAGACCGCTTCCATCTCGGCACCACCGTCGACGTCGTCGAGTCGACCGCCGGGGAACACGTACATCCCGCTCGCGAACACGGCCTTGAGTGTGCGGCGCAGCATGAACACCTCGATCCCGCCGACCTCTGCGTCGCGCACCAACATCACGGTCGCGGCATTGCGGATCGGGACCGCCTTCGGATCGAAGTCTTCCGAAGCGGGCCGGATCAGTGGCGTGCTCACGGGTTGCGTTCGATCTCGCCGCGAGTTTCCGTCGCAGTGGTGTCGGTGACGTGGTCATGGCTCGGCATCCGGCCACCGTAGGTTGCCTTGATCACGGCGGTCCGACCGAGCCCACCGAGCCGCTTGCGCCGCAACAACCACGTGCGGGCCACAGCACGGGTGGGCGGGAACAACAGCAACACCGCGAACACGTCGCTGACGAACCCTGGAGCCACCATCAGGATCCCGGCGACGAGCAAGCACACGCCATCGGCGATCTCTTTGCTCGGTACCTGCCCTGACTGCACCTGAGTCGCGAACCGGTTCCAGACCTTGAGCCCTTCCCGCTTGATCAGCCAGCTGCCCAGCATCGCAATCACGAACAGCAGCCCAATCGTGTTGACGGCCCCGATCGTCTGACCCGTCTTGATCAGGACGTAGAGCTCCACGATCGGAGCGACGATGAAGAGCACGAACAGGATCATCAGCTGGCCCAGAACACCGTCTTCAGCTCGCTGTAGTGGTTCAGCGCTTCCATCGACAATTCCCGACCCAGTCCGCTCTGCTTGAATCCGCCGAACGGCGTGCTGAACCGCACCGACGAATTGCTGTTGATCGACAAGGTGCCGGTGTCGACATTGCGAGCCATCCGCATCGCACGGCTCGCATCGCGGGTCCAGATGGACCCGGACAGTCCGTAGTCGCTATCGTTGGCGATTCGCACCGCGTCGGCCTCGTCATCGAATGGAATGATGGCGGCCACGGGCCCGAAGATCTCGTCCCGAGCGAGACGCGAATCGGCGCCGGGGGCGACGATCTGGCACGGCATCCACCAACCAGGACCGGTCGGTGCGTCACCGGTCCAGAGCACATCAGGGCCGGCCAGGCCGTCGTCGCCATCGAGAAGGGCCTGCACCCGCGCCTTGTGGGCAAACGTGACGAGCGGACCCATGGCGGTGTCGCCCGACAGCGGGTCGCCGACGGTGAAACCCTTGGCGGCTTGGATGAACAACTCGACGAAGCGGTCGTACGCGCCACGCTGGACCAGCACTCGGCTGCGCGAGCAGCAGTCCTGACCTGAGTTGTCGAACACGGCCCCTGGCGCTGATGCCGCAGCGGATTCGAGATCGGCATCGTCGAAGATGATGTTGGCGCTCTTCCCGCCGAGTTCGAGCGTCACCCGTTTGACCTGATCGGCGGCACCCGCCATGATCCGCTTGCCGACCGCCGTCGAGCCGGTGAAGCCGACCTTACGGACCGTTGGATTCTCGACGAAGCGCCAGCCGACTTCGGCGCCGGTGCCCACCACGACGTTGAGCACACCTTCCGGAAACCCGGCTTCGAGTGCGAGTTCGCCGAGACGAATGGTGGTCAGCGGAGTCAGCTCGGACGGCTTGATCACGACGGTGTTGCCGCACGCCAGCGCCGGGCCGAGTTTCCACGCAGCGATCAGGATCGGGAAGTTCCAGGGCGTGATCACGCCGACGACACCGAGCGGTTCGTGGAACGTCATCGACACACCACCGGCGACCGGGATCGTGGTGCCGGTGTGCTTGTCGATGCATCCTGCGTAGTAGTGGAACACGTCCGATGCTGCGTTGACGCACCACGTGCTGCTACCGATCGGCATGCCCATATTGGCGGTTTCGAGCTGCGCGAGTTCGTCCGCGTGGGCTGCGATCGTGTCGGCGAATCGGCGCATCAGCCGGATCCGATCGGTGGGTGCCATCGCCCGCCATGCCGGCAATGCAGCAGCGGCCTTGGCGATCGCCGCATCGGCGTCGGCGGCTGTGGCGAGCGGCTGATCCAGGATCAGCGCTTCAGTGGCCGGATTGAGCAGTGCAATCGACGATGACATCACCGTCCAGGCTACTGAGCACTCACGGCGTCACTAGCCTGACGCCCATGCTGGTTTGGATGGATCTGGAAATGACAGGGCTCGATGCCACCCACGATGTGATCGTGGAGATCGCGACCATCGTCACCGACGACGAGCTCAACATCGTTGCCGAAGGTCCGGACCTCGTCATCCACCAGGACGAGACCGAGCTGGCCAAGATGATTCCGTTCGTGCACGAGATGCACACCCGCAGCGGTCTGCTCGACGCGATTCGCGCCAGCACGATCACGCTCGAAGACGCCGGAGCGCAAACGCTTGCGTTCATCAAGGAGCACGTGCCCGTCGAGCGTACGGTGCCGCTGTGCGGCAACTCGATCGGGATGGACCGCCGGTTCCTCACCGCGTATCTGCCCGAGATCGAGAACTGGCTCCACTACCGCAGTGTCGATGTGTCGAGCGTCAAGGAGCTCGTTCGCCGCTGGTATCCACAGGTCAAGAACGACCTGCCCCACAAGACCGGTAGCCATCGGGCCCTCGACGACATCCGAGCGAGCATCAACGAGTTGGTCTTCTATCGCGAGCGGGCGTTCGTTCCGAAGCCAGGCGCTGTTGTGACCCCTGGCGGAGAGCCCGACCTCGCCCGATGACAACACGGGGCGGTACCGTCGCCCCATGACTGACCAACCGGTGCCAGCCGCGACCGCAAAGCCCCGCAAGCAGGAGCAGGAGCCGGCGACCGAGGAGATCACCGAGGTCGCACCTGGAGTACTGCGCAGCGAACTACCGATCGACCTGCCCGGTCTCGGCCATGTCAACTGCTACCTCCTCGAAGACGATCGAGGCGTCGCAGTGGTGGATCCGGGTCTGCCCGAAAAAGCGTCGTACGTCGCGCTCGAAGCCCGCCTGACAGCCGCTGGTTTCCCGCTCAAGCGGGTCCACACCATCATCATCACCCACAGCCACCACGATCACTTCGGCGGCGCGGGCTGGCTGCGCGAGCAGTCCGGCGCAGAGATCGTGACCCATTCGTCGTTCCGGATGATGTGGGATCCGACCGAGGCCCCCGACGTCGATGTCGAAGCCAGTGTCGAAGACGGTGTCGACCAGGACGAGACGGCTCTCGACAGCCAGGATCAAGCGCTGCAGAACCCACGCCGATTCCCGTGGGATCCAACACCGTGGGGAGGGCCCGGCATGTCGATCCCGCTCAAGCGGCGGATGTGGTTCCGTGCCGCGCGTCGATTCCCGAACATGCGCAAGATGCCGCAGCCGACCGTTCGATTGGACGAGGCCGAGACGATCAGCCTCGCCCGCCGCGACTGGATTGCCATCCACACACCCGGCCACACCCACGATCACCTCTGCCTGTTCGACCCGGTGGGCGGCGCCATGTTGTGCGGCGATCACGTCCTGCCCTCGATCACCCCCCACATCGGCGGGATGGGCGAGACCAACAAAGATCCGCTCGGGCTGTTTTTTCAGTCGCTCGACAAGGTCGGCTCGTACGGCCCGCAAGTCACCGTTGCGTTGCCGGCCCATGGCAAACCGTTCGCCGATCTCGCCGGTCGTGCCCAGGCGATCAAGGAGCACCACTTCGGTCGGCTGGAAAAGCTGCGGACGACATCGATCGAACTCGATCGACCGGCGTCGGTGATGGAGATGTCGACCCATCTGTTCTCGGCCCGAGCTCAGGGCACGATGGCCGACAGCGAGTGCTACGCGCACCTCGAACATCTGCGTCTGAAGGGCGAGATGGAGCGCCGCAGCACCGATGGCGTGTTCGAGTACGTGGTGGCCGGCTGACGACGCCTCCGACCCGACGAAAACGCATCAGGCCGTGCGGTCGAGCGCTCCGGTTGCCAAGCCGAGATCGCGCTCGGCGAGGCGACGGGCACTGAAGGCCATCTCCTTGATTCTCGGCCCCGAACCGAGTTGGCGGTGCATTGCGTAGGCGTCGCACAGAGCGAGGATCATCCACGCAGTCTGGCGCGGTGCCTCGCAGGTGAACGCACCTGCCTGGACGCCCCGTTCGATCACCGTGTTGATCAGGTCGAGCCACGACTTGGTGACTTTGGCCGTCGTCTTGCGCAGCGCCGGAGAGTGAGCCGCTTCCCCCCACGCCTCGATCCACAGCCGGTAGGCGCTCTCGCCTCCGCCTGGCCCGTACGGCTCGGTCAACTCGCGCAGCTGTGCGATCGGCTCAGTGTCGGCCGCGAGTAGTGACCGGGTCTCGCTGATTTCTTCGTTGGCGACATGGTCGAACGCCTGCGCCAACAGGGTCTGATGATCCGGGAAGTAGTGGTGCAGCAGGCCGTGGGTGACATCGGCCCGGCGGGCGACATCGCGCGATGTGGTGCGGGCGAACCCGCGCTCGGTGACCTCGGCAACGGCGGCGGCGATGATCGCCGTCCGTCGTTCATCGGGTTTCATGCGAGCCATCGCAGCGAGTGTAGCCATCATGTGACAACGATCTCTCTTGGCTATTGGCCAATCGCCCAATACGCTGTTGGCCAGATGGTCAATACGTTTGGCGATCGGAACCCCTCATGAACCGCAACGCCACAACTCAGCGCACGCCTTCGATCCCCACCACCGCAGAGGGAACCGCCAAGACGATGCGGGCCCTCGAACTGGGGGCGTTCGCGATCTCGGGATCGTTCATGATCGTCTTCCCGCTGCTGCCTGCGTTGCAGGAGCGGTCCGGTATCAGCACCTCGCAGCTGGGATGGGTTGCAGCCGCCGGATTCGTTGCGGCACTCGTCGCCCAATTGGTGATCGCCCCGCTCGCCGATCGCGGCTACGAGCGGCGGGTGCTGGCCGGGGCCGTGATCGCCATGGCATTCGCAACCGTCCTGTGCGTCGTGCCCGGCGGCCTGATCGGGCTGATCTTGGGTCGGATCGGAACGGGCGTCGCCTATGGCGCCTTCAAGCCGGCCGCAACCGGCATGGCGATCCGTCTGTTTCCTGATGCCCCCGGCGAGCGAATCGGACGATTGCAAGCGCTCGACCTGGCAGGCATGGCGGTCGGGCCGCTGCTCGCCGTCGCCGGCAAGATCGCATTCGGGGTCGTTCCGACTCTGGTGATTGCAAGCGCGCTCACCCTTCTCGTCGGGCTGCCGTCCCTGGCGCGGTCGACGTCGATCGTCTCGCTCGTTCCGATGGCGATGGCGATGGGGGCGAGCGAGCGTCACGATGGACCGCTCGCTGCAATCGGCATGCTGCGTCATCGCTCGGTCGTCGCAGCAGCGCTGATCGTGACGGCCTTCATGATCCCGATCGGTGCCTACGACGCACTGTTCCCCCGCTATCTCACCGATCTCGGATCGAGCGATCTGATGCTCGGCATCGCCCTGACGGCATTCGCGCTGCCGGCGATGTTGTTGGCCACCTGGTGCGGTCGTCAAGCCGATCGGCTCGGACCGTTCCGAGCAGCAGCACGCGGTGGAGCGGCCAACGTCGCCGTGATCGTTGCCTATGCCCTGGTACGGATCCCGATGTTGATCGTGTTCATCGGACTCGTCGAGTCCGGTGGCCAGACGCTCGTCGGTGCGGCCGGTGCGGCAGCAATGGGCTGGGCGGTGCCCGGTCGTCGAGCGGCTACGGCTCAAGGACTCGGCGAAGCAGTGGGCACGATCGCCGCCGCCGGCGTGGCTCTGATCGCGGCACCGCTCTACGGCGCGGGCGGTCCGACGGCGCTGTTCCTGGTGACCGCAGCACTCACGACCGTCGCACTGTCGGCAGGTGTGCGACTCGGGCTGCGCTCACGGCCGGTGGACGTCGGCCAAGAGACTGCCATCGTGCAACGAGTCCCGGACGTGCCGTTCATCCACGCCTGAACCCTACGTCCACGCCTGGATCGAACATCCACGCCTGGATCGAACATCAGACGACATCGATCAGATCAGATCAGCCGGGCCGGTCAACCTGGCTCATTCGGTCAGCCTGGTTCGTTCGGTTCGACCGGGTCCCCGTCTTGCTCGTCAAGCACGGACAGGCCCGGCGCATCCTGATCGTCAGCCGACCCGTTCATACTCGGCATCGGCGCCGGTGGGCCGTCGGGGTTCGGTCCCGGCGACACCGGAGGGACGATCGGCACAAGTGGGTCGGGATGACTGGGATCCATGGGTGACGGTTGATCGGACATGACTCTGGGTTACCCAATCGACCGCTCAACGAACCGCACGACGAGTTGAATGGACTCATGAACCTCTCGCTCGGCATCGACACCGGTGGCACGTACACCGATGCCGTGGTCTTCGATGACGAACGAGGGGTCGTGGCCAAAGCAAAAGCACTCACGACTCGACACGACCTGGCGATCGGCATCGCCGAGGCGGTCGAGACGGTGGTCGGACGAGCCGGAATCGAGGCATCCCAGATCGGGCTGGTGTCATTGTCGACCACCCTGGCCACGAACGCATTGGTCGAAGGTCGCGGCGGACGAGTCGGGTTGGTGTTCATTGGTTTCGACGAAGGTGCGGAGCAGCGCGGTGGCCTCTTCAAGGCACTCAACGGCGACCCGTTGATCCGGATCGCGGGCGGCCACAACCCCCAGGGCGACTCGGTTTCGTTGCTCGATCTGGATTCGCTGCAGTCCCAGGCCTTGGCCGTCGCCGACGGCGTCAGTGGATTCGCGGTCACCGCTCAGTTCGCAACCCGCAACCCCGAGCACGAGATCGCAGCACGCGATCTGTTGATCGCGACGACCGGCCTGCCGGTGACGTGCGGGCACGAACTGTCCGCCAAGCTCGACGGGCCACGGAGGGCGCTCACGAGTGTGCTCAATGCTCGCCTGATCGGTTTGATCACCGGACTGATCGCCGCCGCGACCGACATCATGCAGCGTCACGGAATCGAAGCGCCGCTGATGGTGGTCCGCGGCGACGGCGCGTTGATGTCGGCCGAGATGGCGATGACCCGCCCGATCGAGACGATCCTGTCGGGGCCGGCTGCGAGCCTGGTCGGCGCGGCGTACCTCACTGGTGCTCGCGACGCAATCGTGTCCGACATCGGTGGCACCACGAGCGACGTCGCCGTGGTGCAAGGCGGTGCGCCCCATCTCGATGAGAGCGGTGCAACCGTCGGCGGCTTTCGGACGATGGTCGAAGCGGTTGGGATGACAACAATCGGCCTCGGCGGCGACAGCGAGGTCTGCGTGGTCGGTCGCATTGCCCAGCCGACGCTGTCGCTCGGCCCGCGGCGGCTGGTGCCGATCTGTCTCGCCGCTGCCCAATATCCGTCCATCGTGCATCGCGCCCTCGATCAACAACTGCTGAACGACGCCCCAGGCGATCAAGATGCTCGGTTCGTGCTGCCGATCACCGACAGCGGAGCCAGCGATGTCGGATTGGAGCCGGCGGAACTCTCGTTGCTGCAGCGGGCGCGTGACGGAGCGACGCCGGTGTCATGGTTGGTCCACGGCCACGCCGACGTCCGGCGACTCGATCGACTTGTGTCACGCGGATTGCTGATGCTGTCCGGCTTCACGCCCACCGACGCCTCGCACGTCACCGGCGATCATGTCGCGTTCGATCGCGACGCGTCGATCAAGGCGGCAACGCTGATGGCGCGCAAGCGGTCGGCGCTCGGCAAGCCCGTCGCCGACGGAGCAGAGACGATGTCGGAGTGGGTCATCTCGGCTCTGCAGAGGCGTTCTGCCGAACTCGTGATGGATGTCGCGCTCCGTATCGATGGCTTCGATCCCGGCATCAGCAGGCACCCGTTGGTCGCAGCGTCGCTCGACGATCGGGTCGGCATCGTCGATGTCTCCGCCCGCCTCACCGTCGCGCTCGTCGGCCTCGGTGCGTCCGCAGGGATCTACTACCCGACGGTTGCCAAGCTCTTGCGGGCCGAGGGCATCATCCCCGCCGACGCCGATGTCGCCAACGCGATCGGTGCCGTGGTCGGCCAGGTGCGCGTACACACCGCCATCTACGTCAGCCAACCCGAGCGCGGCGAGTACCGCGTCCACCACCTGTCCACGCCGGACGACTTCGACACGATGGAGGAAGCCTTCGCCGCTGCCGAGCGCATTGCCAGCGTCGATGCGCTGAACAACGCCGAGACCGCCGGCGCCGCCGAACCAGACGTCACGGTTCGCCAGGTGATCAACATCGCCAACATGGACGGCGAGGACTATCTCGTCGATGCCACCATCACCGCGACGGCCTCCGGCCGCCCGAGGGCCAACTACCGATAGCGACGTCACGGGCGGTGTGTCACACGCTCGACGGACGGGCGGAAGCACGGGCGGTCCGGATCACTGAGACCGCTCGTTCCGCTGCGGCAATCGCCCCTTCGATGTGACCGGGGTGTCAGAGGCGGTTTCGGTCGACGCCCAATGGATCCGACCGTCGCCCGTCGGAACCTGATAGCGGCGGTCCCCCGTAGGTGTCCATTGCGCTGAGTTGCCGATCGGGGTCCGGCAGTGCATCTCGGTCGAGACGCCAGTCCTTGATGATCACCTCGACCGGGGTCGCGGCCACCGGCCCGAAGATCTGGGTGAGTTGCCCGATGATGTCGGTCGAGGTCCGCAACGTCTGCTCCAGGCCGAGCGGCGCGAACCCGAACAACGCGGCGGGGTTGACGTCGACACCGCTCATGTCGTGGATCTCCTGGAGCGTCAGGACTGCATGTTCGGCGGAGATCGTTCCGCGCGCGTGGGTGAGGGTCAGGCCATCCCCGTGACGGTCGATGGCCCGAACGGTTGACGAAAGCGAGATTCGGTCTCTCAACCGTTCGGCGAGCCGGTCGGTTGAGAGGCCGACCCTGCCAGAGTCCGGGGTGGGATGGCATGTCTTTCGCGACGGCCGATCCGGATCGAGCTGCAGTCGATCCGCGATGATGACGGTGTGTTGCACCTCCGTCTGGTCGTACCTTCCGATTTGATCGATGTCGTCGTCGAGCAGTTGGCTGCGACGCCGGGGGTGGTCCATCTCGTTCGGAGCGCGGGCTCGTCCATCAAGCCCGACGGCCAGGTCGTGTTGTGTGATGTCGCCCGGGAATCGGCCAACGAGGTCATCGAGTGTCTGCAGGACCTCGGTGTGCATCGACGAGGAGCCATCGTGGTCGAGACGATCGAGATGGTCGCCTCTGATGCGGCCGCCGTCGCGGAGGCGAGCGCGCCCGGTGAGAGCGGTGATGCACTCGTGTGGGAAATCCTCGAGGCGCGCGCCCGCGACGAGGCCATTCTCACGGCCTCGTTCCTGGTCTTCATGTCGATCGCTGCAACGATCGCGGCAATCGGGATCCTTCTCGACTCTCCGATCCTCGTCATCGGCGCAATGGTTGTCGGCCCGGACTACGGCCCACTCGCTGCGCTCTGTGTGGCCATCGTCCGCCGCCGACGTCGCGGCGCCTTCACCGCAACGACCACGCTGGCTCTTGGCGTGTTTGTTGCTGCACTCATTGCATTCATCGCGACGCTGCTGTTTCGGGTCACATCGATTGCTCCCGACGATTACAAGATCGGGACCAGAGAACTCACGGCATTCATCGCCCACCCCGATGCTCTGACGATGGTCGTCGCGGTCCTCGCCGGAGTTGTCGGAATGCTCTCTCTGACCGAGGGTCGCAGTGGTGCCCTGATCGGGGTGCTGGTCTCGGTCACGACGATTCCGGCGATCGGCAATATCGGCGCTGCCGCTGCCTTCGGCTCATGGGATGTGGTCAGGGGAGCCGCTGCGCAGTTGGGAATCAATGTTTCCGGGCTTGTCATCGCCGGCGTTGTGACGCTGCAGATCCAGGCGCGGACGACCTCTGCCCGTTCGTCGCGCCGTCGCCCCTCGCGCAACTGAACCACGACGCTCGGCCGCTGAGAGCTCGACGGATGAGGTCCGGTCCGAGAATTTGCTCAGCGAGCGCTCGTGCTGATTCGTCGGTGAGGTGAATGCCGTCCGGTCGCCACCGTGAGTCGTTGGTCCGATCGGTGTCCGAGAACCACGTGTCGAGGTCGATCAAGCCAACGGTTGGCACACCCATGTCCAACAGGTCGCTGGTCAGTTGGACGTACGCTGCCATCATCCGCTCGTCAGCAGGCGATCGCTGCGATCGCACCGTGCGGGCGCTGTCGGTCACGAGCGGTCCGCAACACGCGCTCGACCTCGGTGAAACCCGCCCGATTCAGCCGCGCCGAGAACTCATCCGCCGGCCACGACCACGCCGTGACCACCTTGTGCTCGAATGCAGCGATCTCGTCGCCATCGAAGAAGCCGACGATGAGCGTGCCCGCCGGGGCCATCGCCCGCCGAAACTCGGTCAGCGCGCCGTCCAAGTCGTCGGGTGCCAGATGGATCAACGAGTACCAGGCCAGCATGCCACTGACCGAGTGGTCCGGGATTTCCAGGTGGTCCATCGAGCCGACCTCGTAGCGACCCAGCGGGTGGGCGATTCGGGCGTGCTCGATGAACTCGGGCACCAGATCAATACCAGTCGCGTCGACCCCCAGCGAGCACAGGTGCTCGGTCAGGTGACCAGGGCCGCAGCCCACATCGAGCACGACACCTGGCTGGATCGACAGATGCCGCGCAATGAGCGCGAGGTCGTCGGTGTGGACCTGCGCGGTTGCGCCGAACAGCTCGATGTACCGTTCGGCCTGCACTCCGTAAGCACGTCGGATCGGTTCCATTGCCAAGCAATGTAGGAGCGCCGGTCGGAATCAACCGAGGGCGGTGGTGAGCAACGTCGCTCCCAGGGTGATCGAAGCAACCGTCGGGGCTCGGTCGAGGTGCTCGATGACGAAGAACTGCACCTGGGCCGCAAGTCGATCCGCGGACGCCGCACCGGATTCGGCGGCGGCCAATGCCTCGCGGAGCAGGAACTCCGCGCCGACGGTCTTGGCCGCCAGTTCGAGGTAGGCGGTCGCTCCGGCGAGCACGGCGGGCGAGTCGGCTCGCATCGTGTCGACGACCCAGGCTGTGACGGCCCGCACCGCATCGACGGCGTGGCGTAGTGAGTCGGCTGCGCTCTTCAGAGTGGCCACGTTCGATGCCGAATCGACAGTGGTGATGATCTGGTCGAGCAGGGTGGTCATCGCGGCACCGTTGTCACGGCTGACCTTGCGGCCGACGAGATCCATTGCCTGGATGCCGTTGGTGCCTTCGTAGATCGGAGCGATACGGGCATCGCGATAGTGCTGGGCGATGCCGGTTTCTTCGATGAAGCCCATCCCGCCGTGCACCTGCAGCGCCAGCGAGGACGTACGCACACCCTCGTCGGTGGCCCAGGCCTTGGCGAGCGGAGTGAGCAGATCGGCCCGTGCCTGGGCGGCGGCGCGCACTGCTTCGTCGGGATGATGGGCGGCGATGTCGGCGGCGACCGACGTTGCGTAGACGAGCATCCGCGTTGCCCGAACGGTGACGGTGATGTCGAGCAGCATCCGCTGCACGTCGGGGTGCAACGCGATCGGCGCCGGGTTGACATTGCCGGAGCGGCCCTGCTTGCGCTCGGCAGCGAACGACGATGCCTGCTGCAGCGAGCGCTCGCCGATCGAAACGCCCTGCAGTCCAATCGCGACACGGGCCGGGTTCATCATGCTGAACATCGCCGCCATGCCGTTGTGCAGCGGGCCAACGAGTTCGCCGACGGCGTCATCGAATTGCAGGACGCAGGTGGGGCTGGCGTGGATACCCATCTTGTGTTCGAGCGCAAGGGCGCGCACGCCGTTGCGCTCGTGCAGTCCGCCGTTGCCGTCGACCAGAACCTTCGGGACGAGGAACAGCGAGATGCCCTTGGTGCCGGCGGGGGCCTCGGGGGCACGGGCGAGAACGAGGTGGATGATGTTCTCGGTGAGCTCGTGCTCGCCCCAAGTGATGTAGATCTTGGTGCCGTTGATCAGCCACGTGCCGTCATCGGCGGGCGTCGCGGTGGTACGCACCGCTCCGAGATCGCTGCCGGCATCGGGCTCGGTGAGGTTCATCGTGCCGGTCCAGGTGCCGTCGATCAGGCGGGTCAGGAACACGTCCTGCTGGCGGTCGTCACCCCACAGTTCGAGCAACTCGATTGCGCTGCCGGTGAGCACCGGGTTGAGCGACAGCGCCATGTTGGCGGATCCGAACATCTCTCGGACGGCGGTCGCGACCGAGTTGGGAAAGCCTCCGCCACCAAGCTCGGCGCTGGCCGAGAGCGCCGGCCATCCGCCCTTGGTGTATTCGGCGAACGCCCTTGCCAGCTCCGGCGCGGTGGTGACGACTCCGGTCGCGACATCGAGCGTCGCACCGACCGTGTCGCCGATGCGATCGGTGGGTGCGATCACCTCGTTGGCCAGCGCGCCGAATCCGCCGAGAACCTCGCGGACCGCGTCGATGTCGATCCCGTCGAACGTCGGCAGGGCGAGCACTTCGTCGAGACCGACGAGTTGGAGGGCGGCGACGATGGCGTCGATCGGGGCGGTGTAGTCGTTCATGATCGCTTACTGATCTTTCTGGGAAAGGTGCTCAGACGCTGCGGCGGTATTTGCCGCCGACGTCGAACAGTGTGTCGGTGATTTCCCCGAGTGAGCAGCAGCGCACGGCGTCGATGAGGACGGCGAACACGTTGTCACCGGCCAGCGCTGCGTCGCGCAGCCGTTGCAGAGCCGGCGGTTGCTCGGCTGTGTGGCGTTGCTGGAACGAGTGCAACCGGTTGATCTGGTCGTTCTTCTCGTCGTTGTCGGAGCGGGCGAGTTCGACGACCGCTGCCTCGCCGCTGCTGTTCGGATCGAGGAACGTGTTGACCCCGATGATCGGCAGGGTGCCGTCGTGCTTGCGCTGCTCGTACAGCATCGACTCGTCCTGGATCCGACCTCGCTGGTAGCCGGTTTCCATCGCGCCGAGCACGCCGCCACGATCCGAGATCCGGTCGAGTTCGGCCAGTACTGCAGACTCGACCAACTCGGTCAGTTCCTCGACGATGAAGCTGCCCTGTAGCGGGTTCTCGTTCATCGTCAGACCCCACTCGCGGTTGATCACGAGCTGGATCGCCAGCGCTCGACGCACCGATTCGGCGGTCGGGGTGGTGACTGCTTCGTCGTAGGCGTTGGTGTGCAGGCTGTTGGCGTTGTCGTAGATCGCGCACAGCGCCTGCAGTGTGGTGCGGATGTCGTTGAACGCCATTTCCTGCGCGTGCAGCGAACGGCCGCTCGTCTGGACGTGGTACTTCAGTTTCTGCGAACGCTCGCTCGCGTTGTAACGGTCACGCATCGCGATCGCCCAGATCCGGCGGGCGACCCGACCGAGCACGGTGTACTCGGGATCCATCCCGTTGCTGAAGAAGAAGCTCAGGTTCGGGGCAAAGTCGTCGACCGACATTCCCCGGGCGAGATACGACTCGACGTAGGTGAATCCGTTCGACAGCGTGAACGCGAGCTGGCTGATCGGGTTCGCGCCCGCCTCGGCGATGTGATAGCCGCTGATCGACACCGAATAGAAGTTGCGGACATCGTGCTCGACGAACCACTCGGCGATGTCGGCCATCACGCCGAGACTGAACTCGGTCGAGAAGATGCACGTGTTCTGACCCTGATCCTCTTTGAGGATGTCGGCCTGCACAGTGCCGCGAACGGTGCTCAGGGTCGTGGCTCTGATTCCGTCGGCTTCGATGTCGGATGGTTCGCGACCGTTGGCGTCAACGAACTTGGCCAGCTGTTGATCGACCGCGGTGCAGATGAACATCGCCAAGATCGTCGGCGCAGGACCGTTGATCGTCATGCTGACCGACGTCGACGGGTCGCACAGGTCGAAGCCGTCGAACAGCACCTTCATGTCATCCAGGGTCGCGATCGACACGCCGCTGTTACCGACCTTGCCGTAGATGTCGGGCCGCTCACCCGGGTCGAACCCGTACAGCGTCACCGAATCGAACGCGGTGCTGAGGCGGGTGGCCGCCTGGCCCTCGGACAGCAACTTGAACCGTCGGTTGGTGCGCGCCGGGCCACCCTCGCCGGCGAACATCCGGGCCGGATCCTCGCCTTCACGCTTGAACGGGAAAACCCCGGCGGTGAACGGGAAGTGGCCGGGCAGATTCTCACTGCGCAGCCACCGCACGAGTGCGCCGTGCTCGTCAAATTTCGGCAACGAGAGCTTGGGGATCAGCGATCCGGACAACGACTCGCGCACGGCACGATTCGGCCCGGTGAGCTGCTCGTAACGACCGGGCCAGGCATCGATCAATGCCTCGACCGACCGGTCGAGCGATCCCGCATTCTCGGCCACCAAGCTGGCGACATCGGTGGCATCGAGCCCACGCTCTGCCAGCAGCGACGCCGTTGCGGTGAGCTGCTGCTGGCGCTGGGCGACCAACGCCTGGGCTGCAGTATGAGCGTGATAGCCGCGAACGGCATCTGCGATCTCGGCCAGATATCGCTGGCGGGCGGGTGGGACGATCACGCCGATGCCGGTGGAGGCTGTGGTGGTCACAACCGGAAGGACTCCGTCGTGCGACACCAGGCCGTGCGATCCGAGCAGCGTGCGCAGATGTTGGTAGAGGCCCGTCACGCCATCGTCGTTGAACCTGGAAGCGACCGTGCCGAAGATCGGCAGCGTCTCGATGTCGATGTGGAACAGCTCGCGGTTGCGGGCGAACTGGCGGCGCACATCACGCAACGCATCCTCGGCACCACGACGCTCGAACTTGTTGATCACGATCACCTCGGCGAAGTCGAGCATGTCGATCTTCTCCAACTGCGAGGCTGCACCGAACTCCGGCGTCATCACGTACATCGGCACATCGACATGCGGCACGATCGCCGCGTCGCCCTGACCGATACCCGGCGTCTCGACCACCACCAGATCCGCGCCCCACGCCTTCGCCGCCGAAATCACCTGATCCAAACAAGCCGGCACCTCGGCGCCGGCGACGCGCGTCGCGAGCGAGCGGAAGAAGATGTTCGGGCTGTCGATCGCATTCATCCGGATCCTGTCGCCCAACAGCGCACCACCACCACGACGGCGAGTCGGGTCGATCGCGATCACTGCGATCTTCAACTTGTCGGACTGATCGAGCCGGAATCGACGCAACAACTCGTCGGTCAATGACGACTTCCCGGAGCCGCCCGTACCGGTGATACCGAGCACGGGCACGGTCCGGCGGGCCGCAGCAGCTGTGATCGTCTCGATGTCGGCGTCGCTCGCCGTCCCCGCTTCGAGGACTGTGATCACCCTGGCGAACTCGCGATCGGACCCACCAAGCAACAGATCGACATCGAGCGCACGCTCGTCCTGCAACGGCCGATCGCTCTCGCGAATCATGGAGTTGACCATCTGCGGCAACCCCATCCGCTGCCCGTCGTGCGGCGAGAAGATGCGGGCCACGCCACGCTCCTGCAACAGCACGATCTCACTCGCGACGATCACGCCTCCCCCGCCGCCGTAGACCTTGACGTGGCCAATACCCTCGTCGCGCAGACGCTCGAGCAGATAGCTGAAGTACTCGACGTGACCACCCTGATACGAGCTGATCGCAAGACCATGGACGTCTTCCTGCAACGCTGCCCGGACGACATCATCGACCGACCGGTTGTGGCCGAGGTGAATGACCTCGGCACCCTGCGCCTGCAAGATCCGACGCATGATGTTGATCGACGCATCGTGACCATCGAACAAACTCGCCGCCGTCACGAAACGGACCGGATTGGCAGGTCGATACAGATCGGCAGCGTCGTTCATCACGTCAACATTAGTTTGACTTCCAACCATTAGAAAGTCTGACGTCAAACTATTTCCAGGGATCCGACCCGGATAGAGTCGGCGCCGTGGCCACCCGGCGAATGCTCAGCTTCGATCCGATCGCCGAAGCGCACCGCAACTGGTCGGCAAACGGCTGGGATTCGGCAGCGGCGGGAATGACGGTGGTGACGTCGATCATGCGGGCCCATCAGATTCTGCTCGCTCGGGTTCACGCAACGCTGACACCGTTCGACATCACGTTTGCCCAGTACGAAGCGCTGATGTTGCTGAAGTTCTCGAGCAAGGGCCGGTTACCGCTCGGCAAGATCGGCCAACGACTGCAAGTGCACCCGGCCAGCGTCACCAACGTCATCGATCGGCTCGAAGCCAAGGGCTTCGTCGCCCGGGTGCCTCACCCCGACGATCAGCGGACCACCCTCGCAGTGATCAGCCGCACTGGCCGGAACGTGGCGACAAAGGCCACCGCCCGGCTCAATGCCGAAGTCTTCGAACAGACCGGCATCGACGACACCAGCCAGCAGGCCCTGGTCGACGCAATCACCGTCCTGCGCCACAGCGCCGGCGACTTCGACACGGTCTGAGCCTCGGTGCCGATTCGAGCGCCGGTGACCTGGCCGCAGTGCTCCGGGCCGGACCGGAGCACTGCGGACAATCGGGTCGCCGTCAGCCCGCTCGTCTCAGATGGCTCGGTGGCTGCGGTCGTGGACCGCTCGGTACACCAGCAGAGCAATGATCGCCCCGACGATGGAACCAATGATTCCCGAGGCCTGGAATGCCCCGTCGCTCGCGTCCTTGTGAGTGATCAGGTAGCCAATGAACCCACCGATGAACGACCCGACAATCCCGAGCACGATCGTCGCAGCGATGGACATCGAGTCATTGCCGGGTACGACCGCCCGGGCAATGAAGCCGGCGACGAGTCCGATGACCAACAGGTAGATGATGAAACCAAGCATGAGATTCTCCTTTGACGAGCACGGCTGATTGCCGACGTCCCACACAACCACCCTTTTGGGGTGTTGTACTACACCCCTAGGTGTGTTTCAGTGGTGGCATGAAAGGCCTCCCGACATCGCCGATCACCGTGGCCCTGATCGACGATTAGGACGTCGTGCTGATCGGACTGGCGCACATGTTCGACCAGTACACCGACAAGGTCGTCGTCGCCGAGATCAACGCGAACACGCCGCTCCGCGACAGGGTCGACATCGCCCTGTACGACACGTTCGCTCAGCCGGAGGCGGACTGCGACGACATTGATGTCCTGATTCGCAACCCTCGCGCCCGGCGTGCCGTGGTCTACACCTGGAACTTTCATCCGGATCTGTTGACGACCGCGATCGACAAGGGCGCGAGTGGCTATTTGTCCAAGACGCTTCCGGCCAGCGCACTGGTCGAGGCCTTGCTCGCGATCCACGCCGGCGAAGTGGTCATCAGCCCGACGCCGTCGAAGGCGCCCATCGCCAGCGGACTCGACTGGCCCGGCCGCAGCGAGGGACTGACCAACCGCGAGTCGGAGATCTTGGCGCTGATCACACAGGGCAAAAGCAACGACGACGTCTCAGCGCTGACATTCCTCAGCAAGAACTCGATCAAGTCCTATATCAGATCGGCCTATCGCAAGATCGGCGTGAGCAGCCGGACACAAGCCGTGCTGTGGGGCATCGACCACGGCTTCAAGCCCGATCATCGCCGCATCGACCATTGGCGCGACGGCCCATGAGCTACCGCCGTTTGCCGGCTGGTAGGCGCCGTGCATCCGATCGAGGTCTTGACCAGCCTCTGGTCACGCTGCATCAGATCAGCGCCGCGTTCGGCCAGCGACTCGGCGAGCCACATCGGCGCCGAGACGCGTCGGCCCGATGCCCTGATCGACGGTGTCGAGGAGACGCACGATCTCATGCTCGGTGCGCCGAGCCCGCACGCGTCCACGGGCTGCGACACCCGCGCCGGCCAAGATTGCGACCGGTGACGCGAGCAGCACGAGTGGGCTGGCGACGAGTGTCGCCACCACGACAATTCCCGTCGTCCCGGTTGCCGCGAGTGCCGCCCCGCCACCAACGAACAGTTGCCGATCATTGCCGCGATCGGCAGAAACTCTCACTGCGCACGATCCGAGTCCTGTGTCGGTCGCAACCGCAGTGATCCGGCGGAGATCGCCGAGTTGACCTTCGCCGGTCGCACGGCGAATCGTGCGAGCCGCGACACCCCCGATGCCGGATCGTTTGCCCCATTCGGCGTGACCTCCGCTCACGTCGGCTCGACCATGTTCGCGACGCAGGTGGTGCCCTCCGACCATCCAGACATCGAGCCGATCGAGCACCTCGGCCACCGACCCGGTGATCTCTTCCTCGACCACGACGACCGAAACTCCGAATAGCCGGTCCGACCAACGGACTGCGGGCGGTGGACCCAACCGCTCCACAGCGAGCGAGCGTTTGACGGACTCGATCGGAAGTCCCACCTCGTTGGCTGCGGCAATCACCGATGCCTCGCCGATCCCGTTCTGGTCGCGATCGGCAGGTGCCGCAAGAGCGAGTTCGCCGGCTCGACGCAGAACGCGCGCCACGAGGGCGCTGTCGAGCGTCGACTCCTGTGTGCCGTCCGTCATCGGATCAGCCTAAACCGAGCCCCAACCAGAGTGCCGCCGACGGTCGGCGAGGGCCGGGTGGGTACGCTTCACGCCCGCCATGTCCGCTCCGATCTCGCCCTCCCCTGCTTCGCTTTCGCTGCGCACCCGCCTCTTGCGGGTCGGCGTGTCGTGGCCGCTGATCTCGTTGGGCATTGCGCTGCTCCTCGACGCGCATCTCGGGGTGGCTCCGTTCGACGTTCTCAACACCGGTGCCGCTGAAGCATCCGGCGTCGGGTTCGGCATCGTCTACCCGCTCGTGTCGATCGTGGTCTTCGGGATCGGAGCGTTGCTCGGTGGCAAGGTTGGTTGGGCCAGCGTGATGGGCACGCTGGTGATCGGCCCACTGATCGGCGTCTTCCGCGACCTCACCCCACAACCCGACTCGCTCGTCGCGCGCAGCGCACTCGTCGTTGCCGCAACCTTGATCCTCGCCGTCGCGGTGTGCCTGATCATCACGACCGAACTCGGTCCGGGCCCAACCGAGGTGTTCATGCTCGGCCTCGTCAACCACAACGTACCCATCGTCTACGCACGCTGGATCAGTGACGGCCTTCCACTCGCGATCGGCGCTGCGCTCGGCGGCGCGGTGGGCATCGGTACGGTGTTCTTCGCACTCGCGCTCGGTCCGTTGATCAAGTACGGCTTGGCGGTCTTGCACTACACCGCCCCCCATCTGCCAATCGTGATCGAGACGGCTGAAATCGCGCTCTGACCAGGATTGTCGAACCGGTACTATCGATCCGTGAACCGCTCGGTCGATCAGAACACGCGTGCGCAGGAAGCGACCGTCGACCGCGTTCTCACCGATACCGGAGGGGTTCCGATCGTCGATTTCGAATGCGGACCGGCGGTCGGATCGTCGGTCGGATCGTCGCTCGGCTGGGCCACGTGGGGACTGTTCGTCGGACTCGGAATCTTGCTCGTCGGCGTCGGCCTGTTCGCAACCGTGGTCGGCGTCAACAGCCAGTTGAACGGGTTCGCCGGCTGGAGGATCGGAGCGATCGGCGCCGCGTACTACGCCGGATTCCTGGCCGGATCGAAGCTGACGCTCGCGGCGCTCTCGAAGGTGGGTCATATCCGGGTCTACTCGGCATGGGCATCGGTGCTCGCAGCGACGATGATCGCGGTCGGGCTCGGCGATCAACCGATGGTGTGGATCGCGATGCGGTTCGTCAGCGGGCTGTGCATCGCTGGGTTGTACGTCGTCGCGGAATCGTGGCTCAATCAGCTTGCGTCCAACGACAACCGCGGCAAATTGTTGGCGGTCTACATGGTCGTGACGAGCGGAGCGTTCGGCGTCGGCCAACTCCTCGTCGGGCATCTCGGCAAGACGACGGTCACGTCGTTCGCAGTGGCGGCTCTGCTCACGTCGCTTGCGGTGGTGCCCGTGGCCCTGTCGGAAGACGCAGCGCCGCCGCCGATCGATCGCAGCGTCTCGATGCCACTCCGGACGCTGGCCCGCTTGGTCCCCACCGGACTCGGTACCTGCCTCCTGGTCGGCATCGCCCACGGTGCGCTCGTTGCGATGGGCGTGATCTACGCGACCCGAGTTGGACTGACCGCTGCGGAAGCGGGACGGTTCGTCGCCGCGACCGCTGTCGGTGGCGTGCTCAGCCAGTGGCCGTTGTCGGCTGCTTCCGACGATCTCGACCGGCGCTTCGTCGGCCTTGTCGCAGCACTGCACGCCGTCGGCGCATCCGTGTTCTTGCTGATTGTCGGACCGCAGGGTTGGCTCGGCCTGGTCGGCATGGCCCTGCTCGGTGCAGCCAGCTTCCCGCTCTACTCGATTGCATCGGCATACACCAACGACTGGGTCGAGCCCGAACAGGCCAGTGGCGCCGCCTCGCGATTGGTGATGATGTATGGCGCCGGAGCGATGCTCGGTCCGCCGCTGGTGTCGCTGCTGAACGGTTTGATCGGCGACGACGGATTTCCGTGGGCGATGATCGGGATGCACACTGCGATCATCCTGTTCCTCGTCTACCGCTTGCTGGCCTGGCGCGCACCGCTCACCAAACGCGCGTGGCACGAGTCTTCGCTCGCCGCGCGAGCGTTCTTCATCCCCGCCAACGTGGTCTGGATGGGCAACCGGATCGGCCGCAGCAGCCGTCGTCGACTGGCTCGCAAGTCCGACGAAGGTTCACCGAACACCTGACCCGCAGGATCCCGCGGAATTCGCCGGCGACGAGGATGGCTACCCTGGCCGCCATGGCTCGTGTGACGGTCGCATTCGCAGTCGCAATCACTCTCGGCGCGGTTGCGGCACTTACGGCCGGAACAATCCACGCCCATGGCCCCGGGATGTCCCGAATGGTGAGAGATACCGGGCCGATGGGCGCGGAAAGTTCCGCAACCAGACCGAGAGCCACGATCGTCACGGGGACGGCCGGGATCACCGGAGCATCCGAGACAGCGGGAGCAACCGCAGCAACCGTAGCAACCGCAGCAACCGCGATCGTCGGGGCTGCTGTCACGAGTGCCACCGCCGTGCGCGGTGAGCGGGTGATCGGGCCGTTGCCGCCGGCGCCGTCGGTGGCCAATCCGTTGTTGGTCGGCTGCGACGCAACGCTGCTCCAGCACCTGATGGAGAGCGATCCGACCTCGTCGCAGTGGATCATGGTTGTCGTCCCGAGCACGACCTCCACCGTCGGCACGCTCGCGATCGCAACCGTGCGCGACACCGCATGGGAATGCTCGCTGGCCACGACCACGGCCCAGGTCGGTCGGTCCGGCGTCCGACCGTTGATCGATCGGCGCAGCGGAGACGGCACCACGCCATCGGGCATCTTCCCGCTCGGGGTCGTCGCGTCTCCCCAGGGTCCGATCTCGTTCTTCGGCAACAGTGCGAACCCCGGAGCGCATGGGTCGTACCGCACGATTCAGAACGGCGATTGTTACGGTGCCAACCCGAACACGCCCGGCTACGGACACTGGCGGGTCGACAGCACGACCTGCACGGGTGATGACGAATTGCTCGAACGCAACGTGCAGAGCTACGAACACGCCGTGCTGATCGGCGCAAACACCGAACCGAACGTGAGCGGCGATGCCCCCGGCGAGATCCCGTACGCAGCAGCGATCTTCCTCCACCGCACCGCTGTCACCACGACGGGTGCCGCGAAGCCGACGGCGGGCTGCGTGTCGATCGGCCACACCCAACTCGTGGCAGCGGTGCGCACGATCGACCCCGCTCTGTCACCGCGATTCGCGATCGGAACCCGCGCCGACCTGCTCGCCGGCTGACCGCAATCACGGTCGAGCCGACTCCGGCATCTTCGCAATGGTGTGAGACGGCAATACGGAACTAGGGATTTCATCGGTGGCGCGATCATCGCGGATCACCAAAGCTCTTTGAATGAACGAGCGTTGGTCTGCTGTCAGAACCCGGGCAGTGGGTCGCCCTCGAAATCGTTTGCGCCGTGCGGCGACACTGCTGGCCGTCGTTGCGGTGTCGTGCAGCAGTGGGACGACGCCGACCGGCTCCGACAGCGCGCCACCGAGTTCCGGCCAGGCAGCCACACGCCCCGTCACGAGCGGTGTCGAATCTTCCAACGGATCCTCGGAGGTCATTGGTACGGACGGCGCATCAGACGATTCGACGATCTCCGCGCCTGTCGTCCCAGCCGCCGATCCGCCCCCACCATCGATCCCGATGCCGGTATTCGATCCAGGTTTGTTGCCGCCGGTCCCCACACCAACCCTGCTGGTCGCCACCGATCCGGCTGGGAGAGCGGCCGAACTGCTTGCGGCGACGGTGTCCGATCAGCCAGATGTCGGCCCCGGGTGGATCGCCGCGTACACCGAGTTCGGTCTGCCAGTGATCGAACCCGGTGGGCCACCGGCCGGCGGTGATCCTGTCGGCCCGGCGTGGGATTCGGTCTGGTCGATCGGCGCGCTCAGCCGCGGATCGGCTCGGGTTCCGCTCGCCGACCTCGGGCCACTGTTCACGTTCGACGATTCCGCCCCGGTCGACCCGGGCGCGTTGCTGACCGATCTACGCGCTGCGGCTTCAGGCGCTGATCCGAACGACCAGACGTTCGCCATGTTCGTGGCCGGCAGAGCGCGCATTCAGGCTGGCGGCAACCTCCTCGATCCAGCGGTCACCGTCGAGCAAGTGTCGTTCGATGCGGCCACGATCCAGTTGGTCGTGTGGACGGTCGCCCGCCAGGCGTTCCTCGCGAGCGTGGCGATCGACGGGCCGGCAGCTGCCCAGCCGAATGCGTTCGCGTCGTCGAACGCCAGCGGGAGCTTGGGAGTGTCGGGCATTGTGAGGCGACGTGCAGGAGGCGAACCGTGTGGCGGTCCCGCAGAGTCGGAGGAGCCGTCGTGGTTGGACTGGGCGCTCGGTGTCATCGCCAGCGGAGTCGAGGTCGAGGGCGTCTTCGAGTCGAGCAGTGTTGTCGACACGGTGATCGAAGCGGTCTCGACCGCCACCGTCGGCGTCGAGCGCGGAGCCAAGCTCGCGGCGAAGGCGGGAGCAATCATCAACCGTCTCAACATCTTGGCGACGTCGGTCTCGCTGGCGGCGATGATCAACGCACTCGACATCCGAGCAGCCATGGAACCCGAGCTCGTCCGACGACCCGAGGATCGGGATGGCCACCAGGCCAACGTTGCGCTCCAGGTGTACTTCAATGCTGGGAAGTTGGATGGCGACAGTCCGATCCTGTGTGCGCTGACCAAGGTGGCCAATGCGCTCGGCATCGGACTCGCCCTGCCTGCCAACGGCAAAGGACTGCCGGACGTCGAGTTGATCGTCACGTCCGGCACCAACTTCGGGACCAAGGTCTACTTCGCGGACAACGGCGATCGGAAGCGGACCACCGATGCCGAGGGCTACGCCAAGTTCGACGTACAAGGCAAGGCCCGCAAGGTGGCGCTGCCGAACCCGTCGCCGACCTTCATCGACGAATTCGGCGTCGAGGTGTCCAGCCAGATCGAGGGGATCAGCGGAGACACCATCACCAGCGTCTTCATCTCAGGATTGGGCGGCATCGCCAAAGGCGCCGTTCCGGCCGCGCTGGAGATCGCCAAGACGTTCCACTACGACCTCGGCGAGGTTGTCCTACCCTTCATCGATCAGCTCAGCGGTTACCTGTTGACGGTGAACTCGTTCTGGGACTTCCCGGAATCGCAACTCTCGGTCGGCGCCACCTTCACGGACGCAATGCTGCTTCCCGACGGCGCCGGCGGATACACCGGAACGGCAGCGGCGTCGTGGCAGACGGGCCGCATCGGCACGGCTTCCTGCGGCTTGACCGAGACGCCCGTGGATACGAGCGACGTGCAGATCACCGGTGTCGTTGGACCGGGTGGGCAGTTGACGGTCACCGCGACCTACGCCGATGTCGGCCTGCACAATGTCACGTCGTGTCTCGGATATGGCGGCGAGGCAACCGTGGTCGTGCTTGCCGACCCGGTCGTCATCGTCGGCGACGATGGCTTTGCGAGCAATGGTTCGACCGCGCAGGTTCTGTCGGCGAGCGGTCAGGCCAACACCGGGGTTGCCGACTTCGTGCTCGTTCCCATCTCCAACGATTGAGCAGAGCAACTGAGCAGGAGGGCAGGGTCGGACTTCAGCGTGGGCGGATCGCGAGCGCGAGTTGCGTGCGCGACCTCACGTCGACCTTGCGGTAGATGTTGCGCAAATGGAACTCGACGGTCTTGACGCTGACGTAGAGATTCGTTGCGATCTCGCGATTGCTGAGTCCATCAGCAACAGCTGTCGCCACCTTCCATTCAGCCGGCGAGAGCAGAAGCTCGACGTCGATCAATTCCGCGCGACAACGCTTGCGAAGTTGCACCACCTGCGCCGACCAGGCAGATGCGCCGAGGACTTCGAAGATGGCGTGGGCTTCATCGAGATCGCGATGCGGTCCGAGGTCGGATCGGTTCGCGATGCGATGCTCGGCGCGACACATCAGTGTCCGACCCAATTCGAACGGTGCGGCCAGCCGGGCGTGATGGTCGAGCGCAACGTCGAACCAGTGCTCATCTCCGTCAAGCATTGCCCCACACCGGGCGGCCGTAGCCTTGCCCCACAGCGCAGGCGACCGTTCGGCGCTGCGTTCGAACCGAGCCAGAGCCTGCTCGGCATCGCGGCGGCGGTCGCACCGGATCAAGGCTTCGATGTGGTCGGCCTGCCACCAGACCGCGCTGGGATCGAGCATCTCCTGGGCAGTCGCGATCGCGTCGAGACGATCCAGGTGCTGGGCTGCCGAGATCGCATTGCCATTGCCGAGTTCGAACAGGCCCAGCGCATGCAGCGACCACACGATGCCCGTGCCCATACCCATCTCCTCACTCTCGGCAAGGGCCGCTCGGGCACGCGTGACGCAGTCGGGCCGCCCGAAACCTGCGTCGAGGTGCGCCGTGAAGGCGAGCAACCACACACGTGCGCCGCGGAGCGTCACATCGGTCACGAGTTCGCTGCGGGCGAGCGACCAGGCTTCGTCCCACCGTCCGGATCGCCAGCAGAGTTCGGCGAGCGTGGCGCTCGCGAGTGCGGCCGTCGCCGTGCGGCTTCGGCGACCAGCGCGATGTGCGACCGCTGTGAGATAAGCCCGACCGGCCGGCCAGCGCTCGGTGTACACATTCAGCATGCCGACAAGCTGCAGCAAGAGATCGACGTCGGGTAGATCCGTCTCGCGCAACGCATCGGCGACTTCGATCAACGACGGAAAGAGCTGTGCGAACTCGTCGGTGTCGCCGTGCTGCAAGCTTGCGAACGCCAACATCAACGATGCCGGTATCGAACTGGCTCCGCTTCCTTTGGCAGCCAGGTCGCATGCCCGGCGCGCATTGACCAGCGCCGTACCAACATCGCACGACAGGGTGACCGTGCTCGCTGCATGAACCAGCAACATCGCCGCCCGATCGATGTCGAACGGCTCAACCGCTGTGGCCGCATCGACGAACACGTCGCAGCTGTGGCGCGGACCGCGTTGGTACATGTCGAGCTGGCCGATCTGTAACGCGATGTCGGCGCGAAGGATCGGATCGGCAGTCCCGGCGAGCGCAGTATCGAACGTCGACCTCGCTTCTCCATACTCACCGGCGTTCCAGAACCCGTCCGCGGCTCGGTACAGGAGCGCTGAGCGGGTCTCGGGGTCGGTGGCGAACCCACTGGCGCGCACGAACAATCGACCAGCGCGTTCGGACTGCCCCTCCAGCGTTGCCTCCTCGGCCAGCAAGGACAGTGCATGTTCTGCCTGCCGGTCGGGCCCCACAGCAGCTGCCGACAAGTGTTCGGCGCGATCAACTCGATGCCGGGGCTCACAGAGCGCATCTGCAAATGCTCGATGGATCTGCCTGCGCTGCGACCCACTCATCGACGCGCAGCGTTGAGGGGCCTCATCAGGGTCGACCAAGACGATCCGGTCGGCTGAGATGACGACCAGTCCCAGGGTCTCGAGTTGGTCGAGCGATGCGGCGTCGAGGTCGAGTCGTTCGAGCACCGACAGCACGATTCGAACCTCGCCGGTCCGATCGATCGCGACGACGTCAACGACACGGTCAACGACACGGTCAACGACACGGTCGAGTGGTTCTTCGAAGGCGCCCGACGGCGTCTCGGCAACTGGCATCAAGATCTCATCGATCTGCTCAGAGTAAACCAACGCGGAAAAGGACGAATCCAGACGCCCTTGGCGCACCGCAGCAACCGATGACCACAGCTCGGTCACCCATATCTGACGTCGCGTCAGATTGGTCGATTAGGGTCGCGCCGTGCGCACTCCCATCTGTGATCAGCTCGGCATCGAGTTCCCGTTGTTCGCGTTTTCCCATTGCCGCGACGTCGTCGCAGCGGTCAGCAGAGCCGGTGGTTATGGCGTCCTCGGTGCGCTTGCGTTCTCACCCGATCAGCTCGAGGTGGAGTTGAGCTGGATCGACGAACACGGCGGAGGCAAGCCGTACGGCGTCGACTTCGCGATGCCCGAGAAGTTCGTCGGCAAGGGTGAGCAGTACGGACTCGAGCAATTGCAGGCCCTGATTCCCGACGAGCACCGGGCCTTCGTCGAATCGCTGCTCGCCGAATACGGCGTTGCTCAGCTTCCGGAGGGTGTGTCGGGAACGATCAAGGCGGCCGGTCTCGGCGTCGAGACCGAGGGCCCCGGCCAAGTGGACGTCGCCTTGCGCCATCCGGTGTCGATGCTGGTCAACGCGCTCGGTCCGCCACCGGCCTACGCGATCGAAGCCGCCCACAGCCATGGTGTTCTCGTCGGCGCGCTCTGCGGATCGCCACGTCACGCCGAAAAGAACGTCGAGCTCGGCGTCGATGTCTTGATCGCCCAAGGCACCGAGGCCGGCGGACATTGCGGTGAGATCTCGACGATGGTGTTGATCCCCGAAGTCGTCGACACCGTCGGTCCGGACATCCCCGTGCTCGCAGCGGGCGGCATCGGCCGCGGTCGGCAAATGGCGGCCGCGATGGCGCTCGGCGCGCAGGGCGCATGGACCGGCAGCATTTGGTTGACGGTGGCCGAGGCCGACACCGCCCCGCACGTCACCGAGAACCTGCTCGCCGCTGGTTTCACCGACACGGTTCGCTCGCGTGCCATGACCGGCAAGCCGGCCCGGCAACTGCGCACACGCTGGACCGAGGCCTGGGAAGATCCGGCCAATCCATCGCCGTTGCCGATGCCGCTGCAGGGAGTGCTCTACGCGCCGGCAGCCCATCGCTTCACCAGGGCCAAGTCGCGGGCGCTCTCTGGCCAACCGGTCGGCCAGATCGTCGGGCTGATGAACGAGGTCCGGCCGGCCAAGGACGTGGTCTACGCGATCATCGAGGAGTGGATCGAAACCAATCAGCGCATCGCCGGCGCCTGGGGGTCCGACGCGTCCTGAGCAACTGACACGAGGACACGAGGACACGAGGACACGAGGACACGAGCACCACCACCAGCAGCACCACCGTCAGGTGCGACTTCGAGAGATTCACCACTCTGAGCGCGAATCATGACACGTCCTGTCGAAAACATTTCGATTTGATGACGGAGTGAACCGCCGTCACCGGTTACAGTCGTCATGGGCGCTGTCAATAGGGAGACTTGGATGAGCCACTGCACGACGGCGACAGTGAAGCGCGCGCTTGCACAGATGGGCGTCGCAGCATTCGTAGCGGTTGGCGTGACCGCCCTGTCCAGTGCCGGCCAGAACCCGGTCGCCGCTGCTCCGGCCCCAACTGCGGCATACGTTGGGGTCCAACCGTGCCGACTGGCCGACACCCGCGACGGCACCGGCTACGCCCTGATCGATCCAACGACGATCCAGATCAGCAGCCGCAACGCCTGCGGGATCCCTGCCGGAGCGACGTCGCTTGCGCTCACCCTCACTGTCGTCAGTCCGCAGACCAGCGGCTTCCTCACCGCCTGGCCGGCCGCACAGGCCCGGCCGACGGTATCCAACCTCAACTTCAGCGGTGGCCAGGTGCGGGCCAATGGTTCGATCACCCGGCTCGACTCGAACGGCGACTTCCGGGTATTCACCAGCGTTGCGACCGGCGTCGTTGTCGACGTCGTCGGTGCGTTCGTCCCAGCAACGACCGCCAAGGCCGGCAGGTTCGTGTACCGCCCACCGGCCCGCCTGCTCGACACCCGCAGCGGGACGCGACTCGCGCCCGCCTCGACGGTGAACATCGCAGTGCCGACCAGCATCCCTGCCGATGCCGTCGCCTTGGCGCTCAACATCACCGTCACCGAATCGGCCGGGGCCGGCTTCGTGACCCAGTACCCCACCGGTCAGACGATGCCCACCTCGTCGGTCCTCAACGTCGATCGCGCGGGCCAGACTCGTGCGGCAGCCGGCATCTTCCCGGTGTCGTCCGCGGGCGCCACGCTCTATGTGTCCGGCGGCGGCCACGTCGTCGTCGACGTCGTCGGCTACTTCACCGGGCCGTCGGCGGCGAGCAGTAGTGACGGCCTGTTCACCGCATACGACCCGACCCGATTGATGGACACCCGGGGTGCGAGCCCACTCGGCAACGGCGTGCCGCTTTACCCCGGCGGAGGCCTCGAACTCGCCACGGGACGCGGCGGGTCGATGGCCTACAACATCACCTCTGTCGACGGCAACATCGGCTACGTCACCGCCTACCCGGCCGGCACCGACCGGCCCGGCACCTCGACGGTCAATTCCGTCGGTGGCAGCGACGTGGTCGCCAACTTCGCGATCACCCAGATGTCCACCCGGGGACTCGCTGTGTTCGCCCAGAGCCAGACCCACGTACTGGTCGATGTGCAGGGCTGGTTCTCCGGCCCAACGGCCGCGGCGACTGTCGCCCCGCCGGCGAACACTGCGCCGCCGGTCCCTCAGCCGAGCTACTCGGCCTGCATCACCGAGGGTCTGTCGGCGATCAATGCCAAGCGCTCGACGGCACTCGTCGCCAATCCCGCTGCCGAGGCATTCGCCTGCGAGTGGGCGTTTCAGTTGGCCAGAATTGGCGACATCTCTCACTCCGACTCAGCGACACGTGACGCGGCAGTCGGATGCCCCACTGGCGAGAACGTCGCCTATTCCTCCGGTACGTCGATCCCGAACCTGTATTCGATGTGGTACGCGTCCAGCGGGCACATGGCCAACATCACGAACGTCCGCTATCGCAGCGCCGGCACCGGCTTCGTGATCCGCACCGACCCCAACGGAGGACAGCGGATCTTCGGCGTCAACGTGTTTGCGCTCTGCTGACCCCACTCGCTGACCCGCTCGCCGACGTCGCCGCGATCACGCCTGCTTGGGCGGCCGGGGGATGAACGGACTGGTCGTCGTGACGTACTCGGTGTAGCCGGGGCGACGCTTCGCCATCGTCTTCTCCAGCATCGTCACTCCCGACACCCGACGCAGCAGGTAGGTCATCACGGCGGCCCCGATCAGACCCCAGGCGCCAGCACCGGTCTCGGCCGCGACCAGCGCAATCCCCCACCACACACAGGCGTCGCCGAAGTAGTTGGGGTGGCGGGTGTAGCGCCACAAACCGGTGTTCATGACCTTGCCCTTGTTGTCCGGATTCTTCTTGAATGCGGCCAACTGGAGGTCGCCGACGGTTTCGAAGAACATCCCGATCAACCACATCGCGATCCCGATGAACGCAATGACGCCGACCGACGGTGTCGGGTCGGCCTGACCCAACTGCACCGGCAGCGAGACGACGAACATCAACACACCCTGCAACCCGAACACGGTGCCAAGGCTGATCAGCCCGAATTTCGGGCCGTAGTGCTTGCGCATCGCCCGGTAGCGGAAGTCCTCGCCGTTGCCGTGGTTGCGGGTGAACAGATGGAGAGCGAGCCGAAGCCCCCAGATCGAGACCAGCGCAACGAGCAGCCACTGGCGGGCGTCATCACCTTGATCGACGGTGAGCCGGACCGTCCAGGCCACGATGACGAAGCCGAGGCCCCACACGATGTCGACGATGGATGCGTTCTTGATCGCGATGCTGATCACCCACGTCACCAACATCAACACCAAGATCGCAATCGCCGCGACCACCATTGCCTTGCCCATCGGAATCTCCTCGTGTCAGGTGCGTTCGGTGAGCGCTGCGGCCACCTCTGCATCCAGTTGCAACCATTGTTCGTCGAGCCACGCCTCGAATCGTTCGTCGCGGGGCACATCGGCGGCCGCCACCCGGCGAGCGCTGAATCGAATCGGCGACATTCGCCGGTTCAACGCTGCGAGTATGCCCGCGAAGGTGTCCAGACCTTCGAACCCGACGTGCCAGGCCAACACGACATCGGCGTCAGGAGCGCCGACGACCATTGCTTTGGCCCCACCCGGTCGCGGTGGCAAGAGATGACGCAGCCCGCCGAGCCGGATCGCCCGGGCCGGATCTCGCCCGGCGATCTTGTCGAGGGCGGATGAACGCTTGGCCGGATTGGCCCGGGTGCCTTCGGGGAAGATGATGCCGATGTCGCGAGGACCGAGATCGCCGACGAGGGCCGCGATCGAGGCCAGTTCCGGGGCCGAATCCGCCGCGCCTCGGTCGAGGAAGTAGTTCGGAATCCGGTGGCCGACCACGTCGAGACACGGATCCAGTAGCAGTTCGCGTTTGAGCACGAAACGCGGTTGCAACCCGGCGAGGGTGGTCGCCACGAACGCCGACACGAGCGAGTCGGCCAGGCTCGCATGGCGCACGAACAACAGTGCATTGCCGCGATCGAACGCATCCATCCCGGCCACATCGACCGTGATTCCACACGTCTGACGGAGAGCACCGAGCAAGTTCTTCGACCACCACCGCTGCAGTTCGTAGTGGGCCCGACGGTTGTTGCGCTGACCCGTGAGCCACATCGCCGTCGCGACCAGCACACCAGCAGTCTCCAGCCACGCCCAGCAGAAACCGAAGGCGAGCAGGCGGGTGGTCGGGCAACGGAACCGGCCGCGGACGACATCAGCGACCACGGTCAGCGGGAACCAGATCGGTGCGAACACGGTCAAGCCGATCGCGGCAGCGAACAATCCGGGGATGGTGGTGGCGCGGCGCGTCACCGTGCTCGTTTCCAGCTTGTGGGGCATGATCGACATCCTCTCCCGTGTTGTCCTTGTGGCTGTCCCGGTGTCGTCGTTCCTGTGTTCCTACGAGGCAGATCGGTGAACGGATGACAGCATCAGAGCAGATCGACGCCGAGCAGATTGTTGAACGCGGCGTAGTAGTCAGCGTCATCGGCGTGGTCGCCGAGGCCGATCCAGTCGAGATCACTCATCGCCGCCCGTCCGCCCACCATCTCAGGCCCACCCCACGCGCACGGATACCGCAACTGCGGGGAGTCTGTGGTGATCGCGTGCAGGACCACTGCAGCGACCTCGCGTGGATCCGCTGCTTGGGCGATGCCCTTCATGTACATCTGGAACATCCGCCGGTAGTGCGCCTCGTAGACGCCCGTCGCGTTCGGCGAATCGAGGTTCTTCGCGAAGATCGCCGATTTGGTGATGCCCGGTTCGACGATGGCCACACGAATCCCGAACGACACGACTTCTTGGGCAAGGCTCTCCGACATTGCTTCGAGGGCCCACTTGGAAGTGACGTAGGGCGACTGGGCCAATGCCGCGACCCGGCCGACAACGGACGAAATGTTGACGATGGTGCCTCGGCCGCGCTCGCGCATGCCGGGCAGCACCTGTTGTTGGCAGCGCACGGCTCCACACAGGTTGATGTTCATCACCTCGAGGTAGGTGGCCGGCGATGTTTCCTCGACAACCGCGTTGCCGCCCACCCCGGCGTTGTTGACCAGCACATCGATCGGACCTTCTGCGTCGAGAATCCGCGACAGCCCGTCGCGCACCGATGCATCATCGGCGATGTCGAGTTCGGCCAGGCGCACCTCGACCCCGGCTTGCTCTGCCATCGCCATCAACTTGACAGCCTTGGTGTGATCGCGGACGGTGCCGTAGACCCGGAATCCGTTGGTTGCCAGATGGATCGCAGTCGCCCGGCCGATGCCGGAGTTCGCTCCGGTGACGACGGCTACGGGGACGGATGGGGAGGCGTCGCTCATGGACCCGCAGATTACGACAGCGCGACGCAGCCCGACGCCGTGGAGGGCATCGGGCTGCTGAGTTGGTTCTGAACGTCGGAGAAGCGCCCGGCGGTCAGCCGGTGGTGGTGACCGTCGTGTCGTTCGGGACATCGGCCGGCGCGGCCGGCGCGGTGGGCTTGACGCCGTTGACGAAGTCGGTGACCCGGGTCGCGATGTCGGCCGTCTGATCAGCCACGATCGCGTCGATCACGGTCTGCACGTCGACGCCCTTTTCAGTGGCAACGTCGGCGATGGTCTTGCCGGCATCGAGTTCGGTCTTGAGATCGTCGGCGGTGATGCCGAGCGCCGTGGCTGCAGTCGCGGCGATCTTGGCGCCGCCGAAGCCGCCATGGCCTTCCCCGTGTCCGCCCATGTCTCCTGGGCCGTGTCCTTCACCGCCGCGTCCTTCACCGCCGTGTCCTTCACCGCCGTGTCCTTCACCGCGAGGGCCGCAATGGTCGGCTGCAAGTGCGGTGGAGATTGCGTCGCTCTGATCTTGAGTGATCGTGCCGGTCGCACTCGCTCCGCCGGGGATGTTGAGTACGAGTCCTGCTCCGGCACCGACCAGCAGCGATGCTGCAAACCCGACGACGGCGATCCTGTTGTGTTTCATCCTGTTGATTCTCCTGTTGAGGTCGTGGATGGCGATGGAGTCGCTCATCCGATGACTGCATGGTGCGGGAGCAACGTGAGAAGGATCGTGGAGCAGGGTGAGAATTGCGTAAGAGCCAGCCGCGGACTTGGGTGCAGGGCACTACGCCATTCGGCAAGAAGTACTCAGGGTTGGCACGCAACGTGCCGATGACGTCTTCATGCCAACGTGCGGGTCGCCACGAACTCGACGGTGGCGGCGTCGTCCCAGTCTGCTCATCCGATTCGGTTCGGTCAGTCTGGTGCTGCTCATGGGCGTTGGATTGGTGCTCGGTTCACGTCTGCAGCACGAGCAGCGCGAGCGCACGTTGAGCGACAGCGTCCACAACGCCGAGATCATCGCCGAGGTCGGCATTCGCCCGCTGCTCGACCCGGCCGACCTCGAACGCGACTTCCGCCCACTCGACATCGCCACCCGGAACCGGCTCGACAACGCGCTCGCCGCGAGCATCTCGTCCAACGGTGTGGTCCGGATCAAGATCTGGAACCTGCAGCATTGGATCGTCTACAGCGACAATCCCCGACTTGTCGGCCGCTGGTTTCCGGGCGACGGCAAACTCGACGCCGCGTTCCGAGGCAAGGCGTCATCGGCGATCACCAATCTGAATGCTCCCGACGAACTGGAAGAGCGAGAGTTCGGCACGTTGTTGTCCGTGTACGTGCCGCTGCGGGTGAACGGAGCGGGCCAGTTCACGAGCGGTTCCGGTCGAGTCATCGGCGCATTCGAGATCTATCTGCCGTACCAACCAATCCAAGATTCGAACAACCACGACACCCGCCAGCTCGCACTTGCGCTCGGGTCGGGGCTGTTGATCGTCTATCTCGGCCTGCTCCGGCTGGTGTACGGCGCCTCGCGCCGGCTCCGTCGCGATCGCGAAGCCAGCGAACGTCAGGCCAACCACGACGATCTCACCGGCCTGCTCAACCGGCGCGGTCTGCATGCGGCACTCGACCGAGCGCTGCTGCGGGTTGGCGACGGCGCCAGCGCGATGGTCGCACTGACGTTGCTCGATCTCGACCGGTTCAAGGAGATCAACGACACCCTCGGCCACCAGTTCGGTGACGAGGTGCTCCGCACCGTCGCGAATCGGTTGGCCACGGGGCTTCCCGACGCCAGCGTGGCCCGCCTCGGCGGTGACGAGTTCAGCGTGATGGTGAGCAACACCGGGGATTCCAACGATGCCTCACGACTGTGCGACCGGATCGAGCAACTGCTCGATGATCCGATCGCGGTCGCCGGAATCGAGCTGAGCGTTCGCGCCAGCATCGGTGTTGCGATCTCATCGGCCGACCCGCTCAATCCCGACACCCCCGACACGCTGTTGCGCCACGCCGACGTCGCGATGTACGTCGCCAAGCGCACCCGCAGCGTGCGCCGTCTGTACACCCCGGACTTCGACGACCACAGCTCGGAACGACTCGGGCTCGCAGCAGAACTCCGCGATGCGATCGCCGCCGACCAACTGTCGTTGGCATTCCAGCCCAGACTGGACATCGCGTCGTGCCGGGTGTTGGGTGTCGAGGCGCTCGTGCGCTGGAACCATCCCAATCGGGGCATCGTGATGCCATCGGAGTTCTTGCCGGTGATCGAGAACACCGAGCTGATTGGTCCGTTGACGTGGCACGTGCTCGATCTCGCGCTCCGGCACTGTGCGGCGTGGCGTCGAAACGGGGTGCACCTCAACATCGCCGTCAACCTGTCGGCCAATACCGTCACCGATCCGAACCTGATCGAGAAGGTGCGTAGCGCCCTCGACCGTCACGAGCTACCTCCGGAGTACCTCGAACTGGAGATCACCGAGAGCGCAGTTCTGGATGACGGGCCCCGGGCCAGCGAAGCGCTCCATCTGCTGCGCGCGCTCGGCGTTCGCTTGGCCGTCGACGACTTCGGCACCGGTTACGCATCGATCAACCATTTGATGTCGCTGCCGCTCGACTCGCTCAAGATCGACCGTACCTACATCGACGGTCTGTTCACCGACGCCAGATCGGCCGCAATCGTCAAGTTCACACTCGACCTCGCCCGTCACCTCGGACTGACCGTCGTCGCCGAAGGTGTCGAGGACGAGAGAACGCTGGCCGAACTGCTCCGGCTCGGCTGCAACCACGCCCAGGGATACTTGATCGCCCGCCCCATGCCCGCTGATGAACTGCTGGGCTGGATCCACCGTTGGTACGCCGCGACCGCAACTGAGACGCACCCCACCATGGGCGACACGATCGGCGAGGGCTCGGTGCTGACCAGATGAATACGTTCGCCCCGTCGAGAATCCGATCGTTGCGATCAACCGGTTGTGCCCTTGCGCTCGCCCTCGTCGGCACCCTGCTCGCCGCCGGGTGCCGCAACGACGCCAAATCCGACGGTGCATCTGTCGCGATCCCGAACGTCTATGACTTCAGCGTCGATCCGGCGGCCGTCGTCGCCGACATCAGCCCGGATCGAGCCGACGTCGCCTCGGCCGAGGCAGTCCGCGGTCAGCTCGAACAGGGTCTGCTGTGGCACGGCATTTCGCTGGTCCAGGTGATGCGCGGCGCCGAAGCGGCCGATCCCGAGGTGAACGCCTGGACCGATCAGCTGACCCAGAACACGCTCGATCTGACCGCTGCGATCGGCCTCGTCGCCGGGCCGGAGGCGGCGCGGGCGTTCCACCAGCAGTGGTCTCAGCACACCCAATTCCTCGTCGACTATTCGGTCGCCATCGGTGACGACGACCAGGTGACAGCCACGGCCGCAGTCACGGCGCTGCGTCAGTATTCCCGCGACTCCGGCAGCTTCTTCGCGACGATCACCAACGGCGGGCTCAACGCATCGCAGATCACCGAGCTCCTCGACACCCACATCACCAACATGATCGAGATGGTCGATGCGGCGCATCAGGGTCAGACCTACGCCGCGATCTCGGGGGCGATGGACGATGGCGCTCACCTCGCGTCGATCGGGCACATTCTCAGCACCGCAATCGTCGAGCAGCAGCCGACAGCGTTCCCCGGTTCGACCGAGACTGTCGCGGCTGCGTTGTGCACCATCGTCACCACCAAGTCGGCTGCCTACCTCGTCGGCCGGGTGATGTCGGACAACCCGAACGACCCCCAGGTGATCGATGCCGACCAGCAGCTCGCGAACGCAGTCGGGACGCCCACCGAGGTCTACCTCGGTCTCGACATCGTCCCGATCGACGGCGGCGCGGCATCCGTCGCGGCAGCAACACGGCTCGCCTTCGATCGTGCTTCGTCGACATCGTCCCCGAGGCACAATCGAACACAGGCCCCCGGCTGATCTGCGGTTGTGGTCAGTCAGCAACCGGAATCTGGAAGCCGACGATCGCTCCGCCCGTCGGGTCGTTGTCGGCAAATGTCGAGCCTGCGTGCGCCGCTGCGATTTCGGTGACGATCGACAACCCGAGGCCCGACCCCGGTTGGGACCGTGCCGCGACAGCTCGATAGAACCGGTCGAACACATGCCCGAGATCGTCGGGCGCGATCCCAGAACCGTGATCGCGAACCGATACTCGGCCGTGCTCGGCAGTGATCACGATCGGCTCGGCCGTGCCGTCGAACTTGGCTGCGTTGTCGAGCAGATTGGTGATCGCCCGCTCGATCAATGTCCTCTGGGCCACGACGACCGAGGCATCGGTATGGACCTCGATCATGCGGCCGGTACGGCGGCCGACCCGCTCGGATGCTGCACTGACAGCGTCAGCGAGAGCAAACCGTCGCACCGGTTCGTCGGACGTGCGGCCCGATCCGACCGCGACGACTTCCTCGACCAACGACGAGAGTTCGCCGACTTCGACATCGAGGTCGTCGAGCACTTTGGTGCGCATCTCGTCGGGCATGTCGTGGTGGCGGCGGAGCACGTCGACGTTGGTGCGCAGGCTGGTGAGTGGGGTGCGCAGTTCGTGACCGGCATCTTGAACCAGCCGCTGCTGTTCTTCGCGCGAACGATTCAGCGCGCCGAGCATCCCGGCAAACGCCGCGCCGAGCCGACCGACCTCGTCCTTGCCTTTCTCGTCGACGTCGATGTCGAGCCGGCCGGTGCTCGACACCTCGCTCGCGGCGGCGGTCAGTGCGCGCAGCGACTTCGTCAGGCCACGGGCGAACAGCCAGCCGGCGCACGCTGCGACCACGACTGCGATCGCACCGACCATCAGGATCCGGGCGCGCAGGTCCGACAGCACACGGTTCATCTCTGACAGGTCTCGCCCGATTTGGATCGTTCCGACCCGCCGGGACGATCGCGTGTACAGGCGGTACTCATGGCCGTCAGAGCCGGTCACTGTCTCGATGTGCTCGCCGTTGCGGGTCTCGGCGATCTCTCGGGCGGCGTGACTGACCGGCAATTCGATGTCGGCGTAACGATCCGATTCGTCCGAACTGTCGACCCGAACGCCGTTGGCGTCGAGTTGCTGGGTCACGGTCTGCTCGATACCGGTGGGACCGTTGGGCCCGGCGAATCCCGGTCCGCGAAAGGGATTGCCGTTGCCATCGTTGGAACCTGCCGGCGGCGTTGCACCGTCGATCCGGTCTTTCGACGAGCGCAAGGTGGAGTCGATCTCGGACAGCATCCGGCTGGTGGTCGCGGTGTAGCTGGACCATCCGACTCCGACGGCGGCAAGAGCTGCCAGTGAGGCCAGAACGAGCGCGAGTTTGGCGCGCAGGCTCATCGCGTTCGCACGGTGTAGCCGACGCCGCGCACGGTGTGGATCAGCGGGGCGCGGCCCTCGGAGTCGATCTTGCGACGCAGATAGCCGATGTAGACCGCCAGGTTCTTCGAGTCCGGTCCGAAGTCGTAGCCCCAGATTCGTTCGTAGATGGTGCTCTGATCGAGCACGATGCCCGCGTTGCGCACGAGCAGTTCGAGCAGGTCGAACTCGGTCTTGGAGAGGTCGATTTCATTCCCGGCAGCCCACACTCGTCGTGCTGCGCCATCGACCTCGAGGTCGCCGACGGTCAACGCCGACGGCTCGGCCCCGGACTCCGGCGCTGCCCGGCGAAGCAGGGCGCGCAACCGGGCAAGAAGTTCATCGAGGGCAAACGGCTTGGGCAGGTAGTCGTCGGCACCGGCATCGAGACCGGCGACGCGATCCGATGTGTCCGTGCGCGCAGTCACCATCAGGATCGGCACCCGATTCTTCTCACTCCGCAACACCCGGCACGTGGTCAACCCATCCATCACCGGCATCATCACGTCGAGCACGACCACGTCGACCGGCTCGGTCCGCATCGACTCCAGCACCTGCGCGCCGTCGGACACCGCAGTGACCGCATATCCCTCGAGGGTCAGGGCCCGGGCCAGCGATTCGCGCACGGCTCGTTCGTCGTCGGCGACGAGCACTCGCCGTCCAGTGGTGTTGCTCGCATTGCCATTCATCACAGCCCTCCGGCCACGAGCACCTCCGCCCGTCGAACACAGGTCTAGTGGATGTCCGTAAGAACCTGGTGAGAGTCGTCTCGGAATCTGGCCGCGATCACGTGTGGGTGATCAGGACGGGGTGATCAGGACGGGGTGATCATGCTGCGCACGTCCGCGACCCAGTCGTCGGCCACTCGCCAGCGGGCATCGGCGTGTTCCCGGGTGGTGTGGGCCTGCTCGCCGGCCACGGGATATGAGCCGAGGAACTTCACCGCACCCTGCTTGGCGTGCAGCGATCGCATTGCGTCGGCGAGCAATTCGTCACCGACGTGGGCGTCGGCGTAGAGGATGAAACAGTAGTCCCCGAGCCCACCACGCTTGGTCGGACGGCTGATCAGGTTGCTGAGACTGATCCGGCGAGCGGCGAATTCCTGGAGGATGCTGATCAAGCTGCCGGGTTCGTCGGCTCGCTGGTAGACGACGAGCGCAGTGCGATCGTGGCCCGTGCGAGCCGGGACGTGCTGACGACCGACGACGACGAATCGGGTCTGGTTGCTGTCGCTGTCGGCGATTCCCGATACCAGGATCTCGAGCCCGTAGAGACCAGCCGCAACACGAGGTGCGATCGCCGCCGTGCCGCTGATCGGGTTCTCGCCGAGCGCACGAGCGGCCTCGGCGGTACTGGTCGAGGCCTGCAGATCGGCGTCGGGCAGTGCGCGGCGGAGAAACTGATGGCACTGCGCGGTCGCGACAGGGATCGAGAGCACCACCTTGATGTCCTCCAGCCGAGTACCGGCTGGAACAAGGAGACAGTGTTCGATGTCGAGCACCACCTCACGTTGGATCAGCAGATCGTGATCGAAGGCGAGCGCGTCCTGGGTGAAGTTGACCGTGCCCTCGATGCTGTTCTCGATCGGTACGAAACCCAGATCGACCTCGCCTGAATCGACGGCATCGAGCACGTCGGGAACCGTGCGGTATGGGATCAGTTCGCCGGCCGCGAGGTCGGCCTGGGTGCGCAACGCCTGTTCAGTGAACGTACCGAAGGGTCCGAAGAAGCCGACCCGCAAACCTGTTGCGACAGGGTCGGCAGTGACGGCAGGTTCGGAGCTCATCGGCTCAGGCTACGCAGGTGGCCTCCACGCTCCCTCGCCATTTCCTCATGCGGCCAATTCCCGGCTCGCCCGACTCGCCCGTATCATGCTGGCCGTGAACGAGGCAGACATCCGCCTACTACTCGACGGGGTCCGGACGGGAACGCTGAGCGCCGACGACGCCGTCGACACCCTGCGGCGACTGCCGTTCGCTGAAGCCGGCGACGCCATCGTCGACCACCACCGCTCGTTGCGACAAGGCATGCCCGAAGCGATCTACGGACCAGGCAAGTCGCCCGAACAGGTCACTCGGATCGTCGCCGAACTGCTGGCCCGGGGCACGGATCCGGTGCTGTTGACCCGAGCCTCGAACGATCAGGTCGAACGAGCCATCACTGACAACGGCGAAGCGCTCCGATCCGGCGGATGTCTGCTGTGGCGCGCCCCAGTGGCCTCACGGTCAGGACGGGTGCTGGTGATCTCGGCGGGTACGGCCGACCAACCGGTCGTCGACGAGTGTTTGATCACGCTGGCGGCATTCGGCTTCGCGCCACACGAGATCCACGACGTCGGCGTCGCCGGTCTCCACCGGTTGCTGGCTCGACTCGACGATGTCACCGCTGCGGATGCCGTCGTGGTCGTGGCCGGGATGGAGGGTGCGCTGGCGAGTGTGATCGGGGGCCTCACCGGTGCCCCGATCGTCGCCGTGCCGACCAGCGTCGGGTACGGATCGGGACTCGACGGAGTGACCGCCCTGTTGGCGATGCATGCATCCTGCGCCAGCGGCATCGCCGTGGTCGGCATCGACAACGGGTTCGGCGCAGCCTGCGCGATTGCACGAATGATGCCCCGATGAGACCCGCTGGAAATGCCAAAGATGCGAACGTCACGGGTGTGACGACCGCCTGGTTCCACTGTTTCGCCGGGACGGCCGGCGACATGTCGATGGGTGCACTGATCGACGCCGGCGCCGACCCTGTTGCGGTGATGGAGATGGTCGGCCGCCTCGGCCTGGCCGACTTCGCACTCACCTTCGAACCGGTGCTGCGCTGTGGCGTCGCAGCCACCCACGCCCTGGTCGTCGTCGACGACCACTCTCACCACGACCACGACCTCCACCACGACCACGACCACGACCACGACCACGACCACGATCACGATCACGACCACGGCAGCCGCCAAGTCGAGCACGATCACGGCGGGCACAGGCCGTACCGGGAGATCCGCGAACTCCTGCTTGCTGCCGACTTGCCCGACCGTGTTCGGGACCGAGCGCTGCGGACCTTCGACGCACTGGCCGACGTCGAGGGAGCGATGCACCGGATGCCGCCACTCGACGTCGAGTTCCACGAGGTCGGTTCGGTCGACGCCATCGTCGACATCGTCGGCACCTGCGCCGCACTCGAGGTGCTGGGCGTCGACCGCATCGTCTGCAGTCCCATCGCTGTCAGCCGCGGCACGGTCCGTGCTGCCCATGGCGAACTGCCCACGCCGGCTCCAGCGGTCGCCGGGCTGCTCGCCAACCGTGGCGCACCGGCGTTCGGCATCGACACCCGCAAGGAGATCGCAACCCCCACCGGGGTCGCCCTGATGACCGCCCTCGCGGACGAATTCGGTCCACTGCCGGCGATGACCGTGCGCTCGGTGGGATACGGCGCGGGCACCTCAGACATCCCGGGGCGGCCGAACGTGGTCCAGGTCATCGTCGGCGAGGCCACCGGTCAGACGCCGATGGCTGGTGCCGGCCAACCGGTACGGCTGCTCGAGGCCAACCTTGACGACGCCACCGGCGAGATCATCGCCCACACGATCGCAGCCCTGCTCGCAGCCGGCGCCCACGATGCCTGGGCGACACCGATCGTGATGAAGAAGGGCCGTCCGGCACACACGATCCACGCGCTGTGCGACCCTGCGCTCACCGCTGCGATTGCATCGGTGCTCGTCACCGAGTCCGGTTCGCTCGGCATCCGTGGCACGACCATCGAGCGCTGGCCGCAGCAGCGGCGCGAGACCACGGTCGATGTCGATGGCCAGCCCGTCCGGCTCAAAATGACTCCAGGTCGGGTCAAAGTGGAGCACGACGACGCGGTCGCTGCCGCCGCTGCGCTCGGGTGGCCGCTGCGAGTCGTGATGTCCGCAGCCGAATCGCTCGGATGGGCTGCCCAGAGCGACGAGAACTGACCGACCGACTGACCCTCACGCTGAAAAGCCGACGGTTTCGGCCAGCCGGTACGTTGGCGTCATGACCACGATGCCTCCGATCGTCACCGTCGACGACCTCGCTGACTATCCGGACGCGATCGTTGCCGACGTCCGCTGGTATCTCGACGGCCGAGATGCCCACGCCGCCTATGAGTCCGGCCACCTTCCCGGCGCCGTTTTCGTCGATCTCGAACGCGATCTGTCGACGACCACGCTGCCGCCATCCGAAGGTCGCCACCCGCTCCCCGACCCACACTCGTTCGCGGCATCGATGGGCAGTCTCGGCATCGGCGACGACTCCACTGTCATTGCCTACGACGACACCGGCGGAATGACCGCCGGTCGGTTGGTCGTGATGCTGCGGATGATCGGCCGCAACGCAGCCGTGCTCGACGGTGGCCTTCGCTCGTTCCGCGGCGAGTTGATGACCGGCGCCGGTGCGCAACACGAGATGCAGGACTTCACGCCGTGCGAATGGCCGATCGACCGGCTCGCCGATGCGAACGAGGCCGCGGAAATGGCCCAGTCGCCGCTTGCGCTGGTGATCGATGCCAGAGCGTTCGAGCGGTTCACCGGCGAGGTCACCCAGATCGAACCCCGCCCCGGTCACATCCCCGGTGCAGCGAGCGCTCCGTGGACGGCGGTGATCGACCCCGACACCCACCGGTTCCGCCGAGACGAAGAACTGCGAGACCACTATCACGCGCTCGGCGTCAACGAGGCCGAGTCGGTCATCGCCTACTGCGGCAGCGGTGTCTCGGCCTGCATCAACATTCTCGCGATGGAGCAGGCCGGCTTCCCACCGGCTCGGTTGTACGTAGCCAGCTTCAGCGGCTGGTCGGCCGACCCGGAGCACGAGGTCGAGACCGGTGCCTGAATCCGCAAACTGATTCACACAACGCGCCGGTAGCGTCGGTCTCTGCATGGATGCAGCCCTCGATCAATTGGCTGGCGATGTTCCCGATCACAACGAGACGCCTCATCACCTCGACGTGACTCATGGCTCGAACTCGATCGAGCACGACGCTCTCGCCGCATTGCGCAAGGCCCGGCGCAAGAACCGGATGCAGGAACTCGACTGGTTCGAAGCCGCATATCGCGTCTACCTCGTCGCGTTCGCGTTCGGCGGCACGGTGCTGTGGGCGTCCAGCTTCATCAAGGATTCCAGGATCTCTTCCGCCACATTGGCCGACATCTACCACTACGGACCAGCGGTGTTGGGCATGTTCGCGATCATCGCCTTCGCCGCCGGTGTCCGCAGCGGCAGCCGCGGTGGACCTCTCGCGATCGAGGAAGCCGACGTCCGCCACGTGCTGTTGGCCCCGGTCGATCGCCGCAAGGCACTGATGCGCCCGGCCGTGCAACGAGCTCGCTCGATGGCGTTCACCGGTGCACTCGTGGGCGCTCTCGGCGGTCAACTCGCCGGGCGGCGGCTGCCCGGCAGCGACGCGTCGTGGGTGTTCTCGGGCGCGGCCTACGGCATGACGCTGGCTGCGCTGTTCGTCGGTGCAGCGCTCGTCGCCCATGCGATCGTCGTTCCTCGCTGGGTTGCCTCCGGGCTGGGAGCGATCCTGATTGCATTGCAAACCCTCGCCATCGTCCGTCACGTTGCCGGTCCGGGCAACCTCGTTGGAAGCCTGGCGCTGTGGGGCAGCCGCCAACGGAGTATCGACCTCGTCGGCCCTGCCGTTGCCGTGATCCTCGTGGTCGTCGGGTTGGCGATGCTGCGCCGCACATCGCTCGATGCCCTCGCCCGTCGCAGCGGCCTCGTCGCCCAACTGCGGTTTGCCGTCACGATGCAGGACCTGCGCACCGTCATGCTGCTGCGTCGCCAACTCAGCCAGGAAAACACCCGCAACCGTCCCTGGATCCGGCTTCGTCGAGCAGGCAAATCGTCGGTGGTGTGGCGCCGCGGTTGGCACAGCTTGCTCCGCTTCCCCGTCTCGCGTCTGTTGCGGATGTTGGTGCTCGCCGTCGGCGCTGCCGCCTGCCAGGTCGCCGCCTTCGACGGGACGACGGCGATGTTCCTCCTCGCCGGCGGGCTGTTGTTCCTCCTCGGGATGGAGTCACTCGAGCCGTTGTCGCAAGAGATCGACCAGCCCGACCGGATGGCTGCGCTGCCGATCGACCGGGGCGCAATCCTCGCTCGCCACCTGATCGTGCCGGCGATCTTTCTGATCCCGTACGCAGCGATCGGCGTCGTGACCGCCGTTGTGCTCCACGAATCCAGCGGCGCGCTCGCGGTGGCAGCGATCATGGCGCTGCCCACGGTGTGGATGGGCGCTGCCGGCGCCGTCGTCAGCATCGTCAAGGATGCGCCGGACCTCACCAGCAAGGCCGCCGAACAGACGATGCTGCCACCGGAAATGAGCGGGCTGACCACCATCTTGCGCACGCTGCTGCCGCTGCTGGTGTCGATGGTCGGCAGCGTCGGCATTCTGGCCGTGCGCGCTGCCCACGAAGCTGGATCCTCCGAGATCGGCGCTGCAATTCGGATCGGAATCGTCCAACTGATGCTCGCCGGACTGACCGCGCTGTGGGTCCGTCGCCGAGACGTTTGGGCGGTCAAGTTCCGCACGGTGATGGACGAAGGCAAGCAGACCACCGCCCAACAACGAGCAGAGCGAGCCCAACGTGGCTGACACGATGACCATGAGGAGCGAGGCGTGAGCCCCAACCAGAACACCCGTCATCCCAAGCCGCCGAGCCGGCATCCGAAGCCGGCCAACGCCAAGACCGGTTCCAGCATCGCCGCCGTGGCCGCGGCCCGCAAGCCGGAGCCCGTCACCGGTGGGGCCCTTGCTGCCAACGAGCTGACCAAGGACTACGGCGATCGCCCGGCACTGGCACCGCTCACGCTGCACATTCCGGTCGGTCAACGCGTCGCCGTCGTCGGCCACAACGGCAGCGGCAAGACCACGCTCATCCGGATGGCAGCCGGTCTGCTCGACTGCAGTGGCGGCACTGTCCACATCATGGGTCACGAGTCCGGGTCCACCGAGGCCCGGCGGGCTCTCGCGTACCTGTCCGACAATCCGTCGTTCTACGACGACCTGTCGCTGTGGGAACACCTCGAATACGTCGCCCGCCTGCACGGGGTGGACGAGTGGGACCAAATTGCTGCCGACCTGCTCGGTCATCTCAACCTGTACGACCGGGCCGACGACCTGCCCAACACCTTCAGCCGCGGTCTGCGCCAGAAGGCCGCCATCGCACTTGCTTTCGTGCGACCATTCGAACTGTTGCTCGTCGACGAGCCGTTCGTCGGGCTCGATGCCGCCGGCAAGGCCGGCCTGCTCGAACTGCTCGATCAGGCAGCCGAAGACGGGGCCACGTTGGTGGTTGCGACCCACGAATTGGGCTTCGTCGAACGGGTCAGCCGGCTCATCGCGCTGCGCGACGGCGAGGTGGTCCATGACGGGTCGCCGACCGACGCCGACGTCGCCGATCTCGTCGCTCCGGCCTGACTCGACCCGACGACGCTTTCACCGTTCCGAGCGACCGTTTGCGCGGCGGTTTGGCTGACGGTTTGCCTGACCGGGCACAATTTCCTTCCACGGGCGCAACCATGCTCCACCGCTGACTACAGTCTGTTTCATGAACGAGTTCGTCACCGTCAGCTCATCGTCCTACGACCCCGCCAACCTCGCTTCGCAGCTCACCGAGAAGTCAGCACAGGGCTGGGTGGTCGTCGCGATCGTGCCCACCGGTGGCGATGTCACCGCGTTCCTCAGTCGCGAGTCGTCGGGTGCCGATGCTGCGATGTCGAGCGACACCTCCAACAGCACATCGGGCATGGGCATGGCGAGCTCCGAGCCGGCAGCGCCGATGATGGCTGCGGCCGAACCAGCCTCCGAGCCCGATGGTTGGGCAGTTGCCCCCGCCGCCGCCGCCGAGCCAGCGCCCTACAGCCCTGCACCCTCGAGCGCCCCTGCGACGGTCATTCAGTCGTCGTTCAACCCGGTCGGCGACTCGTACTCGCCGGCTCCGTCGTACCAGCCGCAGCCCGCTCCGGCTGCTGCCACACCTGCTGTTCCCGCCGGTTGGTACGCCGATCCGGCCGGTCGCTACGAACTGCGCTACTGGGATGGCGGAACCTGGACCGAACACGTGTCACGGGCCGGCCAGCAGTTCACCGACGCTCCCGTCGCCTGATCTGGCTCGACCCGACCTGATACTGCAGTGTTGGCCACATCGATCGGCCATGCAGGAATTCTGATCGAGACCCGTTTCGGGTCGATTGTCTGCGATCCGTGGTTTCATCCGGCGTTCTTCGGAAGCTGGTTCGTCTTTCCCCGCAACGATCAACTCTCCGACGATCTGCTCCAGCGGATCGAGCATGCCGACTACCTCTACATCTCCCATCTCCACGGCGACCACTTCGACGAGGCCTGGCTCACCGACCACATCCGTCGAGACATCACCGTGCTCGTGCCGGGCTACCCGACCCACGAGCTCGAACGCTCATTGCGCGCGCTTGGTTTCACCACGTTCATCCGTACGGTCGATGGCGAGGAACTCGACCTCGAGGGCTTGCGGGTCGCGATCCACGTCGAGACCTCGATCACCGATGGACCCGGCGGTGACTCAGCGCTCGTCGTCAGCGACGGCGAGACTCGATTGGTCAATCAAAACGATTGCCGCACCTCTGATCTCGCAGAACTGTGTGCCCACGGTCCGATCGATCTGCACTGGCTGCAGTACAGCGGCGCGATCTGGTATCCGATGGTCTACGACGTGCCGAGCGAGGACATGCGGGGCCTGGTCGACGCGAAGGTCGACAGCCAGTTCAGCCGGGCGATGAAGTATGTCGAGGCGCTCGACGCAAGGGCGGTCGTGCCGAGCGCGGGTCCACCGTGTTTTCTCGACCCGGATCTGTTCCACCTCAACGTCGTCACGGGTGACGAGTTGAGCATCTTCCCCGATCAACTCACGTTCATGGAGCGACTGGGTGCAGTCGGGCGCACCGGTCTGCTCGCGATCCCGGGCTCAGCCATCGAGGTCACCCCCGATGGCTGCACGATCCACCATCCGATCGCCGATGCCGACGTCGACGCGATCTTTACCGACAAGGGCGAATACCTCCGCCGATACCAGGCCGATTGGATGCCGTGGCTGCAGCAACTGCATGCCCACTGGAAATCGCCCACAGCGGATCTGCTCAACACGATCCAGCGATGGTGGGAGCCGCTGCTTGCGATGGCGCCGACCCTGCGCCACGCAGTCGGAGCGAACTGCCTGATGCGCTTCGGTGATCTCGATCTCCTGATCGATTTCCCCGCCGGCCAGGTTCGACTGTTCGATGCCGAGCCGTATCGGTATCGGTTCGAGGTCCAGCGGGAGCTGGTCGAGACGGTCGTCGCCCAGCGAGCGGTGGACTGGAGCAATGCATTGTTCCTGTCGTGCCGGTTCACGGCGTGGCGAGACGGGCCGTTCAACGAGTACCTCTACAACTTCTTCAAGAGCCTCTCAGTCGAGCGGATGCGTCGTGCCGAGAGCGAAGCCCGACGCAAGCTCGATCCACCAGATGCCCAGGAAGAGATCGAACTCGGCGGTTACATCATGGAGCGGGCCTGCCCCCACCGTCAGGCCGACCTGACCGTGTTCGGCGAAATCGAGGATGGCGTCCTGGTCTGCACATTGCACGGTTGGAGATTCGACCTCGAGACCGGCGAGTGCCTCACTGCCACCGACCGGAAATTGCGGGTCCGACGCGCCGACGGCGGTCCCCTCGCCGGTGCCTGACCGCCCTGCACACAGCCACCAACAAGTTCTTCGAATATTTTGCGCACAGATGGCGTCATAGTCGGGTTCGTGCGCCGTCCAGTACAGGTGAGAAAGCGTCGCCACGATCGTGCGTCGATGGTCGTTCTCGACGTCTGGCCGGCGGTTCACATGGCATGGATCGAGAAGATCCACAGCGCCGCGAACCTCGGTCGCGATCGGCAGCGTATCGACGACTACGCCGCTGACGTCGTCGAAACCCTGTTTCTGCGCCCCGCAGGCCTCGGCGGTGCGCTGGCACGGTTCGGGCTGCGACTCGGCAGCGAGGGCTGGCCGCTCGATCAGGTTTCGTGCTGGATCGACTGGCTGGCCGAGATCTGCACCACTCCAACCGCCGGCTCCTTGCGCACATTCGCGTCGGGCGTCTCACTCGCCTGCGGTTGGACGGAGGGCAACCAACGCGGGTTGCGGACCGACGAAAGCTTCGACGCCGTCACCGGGCTGTGTTCGGCCGCTGTTCTCCGACTCCGACTGCATCAGGTGCTCGAGCAGTGCGAGGCCCTCGGCATTGCGCCGAACTGGTTGCACCGGTTGATCATCATCGACGCAGACATTGCCGAATTCCCATCCCTCGAAGCCAGTGCGGTGATGGTGGTCCTGGCTGACCTGGTCCAGCAGCGATTCACGGCGGGCGAGATCATCACCCGAGAGGGCAGTCGGATCTTCGTTCTGGTCGACA
>JBDSDH010000183.1:0-35511 GCA_039920665.1 Ilumatobacteraceae bacterium
GCGGCGGAGTCGTCCATGTGCGATCCGGCGAGCACTGCTGCCTACGGTGGCCACGTGTCGTTGTCGTCGTCAGTACCGGGATTCACGCGCAACCGGCTGACGCTGGTGCTGGCCGCCTTGGTGCTGGCCGTGTTCATGGCCTCGATCGAGACATCGATCATCGCGACTGCGCTACCGACGATCACCGGCGAGTTCAATGCGTTCGAGAGCTACGCGTGGGTTGGCACCGTCTACATCGTGACGGCCACGATCGCCACACCCCTGCTCGGCAAGCTGTCAGACCTCTACGGTCGCCGACTCGTGTTCCAGTCGGCGCTGATGATCTTCATCGTCGGCTCGATCCTGTGCGGCGCCTCGCAGTCGATTGAACAGTTGATTGCGTCACGAGCGGTCCAAGGGCTCGGTGGCGGCGCGATCCAGGCCCTCGCATTTGCGATCCTCGGCGACATCCTGCCGCCACGCGAACGCGGCCGCTACATCGGCTACTTCACGTTGTCGTTCGTCGGCGCTGCCCTGCTCGGTCCGCTGGCAGGCGGGTTCATCGTCGAGCACTACTCGTGGCCGTGGATCTTCTACGTCAACGTCCCGCTCGCACTCGTCGTCGCCGGCGTCTGCCATGTGGCCCTCCGACTCCCCTTCCCTCGCCGGAAAGCGAAACTCGACTACGCCGGAGCGGCGCTGCTCTCTGCCTCCATCGCATGCTTGATGGTCGCGCTCGAAGAGGGGCGTCATGGATGGACCAACGGTCTCGTCATCCTGCTGTTGGCACTCGCAATCATTGCCCTGGTCGCTTTCATCGCAGCCGAGCGACGAGCAGCGGAACCGATCATTCCGCTCCGCCTGTTCGCCAACCCCGTCGTGCTCGCGTCTGTCACGATGGGCTTCTGCGCGGGCGTCTTTGTCTACGGGGCGGGTCAGTTCCTGCCGCTCTATTTCCAGGATTCGCTGTTCGTGTCGCCAACAGAATCAGGATTGCGTCTGCTCCCACAGATGGTCGGGGTCACGATCGGGACGTTCGGGATCGGGCGTCTGATCGCCCGCAGCGGTCGGTACAAGGTGTATCCGATGGTCGGAACCGTGCTGGCGGTGATCGGCCTGCTGTGCATTGCCCAGATCTCCGGCACCACCACCTACACATGGTTGATCGTGCCGATGATGTTCGCCGGATTCGGCGTGTCGTCGGTGTTCACGACCACTTCGATCGCTGCTCAGAACGCGGTCGAATTCCACGATCTCGGCGTCGCCACCGCGACGTTGATGTTCTTCCGTTCCCTCGGCGGCTCGTTCGGGCTGGCGATCTTCGGCACGGTGTTGAACGCGACCGTCCGCAGCGAGATCCCGAGCAGAATCGGCGTGACCGCTGACGAGGCGGGCGGGCTGATCCGCTCCCCCGCCGAAATCCAGATGCTCCCGCCGAGCTTCCGCTTGGCGGTGGTCGACTCGGTCGCGCTGGGCGTCAGCCGGATCTACTGGATCGCCGCCGCTGTGATGCTGGGCGCAGTCATCGTCGCGGCGCTGCTTCCGGAATGGCCACTGCGGTTGAGGGCCGGATTGTCCGACGCACTCGAAGAAGGCGCCGTGGCCTGAACAACCGGCACGGCCACGGCCGGAGCCGGCATGCGAGGGGCCCGTCAGACGGTGGATTGGCGGCGAGGCAGTGTCCAGTTCGGCCGAGTGAAGTGGCAGGTGTAGCCCGCCGGGTACCGCTCGAGATAATCCTGGTGCTCTGGCTCGGCGTCCCAGAACGGACCGACCGGCTCGACCTCGGTGACGACCTTGCCCGGCCACAACCCAGACGCATCAACGTCCGCGATGGTGTCTTCGGCGATGGCTCGTTGGTCGTCGTCGACGTAGTAGATGGCAGAGCGATAGCTCTTGCCGCGGTCATTGCCCTGGCGGTCCTTGGTGGACGGATCATGGATCTGGAAGAAGAACTCTAGCAGACCTCGGAACGACTCCTGAGCGGGGTCGAAGGTGATCTCGATCGCTTCGGCGTGTGTGCCGTGGTTGCGGTAGGTGGCGTTCGGGACTTCGCCACCGGTGTATCCAACCCGCGTCGAGATCACGCCGGGGCGCTTGCGGATCAGATCCTGCATTCCCCAGAAGCAACCCCCCGCGAGGACGGCTCGTTCAGTGGGCTGGCTCATGCTCATCGCAATCTCTCCTTGTCGTCGAGTGCACCCATCGAACCGGCAATGTCGGTTTTTGGCAACAACTGATCAGCCGATAACAACTGGTCAGCCGATGTCGAACCGGTCGTTGTCCATCACCTTGGTCCACGCCCCGACGAAGTCGGCGAGGAACTTCTGCTCGCCATCGCTGCTGGCGTAGACCTCGACCAGTGCTCGCAGTTCTGAGTTCGATCCGAAGACGAGGTCGACCCGGGTGCCGGTCCAGCGCTTGGCGCCTGTCGCCCGATCACTGCCCTCGAACACTTCCTCGGACTCCGAAGTCGCCGTCCACGTGGTGCCCATGTCGAGCAGGTTGACGAAGAAGTCGTTCGACAATGTGCCCGGGCGATCCGTGAACACGCCGTTGGCCGACTGATCGGCGTTGATGTTCACGGCTCGCAACCCACCGAACAAGGCTGTCATCTCCGGTGCCGACAGGTTGAGCATGAACGCCTTGTCGACCAACAGATGCTCGGCCTTGATGTCGTGGCCCTTTTGAAGGTAGTTACGGAAACCGTCGGCGGTGGGCTCGAGCACGGCGAACGACTCGACGTCGGTCTGTTCCTGCGATGCGTCGGTACGTCCCGCCGTGAACGGAATCTGCAGGGCGTGACCGCCGAGCTTGGCTGCCTGCTCGAGCGCAGCGGATCCGGCGAGCACCACGAGGTCGGCCAGCGACACGGCCTTGCCACTGGTTTGCGAATCGTTGAACTCCTGTTGGATTCCCTCGAGCGTCGCGACCACCTGAGAGACGCCCGAGACGACGTTCACATCCCACTCCGACTGCGGCGACAACCGGATCCGGCCGCCATTCGCTCCCCCGCGCTTGTCGGTGCTGCGGAATGTCGATGCCGCTGCCCACGCAGCCGAGACCGACTGCGATACGGACAATCCAGCATCGAGGACCTTGGCCTTGAGCGCAGCGACGTCGGTGTCGTCGATCACGTCATGAGTCGCGGCGGGGACCGGGTCCTGCCAGATCAACTCCTCGTCGGGCACCCATGGTCCGAGGTAACGAACCACTGGGCCCATGTCGCGGTGGAGCAACTTGTACCAGGCCCGAGCGAACGCATCGGCGAACTGATCGGGGTTCTGGTGAAATCGCTGCGAGATCTCTTTGTAGACCGGGTCGACGATCATCGCGAGGTCCGTCGTCGCCATCATCGGCGCATGGGACTTGGCTGGATCGTGGGCGTCGGGAACGGTGCCCTGGGCCTCGGGATTCTTCGGGGTCCACTGCTGGGCTCCGGCCGGGCTGCGAGTGAGTTCCCATTCGTAGTTGAACAGGTTGTCGAAGTAGCCGTTGTCCCAGCGGATCGGATCGTTGGCCCAGGCACCCTCCACGCCGCTGCTGATCGTGTCGCCACCTTTGCCGCTTCCGTACGTGCTGATCCAGCCGAGGCCCTGTGCCGCGAGCGGCGCGCCGTCGGGCTCACGGCCGACGTACTGGTCGGGATCGGAGGCTCCGTGGGCCTTGCCGAATGTGTGTCCACCGGCGATGAGCGCAACGGTCTCTTCGTCGTTCATCGCCATCCGGGCGAAGGTCTCGCGGATGTCACGAGCCGATGCCATGGGATCGGGGTTGCCGTTGGGGCCCTCGGGGTTGACATAGATCAGTCCCATCTGCACAGCACCGAGCGGATTGGCGAGTTCGCGATCACCGCTGTAGCGCTCGTCTTCCAGCCACACCCGCTCCGGGCCCCAGTAGATGTCGTCCTGGGGTGCCCAGATGTCGGCCCGGCCACCGCCGAAGCCGAACGTCTTGAAACCCATCGTTTCCAGCGCCCGGTTGCCCGCGAACACCAACAGGTCGGCCCATGAGATCTTCTGTCCGTACTTCTGCTTGATCGGCCACAGCAGCCGTCGGGCCTTGTCGAGGTTGACGTTGTCGGGCCAACTGTTGAGGGGAGCAAACCGTTGCGCGCCCGAACCGCCACCGCCACGACCGTCTGCGATGCGATATGTGCCTGCGGAGTGCCAGCTCATCCGGATGAAGAACGGGCCGTAGTGGCCGTAGTCAGCAGGCCACCAGTCCTGAGAGTCGGTCATCAGCGCGTCGACATCGCCGGCGAGTGCGTCGAAGTCGATGCTGTTGAACGCGGCCGCGTAGTCGAAGCCCGCGCCCAACGGATCGGCAAGCGGATGGTTCTGGCGCAGCACCCGCAGGTTCAAACTCTCCGGCCACCAGTGTTGGTTGGCCGTCTGCCCGACCGCTTGGTGGGTGGCACTCATCACCGGACATGTGGCGGTTGACGGCTCATCGCTCGTCGTCACCGTTCCGTGCTCGTTGTCGGTCGCATTGGTGTCTTCGTTGCTCATGGCTGCTCCTCGGTTCCGTACCACTCTGACTCACTTTGTGATCGAGGTAAAGGCGCGCGTCGCTTCTGGTGTGCTCGGAACCGACCGCCACAGGTCGTTGTGGTCCGACCGTCCGATCGCACGTCGACGGCTCGCCGCGGCTAGGAAGTCAGGCACGTTCGATACTCCGTCCGCTGCACTGCGCGGGCGACGACACAGGGAGATGGACATGGCTTGGGACTTCTCGACAGACCCCGCGTTCCAGAAGAAGCTCGACTGGGTCGAGGAATTCTGCAAGGAAGAGGTCGAGCCGCTCGACTACGTCTTCCCTTACGCGGTCCGTTCGAAGGATCCCAAGATCAAAGCGCTCGTCCGCGGCCTGCAGGACCAGGTCAAGGCCCAGGGCCTGTGGGCGATCTTCCTCGAGCCGGAACTCGGCGGCCCCGGGTACGGCCAACTCCAACTCGGTCTGCTCAACGAGGTGATCGGTCGGTACGGCTCTGCGCCGCAGATGTTCGGCGCAGCCGCTCCCGACACCGGCAACATGGAGATGCTCGCCGCCTATGGCACCGAGGAGCAGAAGGAGCGGTGGCTCAAGCCGCTGCTCAACCAGGAGATGTTCTCGGCGTACTCGATGACCGAGCCCCAGGGTGGATCCGATCCCAACCTGTTCCGAACGTATGCGACCCGCGACGGTGACGAGTGGGTCATCAACGGTGAGAAGTGGTTCACTTCCGCCGGCCGCGCCGCGGACATCTTGTTCGTGATGTGCACCAACGGAATGTTCGTCGTCCCACGCGATACGCCCGGCGTCGAGATCCAACCGGAGCCGCGCAGCCACAACCACATCATCTACAACGATGTCCGCATTCCGCTCGACCACCTGCTCGGGCCCGAAGACGGTGCCAAAGTGCTCGCCCAACGCCGCCTCGGCGGTGGCCGGATCCACCACGCGATGCGCACCATTGCCCAGTGCAAGCTGGCCTTCGACATGATGTGCGAGCGCGCCCTCAGCCGTGAGTCGCACGGCAAGATCATCGGCGAGCACCAGATGGTGCAGGAGAAGATCGCCGACTCCTACGCCCAGATCCGGATGCTGAGACTGTTCGTCCTGGAAACCGCCTGGAAGATCGACAACACGAGCACCCAGGAGACCCGCACCGACATCGCCGCCGTCAAGTACACGATGGCCAAGGTCCTGCGCGATGTGTCGTTCAATGCGCTGCACATCCTCGGTTCGCTCGGCACAACGGACCTCACCCCGATCCACGCGATGTACGCAGCGGCGCCCAACATGGGCATCGCCGACGGCGTCGACGAGGTCCACAAGGCCACCGTCGCCCGCAACGTGCTCAAGGGCTACCGGCCACACGACGGCTACTGGCCTACGGAGTACATTCCGGCCAAGCGTGCAGAGGCATGGCGCAAGATGCAGCCCAAGCTCGATGCCGATCCCGAACTGGCCGTGCTTGCCGAGAACTACAAGAAGTACCTCGCTCGCCGGCGCTGATCTTGCCGGTTCATCGCGATCGTTCGGCTGATCGCGACGACGACCTCATCCCACGTGCCATTTGCGCGTCGCGGACCAGGTGAGCGAGCCGCTGACGAGCAGAACGAGTCCCCCGACGACAGCGACGAGTGGAAGCGTCACGGCGAGGAGCGATGCGAGCACGATCGTGATGATTACTCGGGTCAGCAACACTGTCTTGTGGACGCCGAGGTAGTTGACCGTGGTCAGTGCGACCACCGCGCCGATGCCGATCGGTCGAGCCAAGACGTACGAACCGAAGGTCAGCGCCATCGCGGAGAGGCTGGCCGTCTTGCCGACCACGAAGCTCCAGCGTCGCCGAGCGACAACCGACGCGTCAGCTGTCGCCCTGCAACCTTCATGTCAACCCAGCCGGCTTTTTCGACGCCGGTCAGGCATGCGGGTCGACGACCAACCGGCCACGGGTCTGGCCGGCCAGGATCGTCGACGCTCTTCCAGCGAGGGTGGACATCGGCACGACTTCGGTGATGGTGTCGAGCAGCGACGGCGGCAGGTCGGTCGCGAGCCGGGCCCAGGCCCGGTTGCGACTGGCGTTGTCGGCCATCACCGAATCGATGCCCTGTAACCGGACCCCGCGGAGGATGAACGGCATCACCGTCGTCGGCAGGTCGGTGCCGCCGGCAAGGCCGCATGCGGTGACGACACCTTGGTACTTGGTCTGGGCGAGCACGTTGGCGAGCGTCGTCGAACCAACTGCGTCGACCGCGCCGGCCCACGTCTCGGATTGCAACGGTTTACCCGATGCTGCGAGGTCGGCTCGGTCGAGGATGTCGGTTGCTCCGATCGAGCGAAGGTAGTCGCCTTCTTCGGGACGGCCTGTGACCGCCGAGACGGTGTAGCCGAGGTGGCCGAGGATCGCGACTGCGACGCTGCCGACCCCACCCGCGGCACCGGTGACCACGACCGGACCACGATCCGGCGTGACGCCACCGTCTTGGAGCGCAAGGACACACATCATTGCGGTCAGTCCCGCTGTTCCGATCGCCATGGCCTGCAAGCTGGACAGCGCATCGGGTCGCTTCACGAGCCACTCAGCGCGCACCCGCTGCCGTTCGGTGTAACCGCCCCAGAACCGCTCGCCCACGCCCCAACCGGTGAGGATGACCGGATCGCCGGATTCGAAGTCGGGCGACGACGAGCTTGCGACCGTTCCGCTGAAGTCGATGCCGGGCACCATCGGGAAGTTGCGGATGATCCGGCCGGCACCCGTCAGCGCCATACCGTCTTTGTAGTTGAGCGAGGAGTAGTCGATGTCGACGATGACGTCGCCGGCGGGCAAGTCATCGTCGCTGAGAGTCTCGATCGCTGCCGACGGCGGTCCCTTCGGATCACTGTTCTCACGGACGACGAGGGCCTGAAATGAGTTGGTCACGGTTGTACTCCTACCAGTCGGCATCAGCCACGGTCACATCGTGTTGGGGTAGTACTCGCCCGGCTGGAGCTGCGCCACATCGGCGTCGAAGTTGGAAGCAAACGGCCAATCCGCTTCTTCGCCCGCCACGGGCACCTGGCTGAAGCGACCCATTTCCCCGCCACCGGCGCGTTCGTTGCCGACCAGCGACCACGCCTGACGCTTATAGGTCCAGTTGTCGGGCTGCAGGCGGTGGCACTCGTTGAAGTGATGGATCGCTGCGTCACGCTCGCCGCTGCGCCAGAAATGATTGGCGAGTTCGAAGTGGGCAGCGGCCTGCGACGATGACAAGGATCGTGGCTGGGACGCTGCAATCACGTGGTCGGGAGTCATCGCGTAGGTACTTGCCGATCCGTTCGTTGCCCAATCGCGGATTGCGTCCGGATACGCGGCGCGGTCCTGGCCGCCTTGCAACACTGCGGCCAAATTGGGTTTCGGCGTGTCGGATGGTGGCGCTTCGGCGGCTTGGCGAGCCCGCTCGATCAACATCGCGCGCATCGATTCCGGATACACGGTGGTGCCCGGCCAGCCTGGTTCCGGCGGTCTGACGATCATTCCGGCCTCGTCGATCCAGATCACGTTCGGAATGTTGACCACCCCGAACAGCGCGTCGAGCTGGTGGGTGGGATCGAGCAACGACGGGTGCTCCGGCCGAGCGGCGTCGATGAAGGGCCGAGACGCTTCGGGTCCGCTCAGTTCAAGGGAGACGGTGACGATCTCGACGCCGAGCGGGTGGAGTTCAGTGCGCAGTGCCTGCCACACGGGCAGGTCGAATCGACAGCCTCAATAGGGCGCCCAGGCAACGAGCACCACCTTCTGACCGTGCAAGGAGGACAACCGGAACTCGTTGCCGTCGATGTCGTCGAGCACCAATTCCGGGGCCCGAGCAGTGACCAGTGCATGTGCGCCCAGCGATTCGGGCCCCAGTGCCCACAAACCGTTGGCTTCGTCGTGGACGATCGCCATCCCCAGTCGGCCGGCCGTTCCGACCAGGTCGAAACCACCGGAGAGCGGAACGCAGACATCGCCCTTGCATGCACCCTCGGGTTTGATTTCCCACCCCGTTCCATCACGGAATGCAGCGGCACCTACGTCGAGTCGATCGAGGATCATCGAGCGAGAGTATCGCTCACCAGTGGCGGTGTCAGTACCGTCCCTGCCAGGTGCAGATGCACGCCTCGTTGCCTTCCGGGTCGGCGAGGATCCAAAACGCCGGCGCCGCGGCGTCAGACACCAACGTGCCGCCAGCGGCAAGCGCGGCCGCGATTCGATCGGCTGCCAGATCGTGGGCGACGATGACATCGAAGTGGATCCGGTTGCGTTGGGGCCTCGGCTCGTCCATCTGCTGGAACCAGAACGACGGACCGCGCCCGAACGGGTCCTGGCAGTCGTCGTCGCTGGTGTTCTTGTAGCCGAGCACGGCTTCCCAGAACGCCTTGACCCTCGGGATATCCATCGCGTCGATCGCAACTTCGAGCGTCGTCACGTCGGTCGGATTCGCAGCGATGCCCATCTCGGCAGCGATCGATGAGATCGTTCGTGCGAGGTCGATGTCGCGGACACTCAGCCCTTTGGCCTCGTGGGTGGTGAGCGACACACGCACGCGCGGATAGGTGATCGTGAAGTCGGGATGGTGGTCGGCAGCATCGGCAGCAGCACCGACCCGGGTCGCGAATTCCAGACCCTTCGCCATCGACCCGGTTCTGAACGACGACTGCAGCGTCTGGAGCAGCACCCGCCAGTCCTCGAGACCCTCCGTCTCGCTCACTTGCCGAGGATTGCGCTTGTCGTTGTCGTCCATCCGATCAGCCTGCCAGAAGCCGTTCAACAGATGTTGGGAGTCTGGTGAATGGGATAACTGAGTCGACTAGCTTAGTCGTATGACTCACATCGGCGTCCACGAGGCAAAGACCAACTTCTCGGATCTGCTCCGGCGCGTCGCCGAGGGTGAAGAGATCGTCATCACCAATTCGGGTCGACCGACCGCTCGGTTGGTGCCCATCCCAGCGGAGACGACACAGCGGATCGGAACCTTCTCCGGTCAGTTCGAGGTACCGGACGACTTCGACGAGACGCCGTCGGAGTTGGTCGAGTACTTCCGATGACCCGTCTGCTGCTCGACACCAACGCTTGGTTGTGGATGGCGAGCGACAGCGCTCGACTCGGACCGAATACACGACAGCTCGTCCAATCGTCCGAGACCGAGCTCGTGTTGTCCGCCGTGAGCGTTTGGGAGATCGCAATCAAATGGTCGATCGGGAAGCTGCTGATCCCGGTGGATCCGAACACATTCGTCAGCGCAACCGTCAAGAGCGGTGGACTGATCCGGATGGCGATCGACTTCGAACATGCGCTCCGTGTCGGGACACTGCCGATGATCCATGCCGACCCTTTCGACCGGTTGCTGATTGCTCAGTCGATGGTGTCGGGATTGCCCGTCCTCACAGGAGACCCCACCCTGCGGCGATACGGAATTGCCACCGTCGATGCGACCAGTTGACGGCGTCGATCAAGGTGAGGGGCTCGTGACCGACCACGTCTCGAGCGTTTCGTAGCGAGCACCCGCCGGATCGAGCCGGCTCTGGACCAGAGCGATCTCTTCGACCTCGAACTCGTCGGAGAACAGCGAACCCAACGCCCGCGGCATCGCCACGTTCGACTTCACCCGGGCCAGCGTGACGTGGCCGATGAACCGCTTGCGCGGCGGTTCGGTGCCGAGACGACGGGTACGGCTCGCAACCTCCGCGGCCAGGTCATCGAGGCCCGAGACCGGCACGATCAACTGCCGTTCGTCGAGCACGTCGACAGCCGGCCCGAGCGCAGCCAGCGGTGCTCCGATGTCGATACCGTCGAGCGCCCCGATCACGTCATCGGGACGTGCTTCGCCGAGGAACCGCAACGTGATGTGCCACTTCTCGGGTGGCACGAAACGCACGCCGCGTTGATCTTTGCGGTGCACTTCGGTCAGTCGTTCGGTCACTTCCTCCGGCAACCACACAGCGATGAACAGTCGGGTCATCTCGTCAGTCAACCGCTCCGGCGGCCAGACTGACCCCATGCAACCGATCAGTGGTACCGGCGTCTGGGCAGCCTCTCTTCGTTACGGCGATCCGGCGAGCGCCGCCGAGGCGGTCGCCGAACTCGAGTCGCTCGGCTACAACGCTGCGTGGATTCCCGATGTCGGAGGCGACTTGTTCGCCGCCGTCGAGAATCTGATGCAGGCGACGAACGAGATGACGATCGCGACGGGCATCCTCAACCTGTGGATGCACACGCCGGACGAGACGGCCGATCAGCACGCTCGGCTGAGCGCCGAACACGGCGACCGGTTCATGGTCGGCATCGGCGTCAGCCATGCACCATTGATCGATCGCAACGATGCAGGCCGTTATGCCAAGCCGCTGGCCAAGATGACCGAGTTCCTCGACGGCCTCGATGCGGCATCGACACCACTCGCCGCTGAGCGGCGGATGCTCGCCGCACTCGGCCCCAAGATGCTGGCTCTCGCCGGCGAACGCACGGCGGGCTCGCATCCGTATCTCGTCACCCCAGAACTCACGGCCGCCGCTCGCTCCGCACTCGGCCCGGACAAGGTCGTTGCTTCCGAACAGGCTGTCGTGCTCGACACCGACCCCGTCTCCGCCCGGGCGACCGCGCGAGGGCACCTGTCCGGCTACATCATGTTGCCGAACTACTCCAACAACTGGAAGCGCAACGGCTTCACCGACGATGATCTCGCCAACGGCGGCAGCGACCGACTCGTCGATTCCCTCGTTGTCTGGGGCGACGAGCAGACGATTCTCGATCGGGTCCAGGCTCACCGAGATGCGGGCGCCGACCACGTCTGCATCCAGGCATTGAACAACGAGCGGATCGCTCACTCGATGGATCAGTGGCGAGCACTCGCACCTGTCCTGCTGGGCTGAGCGGCCGCTCTCGTCGAACGAAAGACCAGGTCAGGCGGCTGTCACACCCCCTGCGTATGGTTGCGAGGTATGGGGACGCTGGTCGATGATCCGCAAGTCGAAGCCTTTCGACAGCTGACGGATCCTGCTGTCCGCGACGAGTTCTACATGAGCCTCGAGCTCGAACGCAGGCGTATCGACGCCGTGTTGTTGGCGATCACCGCCGATGTCGACACGTCCGGCCGCTTCGGCGATGACGGCCACGCTCACACCGCCAACTGGTTGTCAGCGATCACCAACAGCTCACTCGCCGAAGCAAAACGGCGGGTTCGCGCCGCAACAATGATGAACGATCTGGCTGTTGTTTCGGACGCGTTCGCAGACGGACACATCGGTGACGAACAGCTCGAGCAGTTCCGACTCCTGTACAGCAACTTTCGAGTCCGCCCCTACCTGGCCGAAGCAGCCGGGCTGTTGGTCGAGCATGCCTCCCTGCTGCCATATCCAGATTTCGTCACCGTTTGTCAACGGTTCAAGGCGTGGGCAGACCCCGACGGCACCAACCGCGACCATGACGCGTGTCGCCAGAACCGGGCCATGTCCCAGAGCCGTGAGGGCGTCGGGTTCCGAATCCACGCTCGCGGCGACGCCGTCACCGGATCGATGATCGAACAAGCCCTCGCGCCATTCATCCAGTCCGAATTCGAGAAAGACTGGGCGGAAGGCCGTCACCGATATGGAGACGCGATGCGGGCAGTGCTCATGGCGCGCTCCGCGACCCAACGTCGCTACGACGCGTTCGCCAAGATGTGTGCCGCCGCCGGCGACGGCACCGGCTCGCCGACGGTCAACATCAACGTCGATGATGACACCGTCGAGCAGATTTTGCGATCCCACTTGGACAACCCGAATCTGGCCGTTCCCGAATGGACCCGACGTCACTGCGAGACCCTCGACGGTGCGCCCGTGTCCCACAACGATCTGCTCATCGCGCTGCTTGTCGGCAACGTCCGCAAAGTCGTGCGCGACAATCACGGTCGCGTGATCCATCTCGGCCGCAAGCGGCGACTGTTCACCGGCGCAGCCCGCGAGGCCGCCCTCGCCGGCGGCGAGCGGTGCATCTTCGCCGGCTGTCACGTCCGCGGTCGTCGCCTGCACGTCGATCACACCGTTGGGTGGGCAACAGCACGAGGCACCACCGATCCTGACAACGCCAACATCGAATGCGGACCCCACAACCGGGCCAAAGAACGATTACGACAGTCGGTCGAACCGCACCCCACCATGCCCCGGGCCTGGATCACCAGACGCCACAACGGCACCACCATCGGCCCCCGAACGTCACCCCGGACGATCCGGCTTCAATCCGAGACACGACGCCGAACTCCTCCAACGCCCGGGTTGACGGAGCGCGATTGATCAGCGACTGATGATCTCGATCCGATGACCGTCGGGGTCGGTGACGAATCCGACCATCGCTCCCCCGAAATTGGCGAAGACCTGTGGCGGCATCGTGACCCGACCACCATGTTCGACCACCGACGTGGCGATCGCTTCTGCGTCGTCGACGTGCATCACGAGCTTGATCGGATTGCCCTGCCAATTGTTGTTGGACCCGTCGACGTACTGCATCAGCGCCAGAACGGCACTCTTCTTTCCGTCGAAACCAAGCACGATCTCACGCATGTCTGCGAGATCGAACGTCGCGACGTCGACCATCCCGAACACCGACCGATAGAAGGTCGCGCTGCGGTCGAGATCAGCAACCGCGATCCCGAAGCCACCGAGGCGGTTGTTGCTGGTCGGAATCATTTTCGGCTGACCAGCCAACCATCCGGTTCGGCGAGGACATCAGCAGACGGCGGTCCCCAACTGCCGATCGGGTACGTCTCGATGGTCGGCGGATGTTCCATCACCTTGGCAACCGCGGCCCACGCGCTGGCGAGCCCGTCCGACCGGGTGAACAGCGAACGATCGCCAACGATCACGTCGTGGATCAAGCGCACGTAGGGCGCCAGTGGTTCTGCGCCTTCGACCCCCTCGACATCGTCAAGCTTCAACTTCACCGTTGCGTCACCGAACTCGAGGCCGACGCCAGGCTTCTTCAACCCGACCGTCAAGATGATCGCCCCCGAACCGCTGAGCGTGAACGACAGCACGTTGTCATTCGACTCCTCGACGTACGGTCCGTCTTGGGGGACCCGCAGCAGCATGCTCACTCGCTCTGCGCTCTTGGCCAACTGCTTGCCGGTTCGCAGCAGGAACGGCACGTCGCGCCAGCGATCGGTGTCGACCCACATCCGGGCAGCGACGAACGTGTCGGTCGTGGAATCGGCGTCGATGCCCTCGACATCGAGATAGCCCTCGAACTGTCCGAACACGGTCTCGGCCGGATCGAGCGGTCGGAAGGCCGCGATCACCGTCTCGCGAGCGTCCTGCAGACCCTCTGCCGAGAGGTCGACCGGCGGTTCCATCGCGATCTCGGCCGCCACTTGGAACAGGTGGGTCACGATCATGTCGCGCAGCGCACCGGTCGCATCGTAGAACGCCGCCCGATCGGCGATGTCGAGGTCTTCCGGAACGTCGATCTGGACCGCCCGAACGTGCTCACGATTCCAGATCCCGCTGAACATGCCGTTGGCGAATCGCAGCGCGTGCAACTGCTGCACCGCCTCCTTGCCGACAAAGTGATCGATCCTGAACACCTGGCTCTCGTCGAGCACGGTGTGGACAACCTTGTCGAGTTCGCGGAATCCTGCAGCCGATTCGCCGAACGGCTTCTCGTAGATCACTCGCGAACCGTCGGTCAGTTGATGCTTGCCGATCGCCTTCGTGAGATCGATGAACGCAGTCGGCGGCACCGCGAAATAGTGGATCAACCTGACGTTGGATTCACCGTCGCGATCGGATTCACCGTCACCATCGGCGCTGCGATCATCCATCAGCGTCGCCTTGGCTTGCTCGAGTACATCGAGCAAGCTGCCCGGGTCGTCGCTGTCGAAGCCTCCACCGGCGAACAGCAGTCGCTTGCTGAACTGCTCCCAGTCGGCTCCTTCTGGCTTGGTCCCGAACTCCGTCAGCACGTCGTGGACGTGCTGACGGAAGTCTTCGTGAGCCACATCGCCGCGGCCGTTACCGACCAGCAACCATTGCTCGGGCATCAGCCCTTGCAGGGCAAGGGTGTAGAACGCTGGGATCACCATCCGTTTGGCCAGGTCGCCGGTCGCTCCATACAGAACGAAAATCGTCGGCTCGTCGTGGGCTTCGGCATCGGTGGTCATGGATCCGACGCTATTGGAAGATCAGACGAGCCACCCGATTCGGTCGATGACGACGTGGGTGTAGTTCGAGCCGCCACGGATCTTGATCGCTGCGTTCGGACCGGTGGCGGTGAACGCGGCATTGAGCTGATAGATCGTCGATCCGACCGGCAACGGGAGCGAGGCACTGAGAGACGCAGCGGGCGACGCATTCAGGGGTTGCACGCCTTTATGAACTGGTATATCCGGTATTGAGCGCCACCCGAAGTGTCGGTGTCGAACGCAAACGCATCGAGCGGCAGGTAGGTGAGGGCCGGGTTGGTCGCTCCGAATATACTTCGGGGCGGGGGGAGGCGAGTCCACTCGCAGAGGCATGACCACCCGGCAGGGTGGCCATCAGCGCGCTCGCGCCGGCGGCCGCTCCGGCCGCGCTCACCCGAGACGAGACAACGGTCACATCCCCTGGCCGGGAACCTCCATCGCAGGCGCTGCCTGCGGGTGCGCGACAGTTGCGGCATGCATCCCACCGCACCGTTCGTGACCGGTCTGTCGTTTCCCGAGGGCCCGGTCGTGCTGCCCGATGGAACGCTCGTGTTCACCGAGATCGCCGGCGGTCGATTGTCGGCGTGGACCTCGGCCGACGGCGTGCAGTTGCTCGCCACCACAGCCGGTGGGCCGAACGGGGCGACGCTGGCTCGCGACGGCACGATCTTCGTCACCCAGAACGGAGGCGCTGCCGGAGGGGGCGCGCCAGCCATCGCGGGGATCCAGCGGATCGATCCCGATGGCTCCGTGTCGACGGTGATCACCGAGATCAACGGAGTCCAGTTGGACGCACCGAACGATCTCGCCTTCGGTCCTGACGGGCGGCTGTATTTCACCGATCCCCGCCATGGTCCGGATGCTCCGATTCGCAAGAACGGTCGCCTATACGCGTATGACACTCAATCCGGTCAGGGTGAACTGCTGATCGAACTCGGCCCCGACTACCCGAACGGCATCGGGTTCCTGTCAGACGGAACGCTCGTCTGGACCGAGTCGTTCTCGCGGCGGGTGATGCGCTGGACCGCCGAAGGCCCGGCGTTGATCGTCGAACTGCCCGAGCGCCACTTCCCCGACGGATTCTGTGTCGGCGCCGACGACCGACTCTACGTTGCCTCCACCTATGGGCACTGCATCAACGTCATCGACGTCGTCGACGTGATCGAGAAGAACAACGGCGGCGCAATCGTCGAGCAGTTGCCGTGCGCTGACGGCATGCCGACGAATTGCTGCTTCCTCGGCACCGACCTGATCGTCACCGAATCACGACACGGAACGCTGTGGCGGTATCAGATCGGGACTGAAGGACTGGCGCTCAACCAAGGGGCGTGAACCCCGCTCAGCGTGCGCCGATCGGCGCAGTGGGGGTGAACGACACCGGCAGCCGCTTGACACCACCGACAAGCGGCACGCCGGCAGCCTGCAGGTAGACCGGATCACCGGTGACCTCGATATCCGGGAGGCGGGTCAGCAGTTGGCGGAAGATCACCGACAGCTCGCGACGGGCAAGGTGCGCGCCGAGACAGAAGTGCGGGCCGGGGCCACCGAAGCCGACATGCGGGTTCGGGTCCCGGCGCACGTCGAAGCGGTTCGGATCCTCGAACACGGAAGGGTCACGGTTGGCGGCTCCGTAGAACAACACCATCCGGTCGCCCGCCTCGAAGTCGTGACCGGACAGGGTGAGTGGGTGGGTGACTGTGCGGCGCATGAACGTGACCGGCGAGGCGACACGAACGATCTCTTCCACCGCAGTCGGCGTGATCCCGTCGAGATCGTCAGCCCAGATCTTGCGTTGATCGGGATTCTGCGACAGCAGGTGCATCCCGAGGCTGGTGGCGGTGCGGGTTGTGTCGTTGCCGGCCACCGCCAGCAGGATGAAGAACGGCGCGATCTCGTTCGGGGCGAGCATCTCTTCCCCAACGGTGTTGTGCACCAGCGCAGACGTGAGATCGTCGGTTGGGTTCCGCCGACGCTGCTCGGCGAGATCGTCCATCAGCGCCGTCAACGTCATCCCGGCTTCGAGGATCGCAGTGAAGGCATCCTTGCCGCCGAGGAACTCCGGATCACCGGCGCCGAGGATCACGTTCGTCGCATCGAGCACCGTTGCGAACTCACTCCGAGGAATGCCCATCATGTCGCAGATGATCAGCAGCGGGAACGGCTGTGACACCATCTCGACGAGGTCGCCCTCGCCCTTCTCGCACATCCCGTCGATCACTTCGGTGCAGATCGTCTCGACCGAATCGAGCACCGACTGCAGCGCCTTGGGCGAGAACGACCGGGCAACGATCGAACGCTGGCGAAAGTGGCGTGGGTCGTCCATCCCGATGAACGAGCCGAAGAACTCGGCGGCCTCGGCAGGCATGTCGGGAATCGAGATCGACCCTTGCCCGGAACAGAAGTCGTGTGACCGACGGCTGACTTCGGTCAGTTCGGCGAACCGGGTGACGGCGTAGTAGTCGTCCTGCAGACCACTCAGCGGGTTCTGCACCGAGGCCTTCGTGAACGGGCTGATCTCACTCATCGCCGCGAAATCGGCCATCCGGTCCTCGATCGGCCGCCACCAGAACTGCGGGTGGCCAAGTGCAAGTCGTTCGCTCATCCGGCCACGCTATGCGATCAATGCTCGCATCGACGAACCCCTTCAGCGATGTTCGAATGCGGCGACGCAGCCGCGATCAATCATTGCGACGTCGACGCCGTCGATCACTTCGGAGGCCTGCGCGTTGCCAACGCCGTTCTGCACGGCGTTTCGCCCCGGCACTGCCGTGCGCATGGAACGGAACGTAGCGAGGCAGCAGCGCTACCCCGATGACGCGGTCGGTCGCCGCTGAGCCTGCGCCGACATCTTCCAGCGCCGATGACTGCGGCTCGATCAGTTCTGCGCCGGTGCGCCGCCATCTCTGCACGGCCTGAGCAACTCCATCGAAGATTTTCTGCTTCACAGATGTCACGAGTCGCCGAGGTCGCTGCGATAACGCAGCCAACTGCAGCGTTGTGCAGGACAAGGTGAGGAGTTGGTCATCCTCGACAGTGCGAGACGTCCCGCTCAACTCGCTGGAGGGAAGCGGGAGTCGAGGCCGTCGAGAAAGGCGGTGACCCCGAAAGTGAAGACGGCATCGGCAGTCGGGACGTCGATTTCGCCGATCTGATCGGGCAGGGTGCGGCCGGCCCGACTGGTGTCGAAATACACGGTGCCGAGGATGTAGTCGATCATTGCCAGGTAACCAGCGGTCGCGGGCCAGGTCCCGTAGCCGGCATCGAGCATGCTGCCGAGTCCGAACTCTGCTCCCCGGATTGCGTTCGGACCGAGCAGCGGCGACGCAGCCAGCGCGGGCAGCAGGTTCGGATGCGCGATCAGCACGCGGCGCAACTCGGCGGCGAGTTGCTCGACCCTCGTCCGACCGGGCAGCGCGGCGACCGGCAGCACGATGTCGCCGAGCACGTGATCGACGATCAGGACCAGCAGTTCGTCGCGGCTGGCGATGTGGCGATACAACGAAGCACTACCGGTCGCGAGCTCGGCGGCGAGTCGCCGGACGGTCATGGCCTCGAGCCCGTCGGCGTCGATCAACGCGAGCGCAGTCATGATCACCCGGTCACTGGTCAGCCCGTCGTGACGCGGACGTCGACTGGCCGATCGTTGCGCCCATTCAGCCCACCATGCCGCCGACCCGACCTCGCCCGACCCGACCGTCGCAACCGGCTGCGGCGTCGACCGGCTCACGGCCGACCGCGAGGACGTTGCTGTCACCGCTGCCCGAGGTCTGTGTCACAACACAGCCCAAATTCGGGATATGACGTGACACAGATGACCGCGAGCCGTCGGCGCATCGCCCGTTCGCCTGGGATCACTTCAACAGCGGATCGCGGGGCAGACCAAGGATCCGCTCGCCGATCTGGTTGCGCTTGATCTCCGACGTTCCGCCGGCGATCGACATGCCGCGGTGCATCAGAACCAGAGCGTTGCTGAGGGCACCGGGACCGTCCATGAACAGCGCGTCGGTGCCATTCAGCTCGGTGAGGATCGCTGCTGCCTCGTGGCCGATCTCGGACAGGACGAGTTTGGTCATCGCGCCCTCCGGGCCGGGGGCACCACCGGCGACCGCGCGGTTGGCGCTGCGCAGGTTGAGCAGACCCATCGTCTGGTGATCGGCGATGTAGCGACCGATTCGAGCGGCGCCACCATTGAGCCGATCCGGATGGGCATCGAACGGCGGCACCATCGCTGCGCCGGGCAGCGACATGCCACCCTGACCACCGCCGATGCTGACGCTCTCGTTGCCGAGCGTCGCCCGGGCCACGGTCCATCCACCGTCGATCGGTCCGACCACATCGTCGTCGGGCACGAACACGTCGTTGAAGAACACCTCGTTGAACTCGGAGTTGCCCGAGGTCATCTTCAGCGGACGAACCTCGACACCTTCGGCGTGCATGTCGATCACCATCGTCGTGATCCCGTCGTGCTTGGGAACGTCGGGGTTGGTTCGCACCGTGGCAAACCCCATACCCGCGACGTGGGCCCCACTCGTCCACACCTTCTGGCCGTTGATCAACCAGCCGCCATCGACGCGGGTGGCTTTGGTCTTCACACCCGCGGCATCGGAACCGGCATCGGGCTCGCTGAACAGCTGGCACCAGATCACGTCCTGGCGCAGCGCCGGGTTCACCCAGCGCTCGACCTGATCGTCGGTCGCGTACTGGATGATCGTGAGGATGTTCCAGCCGGTGATGCCGTAGTTGGGACGAGTGACACCGGCCTCACCGAACTCCTGCTCGATCACGAGTTGCTCGACGGCTCCCGCAGCCCGGCCGTACGGCTTGGGCCAATGCGGCATCACGTAGCCGGTCTCGATCAGGCGAGCCCGCTGCTGGTCGGCCGGCAGTGCAGCGATGCTCGTCGCGAACTCGCGTACGTCGCTGCGGAACTCTTCGGCCTCCGGCGGCAGCTGCACGGTCTTGGGTCGGCTGACACCGCGACGCACGAGATCGGTGAGGTCGGCCGCGGCCTGATCGGCGTCGAGCAACGTCATCACGGTGGTCCCGCGACGCATGAACAGGTGAGCGTCGTGCTCCCACGTGATCGCAATACCCCCGTGCACCTGGGTACTGAGGTTGGCGCACAGATCGACGGCCGGTGCAGCGAGGGTGGCCGCGACCGCAGCTGCATACGAGAGCTGATCGCCGCCGGCAGCAGCAGCGCGGGCGGCATCCCAGACGGCACTGGTGGCCATCTCGGTGGCCACCATCATGTTGGCGCAGTGGTGCTTGACGGCCTGGTACATCGCGATCGGGCGGCCGAACTGGATCCGCTCCTTCGAATACGCAGCGGCCATCTGGGTGCACTCGCGAGCCATCCCGACGGCCTCTGCGGACAGGATCACGCGAGCGAGATCGACCAGCACCTGGCGAGCACCGAGGATCAGCATCGAAGCAGCACCGTCGAAGGTGACCCGCGACGTGCGACGGGTGGGATCCAGGTTGGGCGGGGTGTCGATGCTCACCGCTCCACCGGCCTCGCCGACTTCGACCACCGCGACGTCGTCGCCGACCGGCACCAGCAACACGTTGGCCAACCCGCCGCCGAGCACGACGCCGGCCGAGCCGGACACCTTGCCATCGGCGAAGGTGGCCGAGCCGCCGAGCGCAACCGCGCCGATGACCGACCCATCGCCGAGACCGGGGAGCAGCTTGGACTGCAGCGCGTCATCACCGGCGGCTGCAATGATCGCGCTTGCAATCACGGTTGGCACGAACGGCCCCGGAGCGATGGCACGTCCGAGTTCTTCGACGACCACCACGAGCTCTTCGATGCCGTAGCCCGATCCACCGTGGGCTTCAGGCAGGTGCAGGCCGAGCCACCCGAGGCCGGCCAGTTCGGCCCACAGATCCGGCAACGATTCGGTGGGCGCCTCGAGCAGTGAGCGAGAGGCTCCACGCGCATCTCGCTTGTTGACGAAACTCGTCACGGTCTCGGCAAGCGAGCGGTGGTCTTCGGTGATGGCGATCGACATCCAGACATGTTGTTCGACCGGCCACTCATCCGACGATTCGTGCTCGGCGCAGGTTCGGGGCGCGTTCGCAGCATGTTCAGGGCAAGAGGTCGACCGCTGCAGCAAAGGGCGAGTCGGCCAGCGCATTGCGGAGTCGCTGCCTGCTCGACGCGCCGATTGACGGGCCGGCCTCCAGATCGGCAGCGCAACCGACCAGCGCCGTCGAAAGACCGGGGTACACAACACTGCCCGGGTCGCGTTCGTCGACCTGGATCGCAACGTGACGAATTGCCGGCGCGTCGCAACCGGCCAGGTAGCCGAGAGCTCGCTCGATCGCGAACACGAGTTCTCGTCGATCGCGGCCGGCGAGCCAGTGCGGATCGAGCAGAACGGCCTGGCGGTCGCGGCCCTCCCACGGCCCGGCGAGCACGTCTCGACGACCGATCAACTCGTCGACGAGCGCGGCGAGCGCATCGCGGGTTTCGTCCGGCGTGGAATCGGCGTCGGGGTCGGCGGCCGCGAGCAGGCTGGCCACTCGCCATTGATCCCAACCACCGCGGCCAGCGGCACTGGCGACGAGGTGTGGCCATCCTGCGCCTGGATCGTCGAGGCACCGCCTGAGGGCGACGACGAGGGACTCTCGGAGGCGGACGATGTCGGTGGCAAGAGACCCCGTCGGCGTCACGAGCGCGGCCTCGAGCAAGGCCACGATCGGGCGACTGATCTCAGTCATCCGTGGTGTTCCTCGGGGCGTGTCAACCGCTCGATCAGTTCGGCCACGTCGGGCCAACCCGCAGCGAGTTCGACGTGTGATCCGAGGTGGAACAACTCCTGTTCGTACGGCGGCGCCATCGTCGCCGAGATCAGGGTCCACGACCCGAGGGTCTCGGTTCCCTGCCAGACCCCTGCTTCGACCACGATTTGGGGCACATCGCCGGCAGCCAGATCGCTGCCGAGCCGGCGCACGGAACTGGAACCGTCGGCGAACAACAGCAGATTGCGAGCCGGCGAGCCAGCCGCGAATGTCAGGATCTCTGGTCCGTCGAGTTGGTGCATCGCCGAGAAGCCGTCGCCGTGAGCCATCAGGTACAGGATGGTCGAGCAGTTGGCGTCGGCAAACGTGCGCCGGAACCAACCACCCTCGAACGGCAACGGCTCGAGGCCCAAGAGGTCGGCCACCGCTCGCGCCGAGAGCGACCCGTTCTGTTCTGCGGTCATTCCGCGATCATGACGGATCGTCTCCCCAATATCGCTGCTCACGGAACGGGTCGCCGTGTTCGTGGTAGCCGTTGCGTTCCCAGAACCCGATCCGGGCCGGGTCGTGACACAACTCGATCCCGCGCAGCCATTTGACCGACTTCCAGAAGTACAGATGCGGTACAACGAGACGGACCGGCGCGCCGTGCTCTGCAGCGAGCGGCTCACCATCGACCTCGTAGGCAACGAGACAGACATTGTCGAGGAGTTCGCGATACGACATGCTCGCGGTGTAGCCGTGCTCACCCCTGGCAACGAGGGTCGTGGCGTCGGCGCTCGGGCCGCTGGCATGCAATACGTCGGCCAGCAACACACCACGCCAGCGCACATCGAGCTTGGACCACTTGGTCACGCAATGGATGTCGACGGTGAGTTCGGTGGAGGGCATCTCGTGCAACGCCTGCCACGAGATCGTTGTTGGCCTGTCGATGGCATCGCCGCCGATGTCCAGTTGCCAGCCAGCGGGCGTGACATCGGCCGGAGTCGGACCAATGTGCAGCACCGGAAAGCGCTCGGTCACGTACTGCCCGGGCGGCAGACGAGCCGGGTCGATTCCGCGCTGACTCAACTCGTCGCGCTTGCGTTCCATGAACGATGCGGTCGTCACCCTGGTCGTCCGATCACATGCCGGGCAACGGCCCGGCAACGACGTCGAGGGCGATCCCGATCATGGCGTCGACCGCATCACGGACCACGCTTCGATGCGGGTCGTAGCCGGCCATGTCCTCGTCGGCTTCGGCCAGCGGATTGCCGTCCGCCGTGAGGATCGCTCCTGCCTGTACGCCGTGCAGCGCGGCCGTGATGAACAGCGCGGCGCACTCCATCTCGACCGCGACGACGCCCGCTCGGCTCCACATCGCGAGATCCCCGCCGAGCACTTCGTGCGGGTAAAACAGATCGCTCGTGAGGACGACTCCCTCGATGACCTCGACCGCTGCCGTGAGCGCCGCCTGGCGGAGTGCCAACACGACATCGACCGACGCCAGCGCCGGGAACCCGAGCGGCATCACCCGCGGCGTGAATCCGTCGTCGCGAGCCGCGCCGTGAGCAACGACGATCGCACCATCACGAATATGGGACTGCATCCCGCCGCACGTGCCCGCCCGCACCAACCGGCGCGCACCGGCTCGACACAGTTCCTCGAAGCACACCGCTGCGCCGGCGCTGCCGACACCGTGGGACACCACACCGATTTCGACACCGGCGTGGCGGCCGCCGAACAGCACGTATTCCCGGTTGCGGGAAATCTCTCGCGGCGATTCGAGCCGCTCGCTGATCCGTTCTGCCCTCGCCGGGTCGCCAACGACCAGCATCCGCTCGGCCACGTCGCCGGCACGGACGTTGAGGATCGGCAGGATCGATTCTGGCGTGGTCTTCATCACAGGGTCCTTTCGTTGCCGCCGTCGACGGGTATCTGGGCGCCGGTGGTCGCAGCAAATGCGTCGCCGCACAATTCCACCACCAGTTTGCCGATCATCTCGGATGTGATCTCGACCCCGAGCAGATTGCGGTGCTTGTACTCGTCGACGGTCAGCCCGTAGCGAGCGGCACGTTCGGCCAGGACATCGTCGTTCCACAATCCGGTGTCGAACACCGCATCGGGATGCACCGTGTTGATCCGAATGCCATCGCGAGCCCATTCCATCGCTGCGACCCGGGCGACCTGGGTGATGGCAGCCTTCGACGCCGAGTAGGCGGCCGCTCCGGCACCCGGCGCGTGCACGTTCTTGGAGCCGATCAACACCACCCGACCGCCGACGGGAGACAGCGCGAGCAGCGGATGGAGCCGGCTCATCGCATCGGTGGCCGCATCGAGGTTGATCGCCATCACGGACCGCCAACCATCACGGTTCATCTCTGCGATCGAAGTGCCGTTGCCGAAGATGCCGGCGGCGAGGACCGCGATGTCGATGCCACCGAATCGGTCGACGGCAGCATCGATGGCCGCCGACTGCGCGTCCGGGTCGGTCACATCGACCTGGATCCCGAGCCAACTCGCGCCCGAGAACGTGGACGTGATGCCGGGCGATCGGTCGAGACCGACGACGGCCGCTCCCCGGGCGAGCAACGCTGCAGCGCACCCGCGTCCGATCCCCGAAGCCGCACCGGTGACGATCGCGACCTGGCCGGCCAGAGACGGCAACGCACCCGCGAGCCTCAGCTTGGCCTGCTCGAGATCCCAGTATTCGAGGTCGAACAGGTGATGCGGTTCGAGCGGCTGCCACCCTCCGAGGCGGTCCTCGCACGTTGCGATGATGTCCATCGTGTGTTGGTAGATGTCGGCGGCAATCAGCGCGTCGGCCGGCCTCTGGCCGACGGTGAGCATTCCCCATTGGCGATCGAGCACGACGCGAGGTGCCGGATCGACCATCGTGATCGGGACCCGGGCGCGATTCTCGTTGGCAAGGAAGTAGTTCCGATAGTCACCAGCGAACGCAGCGACGTCGCGCCCGACGAGTGGCACCCGCTTGGTCCGGATGACGTGGTCGGGGGTGACCGGTCCACGTGTTGCGACATCGGCGAGATCGGGACGGGAGACGAACCTCATCGTCGCTGGAGCGGTGTTGCGGGTGACGATCATCGGCCGTCCGGCCAGCGCGGACACGTCGCGGCGCAACGATGCGATCTCGCCGCAGTTGCACGCCGGCGCAACGTCGCGTTCGCCCTGGGAGGCCGCCGGTGCGGCGGGTGCCGCTGCGACGTACCCTGCGGCGAGCCCGATCAACTCGCTGTGGCGACGGTACGCCTGCTCGGCGTCGTCGCCGAACGTGAACAGGCCGTGATTGAGCAGGACGATGCCCGTCGTACCGTCGTGGGAGTCGGCGTCCCAGCACTCGGCAACGGCGCGAGCCAGATCGAATCCGGGCATCACGTACGGCACGATCACGACCTGTGCGCCCATCAACTCGCGGACCACGTCGGCGCCGTCCGGGGTGTTCGTCAACGACAGGATCAGGTCGGCATGGCTGTGCAGAACCGTGGGATGGGGAAGGAACGCGTGCAGCAACGCTTCGACCGACGGCTGCGGCGCGGCCGGGTCGAGCCGTGCTGCGGACAGCTCGCGGACCATGTCCGGATCGCTGAGTGTCGACAGTGCGAGCAGTGCCCGCAACCTGGCGAGCGGCAGCGCGGCGAACCCCGCCCGCTCGATGGTTCCCAGGTCCCAGCCGGAGCCTTTCACGTACAGCGCCTCGATCACCTCGCCGGTGATGTCGGTCCACGGCGCCTTGACCGACGTGTTGCCGCCGCCATGGAGCACGAGTGAAGGATCAGAACCGATCAATCGAGAGGCGTGCACACACTGATCCAACGCATCGCCGGAGTGGAATCCGTCGGCGACGCGCTCATGGACGCTCACCACGACGGACCTGACGAGACGCCGCCATCGACGATCAGGTCGACGCCGGTGATCCACGCAGCCATCGGCGAGCACAGGAACACGCAGGCATCGCCGATGTCCGATGGCGTGCCGAGTCGGGCCAGCGGCGCAGCCTTGCGGAACCGATCGACACCCTCGGGCCAGTCACGCTCGAGTCCGTCTCGATCGATCAGACCGGGCGACACCGAATTGACACGCACGCCGAATCGGCCGACTTCGAGGGCCGCCGCCTTGGCGTGCATGATCAACGCTGCCTTGGAGATTGCGTAATGGCTGTGCCCGAGGGCCGGCTGATGACCCTCGATCGAGGCGACGTGCACCACGGCACCGTCTCCGCCGCGGTCGCGCACGTGACGCACGAACGACTGGGTGATCCAGTGCGCGGCCGACACGTTGGTGGCCAGCATCTCGTCCCAGTCCTCGGCGCTGATCTCGCCGAACTCGCGGACCGGCTGGATGCCCGCATTGTTGACGACTGCGTCGAGGCGCCCGAACCGCTCGACTGCGATCTCGATCAGCCGATCGGCGCCGCCCGCTGCGGTGAGGTCGAGTTGGACCGACGCTGAGCGATCTGTTGTGGGTGGGGCGTCGCTGCGACGGTGATGGAGCACGAGCGATGAACCCGCCGCAGCGAATCGTGCGGCGATTCCAGCCCCGATTCCTCGGTCGGCGCCGGTCACTGCCACCACCATGTTGCTCATGTCGATCGTGATCATGACCCTCCAGGCGGTCAAACAAGTCGTCAGACAACGTAGCAGCGGGCCTGTTCGGCATCCAGATGCAGTCGTGGCACTATGGTGATTCCGTGGCGTCGTCCGTGGAATCCTCGACTTCGCCCACCCCTGGTCGAGTCCGTGCCGAGACCAGGTCCGGAGCGGTCGCCGAGAGCCTGCTCGACCGACTCGAACAGGGCGAGTGGTCCCCGACCCAGAAATTGCCGACCGAGCATGAACTGGCGTCAGCGTATGGCGTGTCGCGGGCAACGATCCGCACGGCACTGCGCACGCTCGACAGTCGTGGACTGACGGTCACCCGTCATGGGTTGGGCACATTTGCCACCGCCGCGACGAGCGCTGTGTCGGCCAATCTGCAGCGATTGGAGTCGATCTCGCAGACCATCCAGCGCCTCGGTCGGGTCCCGGGTGCCAACTTCAGGTCGATCGCCGTTCGCGACGCCACACCCGACGAGCGCAGATCACTCCAGCTCACGGGTAACGCTCAGGTTCTGGCAACCGAGCGGGAAATCACAGCCGATGGCGAAGTGGTCGCGTATTCCCACGATGCGCTCCCCCGTGCGGTTCTCGGAATCGACTTCGACGTTCGGTCCATGACCGGCTCACTGTTCGCGGTGCTGGAGCACCACGGAGTTTCCGCTGTCTCGGCTCTCACCGAATTGCACGCATCGCAGGGCAACGACATGGGTTGGAGCGGACGACCTCCCGACGCTCTCTACCTGATGCTCGAACAGACCCATTTCGATGCGTCCGGCCGCAGCGTTGCATACTCCCGGACGTGGTTCGTCGAAGGTCGATTCCAGTTCAATTTGATCCGGGTTCGGTGACGTGATGATGGTGTGGCGGTGGTGTCGCCGCGGGGTGGCGGTGGTGTGGGTGGGTCCGAATCAATTCTTGACCATTTTCGTCAACTACAGCTAGTCTCACCCGAGTGTTGTCTGACAACCTCACCGATCCGCACCACCGCATCCCGACGATTGCGTGGGTCGACGGGGCCGTCGAACTGATCGACCAGACTCGCCTCCCCGACGTCGAGGTCGTGTTCCGCTGCGCCGACGTCGACACCCTGATCGACGGCATCGTCCGCCTCGTGGTTCGTGGTGCACCAGCGATCGGCGTCGCAGGTGGCTACGGCGTCGCCCTGGCCGCACTGGCAAACGATCCGCTGTCGCACCCAGACGAATTCGCTGCCGACGTGGCTCGGATCCGTCATGCCCGCCCGACCGCTGTCAACCTGGCCAAGATGGTCGACCGGGTGGTTGCGAGCGCCGATCAGGGCTTCGACGCACTGCTCGCCGAGGCCCACGCTGTGCGCGACGAAGAACTGGCTGCGTCGATCGGGATGGGCGACCTCGGCGCCGACCTGCTGCTCGAACTCGCCGGTCATCGCCCATTGCGGGTGATGACGATCTGCAACACCGGCGGCTTGGCTGCGGTGGATCGCGGCACGGCGCTGGCGGTCGTCCAGACCCTGCACGAGCGTGGGCTGCTGGCCGAGGCGCTTCCGCTCGAAACCCGTCCGTTGCTCCAGGGTGGGCGCCTGACCACGTGGGAGTTGGCCCGGATGGGCGCGCCGCACCGACTGATCGTCGACTCGGCGGCGGCGTTCCTGTTGGCGCGCGGTGGAGCCGATGCGGTCGTCATCGGAGCTGATCGGGTCGCGGCCAACGGTGACACCGCCAACAAGATCGGCTCGTTCGCCCTGGCACTGGCGGCTCGCTACGCACGCATCCCGTTCGTGGTCGTCGCCCCGGAATCCACGGTCGACCCGACCACGTCCACGGGAGCAGACATCGCAATCGAGGATCGCGGCGCTGATGAGGTCACGTGGTTCCGCGGCAGTCGCGTCGCGCCACTCGGAACGAGGACGATCAACCCGGCATTCGATGTCACACCTGTCGAGTTGATCGACGCCCTCGTCACCGAGCGTCGCGTCGTCTCGTTCCGTTCTGGCCAGACGCTTGCAACCGCCTGACTTCAGCAAACATCCGAGCAACACCATCACAGGGAGAAACGATGAACACCAACAAGACGAACAGGATCCGCAACCGCCGGTTCGCGATCGGAGCGGCGTTGACGCTCAGCCTCGTGGCCGGCGCCTGTAGCTCGGACGAAGATTCGGCCGCCACGACGACCGCGCCCGCAGTCACCACCGCGAGCAGCACCGCGTCGACCACCGCCGCCGGCGGATCGACAGCGCCCGACGGCAAGGCACCCAGCTTCATCTACATCACACCGACCACGATCGGGCCGAACAAGTTCCTCGAGCTCGGCAAGACCGGAACCGACGCAGCCGCAGCCCAATTGGGCGGCACATCGAAGACGTTCGAGTCGACCGACCTCAACAGCCGTCGGGCCAACCTGGAGGCTGCCGTCGAGGAAAAGCCGTCCATCATCATCCTCACCACGTTCGACTTCCTCGACCTCTCCAGCGAATTCGCGACGGCCAACCCGAACCAGGAGTTCATCCTGATCGACACCTGCCCCGAGGCACCACCGTCGAACCTGCACTGCGGCGTGTTCCGCGAGAACGAGATGTCGTACCTGCTCGGCGTGATGGCCGGTTCGCTCAGCAAGAGCGGCAAGGTCGGTTCGGTCGGAGCGCTCGACATTCCGTTCATCCACCGCTTCACCGACAGCTTCGCGCTCGGTGCCGCATCGGTGAACCCCGACGCCACTGATTCGCAGGTCTTCATCGGTGGCGACAATCCGTTTGCCGATCCGGCCACGGCCAAGGAGCAGACTCTCGCCCTCAACGCCCAGGGTGCTGACCAAATCTTTGCTGCTGGATCTGGCTCCAACGGCGGAGTGTTCGAGGCAGCCGCCGAAGGCGGATTCTTCGCATACGGCTCCGATGTCAACCAGTGCGCTCTCGCGCCGGGTCACATCGTCGACAACGCGCTGAAGCTGGTCGATGTTCTGACCGAGCAATTGATCGATCAGGTTCTCAAGGGGACGGCTGGCCCGATCGTTTCCTTCGGGTTGGCTGAAGGTGGCGTCGGCGTCGTCGCTCTGCAGGACGACGTGGCCAGCAGCGGCTGTGTGATCGCCGATCATCCGGATGTGATTGCAGCGGTGGCCAAGGCCCGCGACGGCATCATCGACGGTTCGATCGTCGTGCCGGATCCGGTCACCGCCGGCTGACGCACCAACAGAACAGCACCAACAGAACAGCACCGACGAACAGCACGCGAGAGACAAGAATCGTCGGTATGTCAGTCGAGCTCGCCCTTCGCGGCGTCACCAAGAGGTTCGGCTCGGTCGTTGCCAACGACCGGGTCGACCTCACCGTGCAGTCGGGTGAGATCCACGCGATCGTCGGCGAGAACGGTGCCGGCAAGTCGACGTTGATGTCGGTCCTGTACGGGCTGGTCGATCCCGACGACGGAGAAATCCTCGTCGGCGGTCGACCGGTCCGGTTCAGGTCACCGGTCGATGCAATGGCGGCCGGGTTGGGCATGGTGCATCAGTCGTTCCAACTGTTCGGCTCGATGACCATTGCCGAGAATGTCGTCTACGGACACGAGCCGACCCACGGCTGGCTGCTCGATCGCAAGGCTGCCAACCAGCGCGTCGGCGAACTCGCCGCCGACTTCGGGCTCGCGGTCAATCCAACGGCCCGCGTCGAGACGCTCAGCGTCGGCGCGCTGCAACGGGTGGAAATCCTCAAAGCGCTGTATCGAGATGCGCGGGTTCTGATCCTCGATGAGCCGACTGCCGTGCTCACGCCGCAGGAGCGGGACAGCTTGTTCGATGTGTTGCGCCGGTTGCGAGCCGACGGCCGCACGATCATCTTCATCACCCACAAGTTGAACGAGGTGATCCAGATCAGCGATCGGGTCACGGTCATGCGGCGCGGACGTGTCGTCGATGACGTCGCGACCTCGGACACCTCGCCCGCAGCGCTCTCATTGGCGATGACCGGTCGAGAGGTCGATACGTCACGCCGTCCGCCCGGACGCGAGCCGGGCGCCGTACTGCTCGATGTCGTCGGCCTCGATGTCGAGGATGACGAGCGAAATCGCCGGGTGTCCAACGTCAGCCTCACCGTCGCCGAGGGTGAGATCGTCGGTATCGCCGGCGTCGCCGGGAGCGGGCAGACCGAACTCGTCGAAGCGCTGATCGGGCTGCGTCCTGCGACGGGCGGCCAGGTGCTGCTGAACGGCCAGGACCTCGGTCGAGGATCCGTCAGCGATCGTCGCCGAGCCGGTATTGCGTACGTTCCCGAGGATCGCCACGGCGTCGGCTCGGCCGGATTGGCCAGCGCTCGTGACAACCTCTTGATGGGGTATCAGTGGAAGCAACGGTTCCAGCGCGGCGGTTGGCTCCGTCGGCGTGCGGTCAGCGCCCACGCCGATCAGCTCGTCGAACAATTCGACATCAAGGTCAGCAGCACCAGCCAACCAGTGGGGCAACTGTCGGGCGGCAACCTCCAAAAAGTGGTCGTCGCTCGCGAACTCTCCCATGACGCGCCACTGTTGATCGTCGAACAGCCGACGCGAGGCGTCGATGTCGGAGCGATCGAGTTCATCCACGGCCGCATCATCGAACACCGCAATGCCGGTCGCGGCGTGCTGCTCGTGTCGGCCGAACTGTGGGAGATCCTTGCCCTGTCGACTCGTGTGCTCGTGCTGTTCGAAGGCCGGATCGTGGCCGACCTCGATCCGCAGGTTGTCACCGACGTCGAGATCGGGATGTACATGACGGGTGCCATGCAGCAGGAATCACACCAGGAATCGCAGCAGGAGCGTCACGATGCGTGAACGTCTGGCCCAACTCGACGTCCGCCGACGGGCCTTCGACGCAGTCGCCAGTCCCGTCGGCGCGTCCATCGTGCTTGCAATCCTGGTGGCCGGTGTCGTCATCACCGTTTCGGGAGCAAATCCGTTCACTGCCTATTCGGAGATGTGGAGCGGAGCGGTCACCGGCAACGGACCGCGCACGCTGATCAACCGAGCGATCCCGATCGTCGGGCTCGGCCTGGCGGTGTCGATCCCGTTCCGAACCGGCATCATCAACATCGGTATCGAAGGGTCGATGGTCGTCGGCGGATTCGCGGCATCGATCGTTGCGATCAACCTCGAAGCTCCCGGCATCGTGGTGATGATCGCTGCGTGCCTGGCGGGTGCCGGAGCCGGAGCCTTCTGGTCGCTGCTGCCCGCGCTCGCCCAGACCGAACTGCAACTCCCGATCCTGATCTCGGGGCTGCTGCTCAACGAACCTGCCCGGGCGTTGACGAGCTACCTGACCAAGAACTACTTCGCCGACCCCGCAGCAACGTCGACCTCGACCCGCCAGATCCCGATCCCGGCCCGGATCCCATCTGTCGGCTGGGTGCTCGACGCGAGCGCGACGCTCTTCGTCGTGCTTGGTCTGGTGGTCCTGATCGCGCTCTTCAACAACAGAACCGCTCCCGGCTATCAGAACTTCATCTCCGGGCTCAACCTCCGCTTCTCCCGCTACGGCGGGGTGAACTCCAAGCGCCAGATCGTGGCGAGCATGGTCGTCGGCGGAGCGATCGCTGGTGTCGTCGGCGCCCACCTCGTCCTCGGCCAGGCATTTCGATTCGTCGACGGCGACCTTGCCGGCACCGGCTTCGCGTGGACCGGACTGCTCGTGTGCCTGCTCGCTGCCAACCGTGCCGTGCCGATCCTCGTCGCCGGGGTGTTGTTCGCCGGTCTCCAGGTGGGGGGCCTGGCGATGCAGCGCAACGCCGGGGTGTCGAGTCAGTTGGCACAGGTGATCCAGGCCGTGCTGATCCTCGCCCTCGCGATGCGAGTGATCATCATCCGTCGCCGAAATCGGCCCGTGCCGGCGGAGGTTCGCTGATGTTCGACCGTCTGTTCGACGCAGCCCTGCTCGACTCGGTTGTCCGCGCCACCGTTCCGATCCTGCTCGCGGCACTGGGCGGCCTGATCTGCGAACGAGCCGGAATTTTCCAGATCTCGCTCGAAGGCACGATGCTGGTCGGGGCGTTCACTGCCGTGTCGGTGTCCTACGCAACCGGCAACGCGTACGTCGGCGTGCTCGCCGCAATGATTGCGGGCGCGTTGGTCTCATTGCTGCTCGCCTACGGGTGCGTGACCCGTCGCGGTGATCCGATCGTGATCGGCATCGCGATCAACCTGTTGGCGGTGGGTGTGACGGGCTTCTTGCTGCCGCAGTTCTTCGATGTTCGCGGCGTGTTCCAAAGCCCCAAGATCATCGGCCTGCACCGTTACGCCATCCCCGGTTTGTCGGAGATCCCCGTCATCGGCCCGACGCTGTTCCGGATGGCGGTGCCGGCCTACATCGCGTTCGCTCTCGTTCCAGCCCTGTGGGTGGTGCTGTTCCGGACGCCGCTCGGCCTGCGGCTACGTGGTGTCGGCGAACGCCCTGGAGCGGCCGCCACTCGTGGCGTTCCGGTGGTTCGCTACCAATACCTGGCCGTCGTTGCTTCAGGTGTCCTGGCCGGACTCGCCGGTGCCCAACTGTCGCTCGGCAACGTCGTCCAATTCGCCGAGAACATGTCGGCCGGACGCGGCTGGATCGCGGTGGTTGCGGTGCTGCTCGGTCGGGCCCATCCGTACGGGGTGCTCGCTGCGTGCGCGTTGTTCGGTGTCGCCGAGGGACTCGGCTTTCGTCTGCAGGGCAACGGTCTCGCGGTCCAGATCACCGATGCCCTGCCATGGGTGGTGACGCTGGTTGCGTTGCTGTTGGCCCGCAAACAATTCTCCCGTCTGATCGATCTCACCGGTCGAGCGACCTAGGCCCCGGAGGCCCTCCGTGAGCACACCCATCGCCACCCGCCATTGCGCCGACCATCTCGTCACGATGGCTCCCGACGGACAGATCCACTCCCCCGGCATCGTCGACGTCGTCGACGGCGTCGTCGTGTGGTCCGGCCCGGCTGGCGAGGCACCACCATGGACGGGGATCGACGAGCAGATCCATCACGTGCGCGGCGCGCTCACCCCCGGATTCGTCAACGTTCATGCCCACACTCCGATGGTGTTGCTGCGCGGTTCCGGCGAGGGATTGCCGACCGATGTCTGGCTGACCGAGGTGATGTGGCCGCGCGAAGCCCGACTGACGGCCGACGACGTGCAGCAGGCAATGACGCTCGGGGCAGCCGAAATGCTGCTCGGCGGCATCACCGCCACGAGCGAGATGTACTTCTACGGCAATGCGATCGCAGAGGGCGCGGTCACGGCCGGCCTGCGCTGCATCGTCGCCGCACCCTTGATCGAGGCCGAGGCCCTCGCCCGCTTCGGCACGGTCGACGATCAGATCGAGAGCATCCGTGGCCTGCGCTCGGCGTGGGCCGGGCATCCGTTGATCGAGATCGCAATCGGTCCCCACTCCGCGTACGCACTGAGTCGCGAATCTCTGGTCGCCGTACGCGACCTGATCGCCGATGATCCAATGCTGGTCCACATCCACGTCGCCGAACAGCGCAGCGAAGGTGACGGGGTGCTCGCCGCCACCGGGCTGACGGTGCCCGCCTATCTCGACGACATCGGGTTGCTCGGTGCTCGCTGCCTGGCCGCGCACTGTGTCTGGATGACCGATGAGGACATCGCCTTGTTCGCGGCTCACGGCGTCGGCGTCGGCCACTGTCCGGTCTCCAACGGTCGCCATGCGAGCGGTATCGCCCGCGTCGTCGACATGCGCGAGGCAGGCATTGCGGTCGGACTCGGCACCGACGGTCCCGCTTCCCACGATCGGCTCGACCCGTTCGAAGAGATGCGCACCGCCGTGCGCTATGCCCGAATCGCCACGAGCGACGCGTCGCAACTCGATGCGACGCAGGTGTTCACGATGGCCACATGTGAAGCGGCAGATGCGCTCGGCCGCCCGGATCTCGGGCGACTCACTCCCGGCTCGCGAGCCGACATGATCGAGATCTCACTCGATGGCCCTGGATCGCCCCCGTTCTCTGATCCTGATCCCACTGCTGCGGAACTGCTCGGCCGGATCGTCTGGGGCAGTTCGCCGTCGCGGGTCGCGGCCGTCTGGGTTCAGGGCACACAGGTCGTCGCCAACGGCCGACACCTGACGGTGGATCTCGATGCTCTCGCTCTCGACGTCGCCGGACGCGCCCGCCGGATCTCAGCCGCGCAGGGCGGCCAGGGTGTCGAAGTCCGAGTATGACTTTGCGATCGGGTTGCCGGTGAACGAGCCGACCCAACCATCTGCGTTCTTGAAGAACCGGATCGCGGTGAAGTCGGGGCGGGTTCCCATATCGAACCAGTGGGTCGTCAATGCCGGCACCGACACGAGGTCGCCCGCCTCGCAATACAGAGCCAGCACCCGACCATCGATGTGGAGATAAAACACTCCGGCTCCCTGGACGAAGAATCGCACCTCGTCTTCGGCGTGGGTGTGTTCTTCGAGAAACTTTCCGCGCGCTCCAGTGGCCGTCTCCAGCCACCCCGGATCATCGCTCGGATGGATCTGGGCGACGTCGATCACCGTGAAGCCGTGATCGGCGACGAGCGAATCGACCTCGGCGCGGTAGGCAGCGAACACGTCGTCCTGGCTCGCTCCGACCGCCAGATCCGCGCCGGTTGGCCATTGATCGAAGGCGATTCCGACCGTTGCCAACTCGGCTGCGATCTCGGTGGGATCCGTGGTCGAGACGAGCAGTTCGTCGGGGGCCGAATCGGACCAGGTAGCGAGCAGGGTCATGATGGATTCTCTCCGTTCTTGGAGTCGTCTGTCGCCAGCGCAAACGCCAGCAGCCATTCGATCGACTCGGTGTGGTGGCGGGCCTGACGCAGATCGTCACCCCAGACGTACATGCCGTGGCCGGCCACGATCACCGCAGGAACGCCGTCGCGACGGGCTGCGACGAACCGGTTGCCGAGCTCGTCCATGTCCTGGCTGTTGGGGATCACCGGCACCACGACGACCTCGTCGTGCGCTGCCCGGCCGATGCCCTTCAGCATCTCCACGTCGCGCAGCGCGACCCCGTCGGGCCACCGGTTTGCGGCGACCACTGCCGACAGTGCGTGGACATGAACGACCGCCCCGGCACCGGTTTCGGTGACGACGCGAGCGTGGAGGCCGGCCTCGGCCGAGGGCCGCCGATCGGGCAGACCAGCAATGGACACAGGCGCCCCGGTTGCGTCGACCACCACGACATCGGCGCCGGTCATCTCGCCCTTGTCGACGGCACTGGCGGTGACTGCCAACCGCAGCGGTGAGCGATCGAGCACCTCGGAGAGGTTGCCCGACGTACCCCGCATCCAACCCAGACCGGCGAATCGGGCCGCCTCGATCGCGAGTCGGCCACCGGCGGCCACGACCTGCTGTTCGGTGGGATCGTCGTGGACGGTCATCCCCCCGCCCCGTTCAACTGGATCTTGGCGAACGATGCGACGGCGTGATGGCTGCCGAAGTCAGCTTCGCCGTACGGCTCACCGTTCCGTCGAAGGCCAACGGTGAGCCACCCCGCTTGCGCGGCCGCATCGAGCTCGGCCGGGACATCGGACAGGAACAACAGTTCCGAGACCGTGCACGACCAGCGA
>JBDSDH010000184.1:0-26067 GCA_039920665.1 Ilumatobacteraceae bacterium
TTCGGCCCGGTCGAACACCCTGTACGGATTTCCGGCGATCGCGACTTCCACCGTGACTGGCGTGAGACCACCGTTGAGAAGAATGGATTGTCGAGAACTGCTCGAACCGAGCCGATCACATCGACGCTGTCACGTCCTGAGCACATCCTGAGCACACCGCTGTTCGCAATCTGAGTAGTACCTACTCACGACGGCGCGGGAAGATTTCCGTACGTTGATCACATCGAAACAAACGAGTCATGCGATGTGACCGAACGTTGCTCCGGGGTTGTCCCGCCGTTGCGATCGGAAGAACACAGTGGCCTGTTCCCCCAAAACCTGGGGCCGAGCACACAGGAGAGTGTTGTGAACACCAAGTCCCGCTTCAGCAAGTTCATCATCGGCGCCGTCGGCGTCACCACGTTGCTCGGCCTCAGCGCCTGCAACAGCGACAAGGCCGCCAACGACGCCCTCAAAGACGCCGGCGTCGAGGCCAATGTCAACACCGGCGGCGGTCTGCCCGCCGGCTTCCCGAAGGAGGTCGTCACCCCCGACCTCAAGCTCGAGACCGGCATCGCCGCTGTCGGCACTTTCACCTTGCGCTACACGTCACCGAATCCGGCAGCCGACACTGCTGCCTATCGTGACGCACTGACCGCTGCTGGCTTCACCGTCAGCGAGTTGGTCGACCATCTCGCCGATCCGGCGGCGGGCGGCAATGTTGCCTTCACCGCATCGAGTGCCGCCTACACCGTTGTCGTCTCCGCATTCAGCAAGGACGCCCCCGGCGGCGGCAACTACATGGGCGTCGTGGTCACGCCGGCCTGATCCACCCAGTCGCCACCGCTTCTCATCATCGCCTGAACGTTCGGTTGTCCCGCCGATCGTCCAGTGTCCCGCCTGCCGGCGAACCGATCCCCAGCGTCGTGGATCGGTTCCGCCGGCAGTTGCGCGCCCGCGCCACCCTGGTCCTGGCCCTCTGGATCGCCTAGACTCGACATCTCCGCAGTGCGGGAAATTGCCACCATTCGGGAGGACAACTAGATGTCGGTCAAGAGCACGATCGCGCCAATCCGCCGCACCCCGGCCCCAGCGGCCGTGGCCGCGACGACGTACGACTACGTGATCGTCGGTGGGGGATCGGCCGGTTGTGCATTGGCCAACCGACTCAGCGCCGACCCGACCAAGCGGGTTCTGGTACTCGAGGCCGGTCGACGAGACAGCAAGTGGGACGTGTTCATCCATATGCCCGCTGCACTCGCGTTCCCGATCGGGAGCCGGTTCTACGACTGGAAATATGAGTCCGAACCCGAACCGTTCATGAACGGTCGCAAGGTGTACCACGCCCGCGGCAAGGTGCTCGGCGGCTCGAGCAGCATCAACGGAATGATTTTCCAGCGCGGCAACCCACTGGACTACGAGCGCTGGGGCGCCGATGCCGGGATGGACACTTGGGACTACGCCCACTGCCTTCCGTACTTCAAGAAGATGGAAACCTGCATGGCAGGCGCCGACACGTGGCGCGGCGGCAAAGGCCCGCTCGTGCTCGAACGCGGCCCGGCCAAGTCGTCGCTGTTCGCAGCGTTCTTCGAAGCCGTTCAGCAAGCCGGGTACCCGATCACCCCAGACGTCAACGGCTATCAGCAAGAAGGCTTCGCCAGGTTCGACCGCAACATCCGTCGCGGTCGTCGGCTGAGCGCCGCCCGGGCCTACTTGCACCCCGTCCTGAAGCGACCCAACCTCGATCTGATCTGCCGCGCGTTCGTCAACAAGGTGCTGTTCGACGGCACCACCGCGACCGGTGTCGAGTTCGTTGTCGGACGCGGCAAGACCCAGGTCGTCAATGCCAAAGAAGTCGTGCTCTGCGGAGGTGCGATCAACACTCCGCAGTTGTTGCAGTTGAGCGGCGTCGGCAATGCCTCGGAATTGAAGGCGTTGGGGATCCCAGTCGTGCACGATCTGCCCGGTGTCGGCGAACACATGCAGGACCACCTCGAGGTCTACATCCAGCACTCCTCCACCCAGCCGGTGACGATGCAACCGGCGCTGAAGCTGTGGAAGCGACCGTGGATCGGGTTCAAGTGGTTGTTCTTCCGCCGTGGGGAAGGGGCGACCAACCACTTCGAGGCGGGTGGTTTCGTCCGCTCGAACGACGATGTCGCTTACCCCAATCTGATGTTCCACTTCTTGCCGATCGCGATCCGCTACGACGGGTCGCCACCACCCGGGGGCGAGAAAATCGAGCACGGCTATCAGGTCCACATCGGGCCGATGTACAGCGATTCTCGCGGCTCGGTGAAGATCAAGTCGTCGAACCCACGCGAGAAGCCGGCCCTGCGATTCAACTATCTGTCGACCGAACAGGACCGACGCGAATGGGTGGAGGCGATCCACGTCACTCGCAGCATTCTCGATGCGCCGGCGTTCGGGCCGTTCAGCGGTGGTGAGATCTCGCCCGGCGCATCCGTGCAGACCGACGCCGAAATCCTCGACTGGGTGGCCAAGGACGCCGAGACCGCACTGCACCCGTCGTGCACGTGCCGGATGGGCACCGACGAGATGTCGGTGGTGGACCCGCTGACGATGAAAGTGCACGGGGTCGATGGCCTTCGGGTGTGCGATGCGTCGGCGATGCCCTACGTCACCAACGGCAACATCTATGCGCCCGTGATGATGATGGCCGAAAAGGCCGCCGACCTGATCGCCGGCAACACTCCGCTGCCCGCCGAGCACGTCGACTTCTACCGCCACACCAGCGCCTGACACTGGTCGGCCAAGAGTTCGTAGGTTGGGGTCGTGGCCGACATTCACCTTTCTCGCCAGGCAGCACGTCGGATCGCGATCATTGCCCAGCGCCTCGATGCTTCGCTGCTGGTGGATGGGCTCGTTCCGCTCGTCGAGCATCTGACAGCGCTGCAGTTGGATCCGACTGCTGCGATTGCACCGAGCGTGGACCTGGTCGCGTGGAGTCGGCTGGGGTCGTCGTACCGTCCCGAGCAGATGCGCGACGGCCTCGAAACCGAGCGCACGTTGTTCGAATACCGAGGATTCATCCGCCCGATGAGCGATCTGGCGCTCTATCGGCCGGTGATGAACCGCTGGCCGTACGAGCATCCGGGCTGGTCACAACGCGTTCTGCAGTGGATGACAGCGAACAGCAACTTCCAGCGATATCTGCTGACCGAACTCGATCGATCCGGGCCGCTGCTGTCACGCGAACTCGAAGACCGCTGTGACGAGCCGTGGCCATCGAGCGGTTGGACCAACAATCGCAACGTCACCCAAATGCTCGAATTCCTCGCTGCGCAGGGCAAGGTCGCGATTGCGTCGCGTGCCGGCAAGCAACGACTGTGGGACCTCGCCGAACAGGTGTACCCGGCGAACGTGCCCCAGATGGATGCCGCTCAGGCGGAAGCCGAACGTGATTCACGACGACTGTGGTCGCTCGGCATCATCCGACCCGCGATGGCGGGCGCTGCCGGTGTGTCGGCGACGGTGGAAGGAGTAGCTGGCGAGTGGCGGGTGCATCCCGATCTGATCGATGCGCCGTTCGTCGGCCGCACGGCGCTGATCTCGCCGTTCGACCGACTCGTTCACGACCGGGTCCGGATGCAGGAGTTGTTCGAGTTCGAATACAAGTTGGAGATGTTCGTGCCGGCGGCCAAGCGAGTGTGGGGCTATTACGCGTTGCCGGTGTTGCACGGCGATCGACTCGTTGCCCGGTTGGATGCCAAGGTCGATCGCAAACGCAAACAGTTACGGGTCAACGCGCTCCACCCCGATCCGGGTCTGAGCCGAGCGGCCACCGAGGCCATCGACGACGAAGTCGACGATCTCGCAACGTGGTTGCACGTGACCGTCGACCGCTGACGAGCCGTGTTCGCGACCGTCTGGCGAGCATGTGCACGAGCGGCGGACGCGACGGGTTTGCGGCATCGACGACGCGGGTAGACGTGCGCATGCAGCGAAACGACGACGGTGCCATGGATCGGCTCAACGCGATGGGGCAAGAACCGGATCCGCTTGTGATCGTTCCCGCCACTCCAGACCGGGGATACGACGATCTCGGCGGTCCAGCAACGATGCCGATGGCCCCGGTCACGGAGCCCTTCATCCCGGCTCCGCGGTCGGCAGTCGTTGTCAACGAGCCGTCGGTGATCGAATCCGTTGTCCCGGTGCAGACCATCCCAACCGTTCCCCGACTGATCGAGGCACCGCTGCCGTATCCCCGGCGCCGTGATTGGGGACCAGTGCTCGCTGCCGGGTTCGTTGCTCTGATCGTGGGAGGCATCGTTGGTTTTCTGATCGGCCGGAACGGTAAGGACGACAACAGCACGCTGGTCACCTCGAACAGCGATCCAGCGGTGTCCGTGGTGCCGAGCTCGGATCAGGCTGCGGTCGACGCAGCCCTCGATGGTGTCTTCACCGTGTTGCTCGCCCAAGCTGAACAGAGCGGTTCGGTCGTGTTGCCGACGCCGTACCCGAAGCTCGATCAGCTGTTGGCCTTCAGGGCCACCGGAACTCAGGAATCGATCGCCGCCGCCGAGTCCACGGTCAGCGCTGCTGCTGACGACCGGGCCCAGCTCGCCGATCAGGTCACCATGCTCCAAGCCCAGGCGACCACGCTGCAAGCTGATCTCGCAGCCGCCGAACAGGCCCGAGACGATCTGCAGTCTCAGCTCGACGCTGGGGGCAGCAATGCCGACACCACCGCTGCACAGATCAAGGATCTTCAAGCGGCTCTCACGACGACACAGGCCGATCTCGATACCGCCAACCAGAACCTCGCCACGGCTCAGTCCGATCTCGCCGACGCAACCGCCCAACTCGACAAACTCGGCGTTGGACCGGTTGAGAATCTCGTCGGCCGACCAATCGCTGACGTCCGCAATATCGCCAAATCGAATGGCTGGCTGCTCGTCGAGCGGCCCGTGGACGGCAAGGGATCCACCATCGACACCGTGACGATCCAACAGCCGTCTGGCGGATCGACGATGATCAAGGGCTCGGTGCTGTACGTCGAGGTTGCCGCCGTCGTGAAGTGACGCAGAGGTGGCGTCGATTCGAGGTCCTCGGCCAGCGGTCTGGCGCTCGACTCAGAGTCGCTCGAGCCCCTGCATTCGTCCTCGGAGTTCGCCGTGCTCCTCGGTCGCATCGAGGTCGAACTCGAATGACCACTGCCATTCGTCGAAACCATCCGGGTCCGCGAGCGTCTGGCGGATGATCCAACGCCGACCATCGCCGGCCTCGTCGATCACGACCTGGAACCGCGAACCACCTCGAGCGTCGGCGTCGATTCCGATCGATTCGTGCTCGTCGTAGTACGGCGCGAAGAGCTCGGCGAGGATGTCGGCCTTGGCGCGGTGGTCGCCAGCCTCGGCCAGGTCGTCGGCGAGTGCGGTCCACGATTTCGATGACGCGAGCTGAACCCAACGGAACACTCGATTGCGGATCAGCGCCTTCAGTGCAGCAGGACGGCGGGTGACATCGGCAGGAGAGTTGTCGGCGACGGCGATCACAGACCGAGCCGCGGTCACCGGCGCACCGCTTGCGACGTCACGTAGCGCCTGCCACTCGTCGATCAGGCTGCTGTCGGTGGATCGGATGACGCCGTCGAGCCAGTCGGCGATCTCGTTGATCTCGTCGGTCTTGCTGTCTTCCGGGATCGTGCGGTCGATGGTGCGCAGGGCATCGCTGAGGTACCGCAGCAGTGTGCCCTCGGATCGCTTGAGGCCGTAGTGGCGGATGTAGGTGTGGAAGTCCATCGCCTTCTCCCACATCTCGCGGACCACACCCTTGGGCGAGATGTTGGCGCCGTCGATCCACAGGTGAGTCAGCCGCCATAGGTCGAACGCCTCGTACAACTCCTCCGCCATCGGCTTCGGCCACGTCACCTTGCCGAGGCGCTCGATCCGCTCCTCGTACTCGACGCCGGATGCCTTCATCTCCATCATCGCTTCGGTCTTGGCTTTCTCGCGTTGGGCGAACAGCACCTGACGAGGGTCGTCGAGGACGCTCTCGACGGCGGCGATGACGGCCATTGCGTGGTTGGCGTCGTCGCGATCGAGCATCGGCAACACGTCGATCAGGAACGGAGCGAGGGGCTGATTGAGCGCAAAGTCCTGTTGGAGCGACTTGTCGACCAACACCCTGCGGCCATCGGCCAACGGTGTGTCCAACTGCTCGACGACGCCGCTCGCGCGCAGCGATCGGTAGAGACCGATCGCTCGCCGGACGTGACGACGCTGACGGGCTCGTGGCTCGTGGTTGTCGAGCAGCAGCCGTTTGGCCGTGGTCCAGGTGTCGGCTGGTCGATCGAGCAAGTGCAACAGCATCGCCGGGGTCACCGCGAAGCTCGATTCCAGACGCTCGGGAGGTGCGATTTGAAACGCTGCGAACGTGCTGTCGTCGTAGTGCACGAACCCTTTCGGCGGCGACGGCTTGGTGGCCTTGCGCTGCTTCTTGCTGTCCGTCCCGGCCTTGGCCAACCGGTTCAGATACTCGGCCTCGTGGTCCGGCGCAAGTGCGACGACGAGCCCCTCGGTGTCGTACCCGGCCCGTCCGGCGCGGCCCGCGATCTGGTGGAACTCACGGGCGCTCAGCATCCGGCTGGTGGTGCCATCGAACTTGTACAACCGTGAGAAGACCACCGTACGGATCGGCAGATTGACGCCGACACCGAGGGTGTCGGTACCGGAGATCACCTTGAGCACGCCCTTCTGGGTCAACCGCTCGACGAGCCGCCGATGGCGAGGCAGCATGCCCGCATGGTGGACACCGACACCGTTGCGCAACAGGCGCGCGAGGTCTCGTCCGAAGCCGGGGGGCATCGTGATTTTGGCCAGTTCGTCGGCCACCACGGCTTTGGCTTCGGTACTGAGTTTGACGATCGAGGCCAGGTTGCCGGCCTGCTCGACCGCATCGGCCTGGGTGAAGTTGACGAGGTACAGCGGCGCAGCGTCGCTGGCGACCAGTTCCTCGATCACGTGGTGGAGCATCTCGCGCCGATACTCGTAGCGCAGCGGCACGGGTCGGACCGCATCGTCGATCGTGACCGTGGGGCGACCGGTGCGGCGAGTGAGGTCGTCGGACAGAAACCGGGTGTCGCCGAGCGTGGCCGACAGCAGCAAGAACGTCGCCTTCGACAACTCGAGCAGCGGCACCTGCCACGCCCATCCGCGATCCGGATCGGCGTAGTAGTGGAACTCGTCGAGCACGACCGTGTCGGCTTCCGTCAGCGCACCGTCGCGCAACGCCATGAACGCGAGGATCTCGGTGGTGCAGCACATGACCGGGGCATCGGCATTGAACGACGAGTCGCCCGTCATCATCCCGACGTGGTCCGGTCCGAGCTGCTCGCACAGGTCGAAGAACTTCTCGGTCACCAGCGCCTTGACCGGCGCGGTGTACCAACTGCGACCGCCCATCACCCGAGCCTTGGCGTGGGCGGCGAGCGCCACCATCGACTTGCCCGATCCGGTCGGCGTGGCCAGGATCACGTTGCTCCCGGTGAGCAGTTCGAGGATCGCCGATTCCTGGTGCGGATACAGGGTGCGGCCGTTGTCGACCGACCACTCGATCATCGCCTCGATCACGCCATCGACTGACGGATCGCCCTTGGTGGCAGTGAGGAACGACTCGAGCGTGGACATCCCCGCCAGTGTGGCCGGTGTTTCGGGTCAGGAGTGGGTCGTGAGCCAGGTCCTGGCATCGGCAACGAGGTAGATGCTGCCGGTGACGACGATCTGGTCACCGGCCATTGCATCGCTGAGCACGGTCTCGAGCGCTTCGGTGACGTCGTCGATGGCCGACGACCGGCAGCCGAGTTCCGTCGCGATTCGATGCAGTTCGGCCGCCGGTCGAGCCCGGGCCGTCGGGGGAGTGGCGGCAACGACTCGATCAAAGGTGTGGGCATCGATCGCGCGGAGCATCGATTCGGGGTCTCGACCGGTGAGCAAGCCGATGATCAGCGTCCGGCGACCGGTGCGGGGGAGGTCGTCACGGAGGGCTCGCGCAAGTGCCGCGGCGGCGTCGGGATTGTGGGCACCGTCGAGGATCACCGTTGCTCCGGTGGCGAGACCGATCCGCTCCATCCGGGCCGGCATCCGCACCGCTTCGAGGCCGCCGCGAAGCGCGACCGGATTGATTGCTCGACCGAGGAACGCGCTCGCGGCAGCAATCGCCAGTGCGGCGTTGACGGACTGGTGGGCACCGTGCAGCGGAATTGCGACGAGCTCGGATTGCAGCGGCGTCGTCACCATCACCTGCCGGCCAGTAGGTGTGGGGACGTCATCGGTGGTCGCGATCTCGCGGCCGAAGCGCCACAACCAAGCTGGCTCGGCGTCGGTGAACAACGGGGCCAGCCGGTCCTCGATCGGACCGAGGATCGCGTGAGCGCCAGGTTTGACGATGCCCGCCTTCTCGCTTGCGATCCGAAACCGCCAGTCGCCCTCTCCGGTGGTGTGATCGAAGCCGATGTTGGTGATGACGGCGACCTTGCCGTCGGCGACGTTGGTTGCGTCGAACCGGCCGAGCACTCCGACCTCGATCACCGCGACGTCGACTGCTCGCTCGGCAAACCAGGAAAATGCCGCGGCCGTGAGCACCTCGAACGGCATCAGCCGGTCAGCGACGGAATCTTCGGCCGCATCGACCCGGGTCAGGATCGTGGCGAGTTCGTCGTCGGGGATGTCGGTGTCGTCGATCCGGAACCGCTCGTTGTAGCGGGCCAGGTGAGGGCTGCTGTACGTGCCGACCGTCAGCCCTTCGGCCATCAACAGCCGGGTGATCATCTTCGACGTCGACCCCTTGCCGTTGGTGCCGCTGACGTGGATGACGGACAGCTTGTCCTGCGGATTACCGAGGGTTTCGATGAATCGGCGCATCCGGTCGAGCGACAGTTCGACAGAGCCGGCGCGGCCTGAGCGAGCCGCCCACGTGCTGTAGTCGATGTGGTCCTCGACCCACGCGATGGCCGCGTCGATGTTCATGTGGGTCAGGTTATGTGCTGAGCGACAGCGGTCAGTCGCCGCGGCTGAGGTGCACGTGCTGGAACCCGAACCGGCCCTTGATGCACAAGTTGCCCGACGTGATGGAGTGATCCATCGGCGAGGTGACCTTGACGATCTGGTTGTCCTGGGTGTGCAGAGTGAGTGTGCAGCCGACACCGCAGTACGGGCAGATCGTGTCTGTCTGGCGCTGCGCTGTCTCGTCCCAGCGATCGGCTTCGCGGAGGTTGTGCTCGCTCGAGAACATCAGCGCGCCGGTCGGGCAGACCGCAATGCAGTTGCCGCAATACACACATGCCGATTCGGGCAGCCCGACGTCGTATTCGGTGCTGATGTGAGCATCGAACCCGCGACCGGCAACCGCGATCGCGAACGTGTTCTGCCACTGTTCGCCGCACGCGTCGACGCACTTGTAGCACAGGATGCACTTCGCGTAGTCGCGTACGTAGAGATCGTTGTCGATCTTGATGGGTTGCGCCACCGTGCGGTGTTCGCCGTAGCGATTCGGGTCGGCGTTGTACTGATCCATCCACCCATCGACCTTTGGAGCGGTGGACAGATCGACTGACGAGCCGAGCAGTTCGAGCACCATCTTGCGCGAGTGGCGGGTGCGCTCGGTGTCGGTGTGGATCTTCATGTCCGGCTCGACCTTGCGCGAGCACGATGGCACGAGCACGCGGTTGTTGTCGACCTCGACGACACAGATTCGGCACGCATTGACCGGATCGAGCGTGTCGCCGTAACACAGCGTCGGGATGTCGGTGCCTTTGGCCGTACACGCATCGAGAATCGTGCTGCCTTCGGCAACCTTCATCTCGTCACCGTCGATGGTGATGTTGATCGCCCGTCGCGGCATCGCCACCGGAGTGTCGCGGGGAGTCTCCAGTGTTGTCATGTCAATGCTCCCAAGCGGTCGATCGCAGATTCGATCGCGCTCCATGCAGTCTGGCCGAGACCACAGATCGATGCATCACGCATGACCAGACCGACGTCGCGAATCAGTTGCAGGTCGTGCTCTTGGCGAGGCCCGATCGTGAGCCGCACCAACGCCTCTTCTTGACGCACGGTGCCGACCCGACATGGTACGCATTGGCCGCACGATTCGTCGCGGAAGAACGCTGCGATCCGGCGCAGGAAAACAGGCATGTCGACGGTGTCGTCGAGCACCATCACCACACCGGAACCGAGCGTCGTGCCATGGGCCCGAGCACCTTCCAGGGTGAGCGGGAAGTCGATCTCGTCACCGCGTACGAACGAGCCGGCCGCGCCGCCCATCAGCACGGCTTGCAGCGATCGACCAGGAGTGACCCCGCCTGCCATCTCGATCATCTCGCGTAACGTGACCCCGAACGGCACCTCGTACACGCCCGGCCGCGCGACGTTGCCGGAGACGCAGAAGATCTTGGTGCCCGTGCTGCCGCCGGTGCCGATCGCAGCGAACGGCGCGCCACCTTCGAGGATGACGGGGATCACGTTGACGAGCGTCTCGACGTTGTTGACCAGCGTCGGCTTGGAGAACAGGCCACTCTCGACGGGGAAGGGAGGCTTGCTGCGCGGTTCGCCACGGAAGCCTTCGATCGAGTTGAAGATCGCTGTCTCCTCGCCGCAGATGTAGGCGCCGGCGCCGCACACGATCTCGATATCGAACGCGAACCCGTGGCCCATCACGTCGATGCCGAGATAGCCGCGCTCCCGTGCAGCGTCGATCGCGTGTTGGAGGTGCTCTCGGGCGCGGGGGTATTCGCCGCGTAGGTAGACATAGCCCTGCTCGACACCAGTCGCGAATGCCGCGATCGTCATCGACTCGATCAACGAGAACGGGTCGCCCTCGATGATGACTCGGTCCTTGAACGTGCCCGGCTCGCTCTCGTCGGCGTTGCAGACGAGATAGTGGGTGCGCACGGGTTGAGCGGCGACGGCAGCCCACTTGCGCCCGGTCGGGAACGCCGCCCCACCGCGTCCGACGAGGCCGGAGTCGGTGACTTCGCGAATCACCTCGACCGGGCCCATCTCGACCGCCGCCCGCAGCGCGGCGTAGCCACCGTGGGCGCGATACGAATCGAGTGAGCGTGGATCGACGACTCCCACTCGACGAAGCAGAACGAGGTCGGAGGCCGACTCGCTCGCCAGGGCCTGCGGAAGTGCTGCGATCACCGGGGCTTCGCTGGGGAGTTCGCGAATCGGGACTCGCATCGCCACCGCAACGTCGTGGGCGGTGGCCGGAGCGATCACGGCTTCGGTTGCCGGGGCGCCGGCTTCGGTGACGAGCACTGCCGGGGCGCGTTCGCACAGCCCGAGGCACGGGCTGGGGATCCACGACGCAGCCTGACCGGGGTCGGCCAGATCGGGCGGGCCGCACTGGGCCTCGATGGCATCGAGCAGGGCGCCGGCACCACGGGTCTGACAGGCGAGATCGGCGCAGACGTGGACGGTGCGCTTGGGACGTTCGGTGACCGAGAACATCGCGTAGAACGTCGCGACGCCGTAGGCCTCGGCCGGTGGGACATCGAGCCGACGGCTGAGTTCGCCGAGTCCGCCGGGGCTGATCCAGCCGACGCGATCCTGCAGTGCGTGCAAGGCAGGCAGGAGACGGTGACGCATTGCGTCAGCGCGGTGAGCGCCACCGTATTCGTTCTCCCACCCGTCGGCGACGAGCGACGTGCCCAGCACAGCGTCGAGCGCCTGGATCTCGTCGAGGGTTGGTTCGGCATCGGGAAATCGAAGATCCATCGGTCAATCTCCGGCGACGGCAATGGGGGCTTCGACGGATTCGTCGGCCCGAATTTTGTCGACCCTGATCGCAGACGCCTTGAACTCGGCGGTACCGCTCTTGGGGTCGCTGGCTTCGATGGTGAGCACGTTGACATCGACTTCGTCGGCGAAGTGGAACGTCATGAACGCAAGTCCAGGGCGCAGATGGGAGTCGAACCGAACAGGCGCTTCGATCGAGCCGCGGCGAGATGTCACCGTGACGATCTCGCCCTCGTCGATACCCAGCCGCATCCCATCGTCGGGGTTGAGATCGAGAGTTTCGCCGTCGCGCAGCGGCGACGCGATCCACGCAGTCTGGACCCCGGTGTTGTACGAATCCAGGCGGCGACCAGTGGTGAGCCGGATCGGGAACTCGCTGGTCAGTTCGTCGATCGGTGGGCGCCATTCGACCGGGCTGAACGGGGCGAGCCGGCCCCGATGGTCCGGGTTCTCGGCCCAGAGCCGCCCGTGCAGAAATGATGGTTCGAGCGAGTCGTTGTTCGGACACGGCCACTGGATCCCACCGAGTGCTTCGAGGCGGGGGTACGACATGCCAGCGTGCATCGGCGACAGCGTGCGCAATTCCTCGAAGATCGATTCCGCATCCGGATAGTTCCAACCGGGATGACCGAGCCGTTTGGCGAGTTCGATGATGATCTCGCAGTCGTCGCGGGTGCCCGTCGGGCCGTCGATTGCTTTGCGAACGCGCTGGACGCGACGCTCGCTGTTGGTGACCGTCCCTTCGGCCTCGCACCACGCCGCAGTGGCGGGCAGCACGACATCGGCCAATTCGGCGGTCCTGGTCAGGAAGATGTCCTGCACGACCATGTGCTCCAGGCCTTCCATCAGATGGATCGCATGGCCGCTGTCGGCTTCGGACTGAGCGGGGTTCTCACCGATCACGTACAGCGCACGCAGTTCCTTGCGCTCCATCGCCTCGAACATCTGGGTCAGGTGCCAGCCGGAGTCGGCAGGGATGTTGCTGCCCCACGCGGCGTCGAACTTGGCTCGCACGTCGGGGTCGCCGACGTCCTGGAATCCGGGCATCTTGTTCGGGATCGCACCCATGTCACCGCCGCCCTGCACGTTGTTCTGGCCGCGCAAGGGGTTGATGCCGGCGCCGTGGCGACCCACGTGTCCGCACAGCAGACTGAGGTTGATCAGCGACAGCACGTTGTCGACGCCGGTGTGGTGTTCGGTGATGCCGAGCGTCCAGCACATCTGAGCGCGATCGGCCTTGGCAAACGCGTGAGCGAGTTCGACGATCGCGTCGCTGGGCACGCCGGTGATCGCCTCCGCTCGCTGGAGCGTCCACGGTTCGACGGCCGCCTTGTACTCCTCGAAGCCGGTCGTGGAGCCTTCGACGAACGCCTTGTTGTGGAGACCCGCTGCGATGATCTCGCGCCCGACGGCGTGGGCGAGGGCGATGTCGGTGCCGACATGCAGGCCGAGCCAGCGATCGGCCCAACGGGCCGACGCAGTGCGACGGGGGTCGACCACGAACATCTTGGCGCCGTTGCGGATGCCGGTGAGGATGTGGTGGAAAAAGATCGGGTGCGCATTGCGGGCGTTGCTGCCCCACAACACGATGACATCCGTTTCCTCGATTTCACGGTACGAGGATGTGCCGCCGCCGGCACCGAAGACTGTGGCCAGACCGACCACGCTGGGAGCGTGTCAAGTTCGGTTGCAGGAGTCGATGTTGTTGGTGCCGAGCACCTGGCGGGCGAACTTCTGGGCGAGGTAGTTCATCTCGTTGGTGCTCTTCGAGCACGAGAAGATGCCCATCCCGTTCCTGCCGTAGATGTCACGTGCGTGGCGGAACCCGTCCGCGGCGCGGGTGAGTGCTTCCTCCCAGGTCGCGGGACGAAGCACTCCGTTGTCGCGAACGAGTGGTTCGGTGATCCGCTGCAGCGGCGCCTTGGGCGTCCGAGCCGAGCGTGCGGTTCGAGTGTTTGCCATGTCTGTCACCCTCCCCGAGGTCTTGTCGATGTGGTTGTCGATATGTCGACGATGTTAACCGGTTCGGTCGTGCCGAGAAAGCGGGACTTTCGTCAGCTGGTAGAATGCCATCCATGATGGTAACGATCGATCGAGCTGGACGGGTGGTGATCCCCAAGGAACTTCGGGATCGCCTTGCACTGGCGCCCGATGCAGAGCTCGAGGTCGAGATCGAGGGCGGTGGGTTGCGACTCACGCCGGTTCGTGGAGCACAGCGCACCTTTGTGCTCGACGACGGTTGGCCGGTGTTCCGGCCGGTCGAGGGGTACAGCCTCACCGACTCCGACGTCCAACGCCTCCGTGACAGCGACCAGCGATGATTGTTTCGAGGAGCGCGTCGGATTCGAGGAACGCATCGGATCCGCCGGGTTGGGCGGTCGACACCAGCGTCGCGGTTCCTGCGCTCGACTCGTCACACGCTGCTCATCTCGCGTGTCGTCGGATCGCCCAGGCTCGGCGCCCATCGCTTGCGGGGCATGCCGCATTCGAAACATTCTCCGTCCTGACCCGGCTCCACGGCCCGCTGAGCATCGCTGCACCGACAGCTTCAGCAGCGATCGCTTTGGCATTCCCGGATCGAAGTTGGCTGAGCCCCAAGCAGCAGATGAGATTGCTGGAACGCATGGGAGAAATTGGAATTGCCGGCGGCATGGTCTACGACGCGCTGGTCGGCGAGGCGGCACGGCAAGACGGCCGAACGATGTTGACGCGTGATGCCCGAGCCATCCGTACGTACGACCTTCTCGGCGTTCGATATGAGTTGGTGTGACGCTGCCGGAAATCGGGTGGATCGGAGCGGAGGGACAATCGGTAGCGCGGATCAGCGGGAGACGGCGCCCAGCATGCGCGCTGCTTCGAGGGTGTTCTCGAGGAGGCAGGCAATGGTCATTGGACCGGTGCCGCCCGGCATCGGTGTGATCGCGCCGGCGATCTCTTTGACCGATTCGTAGTCGACGTCGCCGACGATGCCGGCTTCGGTGCGGCTCACGCCGACGTCGATCACGGTCGCCCCGGGCTTGACGTGCTCGGCCGTGATCAGCCGGGCGATGCCGGCCGCGCCAATGATGATGTCGGCATCGCGGCAGGCCTCGACGAGGTCCTTGGTGCGCGAGTGGGCGAGCGTGACGGTCGCGTCGATGCCCTTGCGGGCCAGCAGTACCGCCAGTGGCAGACCGACCAGCGACGACCGCCCGATGACCACGGCCTTCTGTCCGCTGGTGGCGATGCCGTACCGATCGAGCAATCGCAACACGCCCTTGGGGGTGCAGGGGACGTGACCATCACGGCCACGCATCAGCCGACCCATGCTGGCCTCGGTGAGACCGTCGACGTCTTTGGCGGCGGGCACCAGATCGAGCACCGCTTCCTCGTCGAGCCCGGCCGGAAGCGGGAGTTGGACGAGGATGCCGTGCACGTCGGGGTCGGCCGCGAGTTTGCGAACAGCGGCTTCGACCTCGGCCTGGGTCGCTGTCTGGGGCAGGCCGACATGCGTGCTCGTCATGCCCGCTTCAGCAGCCTTTTTGTGCTTGCTGCGGACATAGATCTGGCTCGGCTTGTCGTCGCCGACGAGGACGGTGGCCAAGCACACATGCGGATTGCCCAACGATTCGATTTCGGCACGCAGGCGGGCGACGGTTTCGTCGCGCAACATGTTGCCGTCCATCACGATTGCAGTCATGACGCCGACCTTACGTTGGCGGTCATGACAGGTTGCTGATGACGCCATCGGCATCGATGTCGATGTGGTGCGCAGCGGGGTCGCCGCCGAGACCGGGCATCGTGCGCATATCGCCGCAGATCGGGTAGACGAACCCGGCACCGACCGACGCCCGCACTTCGCGGACCGGCAGAGTCCAGCCGGTGGGAGCACCCTTGAGCGAGGCATCCGACGAGATCGACAGGTGGGTCTTGGCGATGCAGACCGGCAGGTGACCGAAGCCGTTCTTTTCGTAGTTGGCGAGTTGTTTGTTCGCCGCTGCCGAGTACTCGACCTTGGCCGCGCCGTAGATCTTGGACGCGACGGTCTCGATCTTGGTCTTGAGGGAGGCCTCCGACGGATACAGGACCTGGAAGTTCGACGGTTCGTTGGCCGCTTCGACGACGGCTTCGGCGAGATCGGTCGCGCCCTTGCCGCCTTGGCTGAAGTGGTTGCACACCGCGACCCGACACCCGAGCTCCTCGGCGATCTCGCGGATCGCGCGATGCTCGCTCTCGAAGTCGTCGGGGAAGGCATTGATCGCAATGACGGGGGACACGCCGTGAATCCGGATGTTCTCGATCTGCTTGCGCAGGTTGGCGCCACCGATGTGGACTTCGTCAGGGTTCTCGGCAAGGAGGTCGGGGGGCAACGCCTTGCCGGCAACGATCTTGTGGTTGCCCGAGTGGGCCTTGAGGGCACGGACGGTCGCGACCAGCACCGCAGCATCGGGGGCGAGGCCCGAGGCGCGGCATTTGATGTTGAAGAACCGCTCGGCGCCCATGTCGGCGCCGAATCCGGCCTCGGTGATGAGGTAGTCGCCGCCGCGGATGCCGATCTGGTCGGCAATGATGCTGCTGTTGCCGTGAGCGATGTTGCCAAACGGGCCGGCGTGCACCAGCACGGGCGTTCCTTCGAGGGTTTGCATCAGGTTCGGCTTGAGTGCGTCGCGCATGATCGCCGCCATCGCCCCAGCACCCTTCAGGTCTTCGGCAGTCACGGGATCGCCGGACGGCGTGTAGCCGACGACGATCCGACCGAGGCGCTCGCGCATGTCCTGCAGCGAGGTGCACAGGGCGAAGATCGCCATGACCTCGGAAGCCGCAGTGATGTCGAAACCTGTCTGGCGGGTGACGCCGTCTTCCTTGCTGCCGAGGCCGATCACGATGTTGCGCAGCGCCCGCTCGTTGATATCGAGCACCCGCCGCCAGGTGATGTTGTTCATGTCGAGCCCGAGCTCGTTGCCCTGATGGAGGTGGTTGTCGAGCACGGCAGAGAGCATGTTGTGGGCCGAGGTGACGGCGTGGAAATCGCCGGTGAGATGCAGGTTGAGCAACTCCATCGGGATCACCTGGCTGTAGCCGCCGCCGGCTGCGCCACCCTTGATGCCGAACGTCGGGCCCATCGACGGCTGGCGAATCGCGATCACGCTCTTCTTGCCAATGTGCTTGAACGCCTGACCGAGACCAACAGTGGTGGTGGTCTTGCCCTCGCCGAGCGGGGTCGGGGTGATCGCCGAGACGACGACGTACTTGGCCTTGGGCCGATCGGCGAGTTCCTCGATCGCCTTCAGCTTGATCTTGGCCAGACTGTCGCCGTAGGGCTCGATCAGGTGCGGGCCGATGCCCATCTGGGCGGCAATGTCGAGCAGCGGCTGCAGCGTGGCGGCCTGGGCAATGTCGAGATCTGATGGAAAGCCCATGATGGCCTTACCCCTTTACTGATTCGGTTGCGGTTGCGGTTGCGGTTGCGGTTGCGGTTGCGGCGTCCGTTTCGACGTGGTCGAGAAACGTGGCACCGCCGCCAACCGCGCGTTGCCAGGCAACGGTGTTCGCGACCTGGTTGAAGGTGAACACATGCAGCGCCGAGATGTTCAGGCTGTCGAGCTCGCGAGCCATCGGGGCGAGCATGTCCATCGGTTCGTAGCCGCCCGGGGCAGCGAGCTTGCTGACGACCGCCCGGTTCTTGCGCAGGTAGCGCAGCGAGGCGCCGACGCCGAGCTTCATACCCATCGTGAGCAGCTTGGTGGTGTCGATCACGCCGGGGATGCCGAGGTGCACCGGCAGCTCGAGGCCATCGGCGCGGCGCTGGGCGATCCAGCTGGTCACGGTCTTGGTGTCGAAGCACATCTGGGTGCTGACCCAGCCTTCGATGCCCGCTTGCTTGACGAGCTGCTGCTTCTCGACGAGCGCGGATCCGAGCTTGTCGCTGGGAATGGTCGCATGGCCGTCGGGGTAGCCGCCGAAGCCGAGCCGACTGATGTTGGCGTTGGAATCGAGCAATGCCCGCATCAATGACGCAGCATCGAGGTACGGGCCGAACGGATCCTGGGCATCGCCGCCGATGACGAACACGTCCTTGACGTCGTTGGCGTTGATCCAACTCGCGATCGCAGCAACGTGCTCGGGACCGTGGACCATTCGGGCCGCGAGGTGAGGAATGACGGTGTGGCCGAGGTCGATCAGCTGCGATGCCATGTCCATCGTGGCCTGCAGATCCTTGGTCGGGCTGGCCGTCACCGAGACCGTGGAGTGGGCCGGCAGGTGTTCGAACTGGAGGTGGGCCTTGGGGGTCGGGATGAGCTCGAGATGGGCGCGGGCGACGCGATCGACAATGACCGGCGCGATGTCGATTTCGGCACCGGTGTCGGCGTCGGTGTGTCGTACCGAGGTCTTCTTCGACCTGTTGAAAAGTGCCATCAGCCTGCTCCTCGATCCCCGTGGGCGAGCGTACCGAATTCCCGGCACGCCTGTACTGCTTACCACCATACAACATCTATCCGCATGGTGGGAACGGGACGCTTGCTCACGGTTGGGATCTGCGTTTCATACTGCTTTCAACGCGTGGCCCTACCACTGTTCTTCGGCGCGTCAACTCGTCCTCTTCATGCACTGTGCCGAACTGCGGCGCACGCGGCCGGCTCCTCGGGGCTGCGCCCGGGCGGCGTGCGTTTCTCGCGCCCTATTCGCCGTGCTCGCCGTCTCGACGCGTCGTGCCGACGGCATGTTGGCGGAAAAGGCGCCCATGTTCCCGGAAATCGCCGTGCCACGGTGGTTCGCGGGAACATGGGCGCGGAAACCGGCGCCGCCGCCGGAGGGTCCAGCGGGGGTCAGTCGAGTTTGGTGTCGCTCAGGCGGCGGGCGGCGGCGGTGACGGCGGCTTCGATGTCGTCGGCATCGCCGTCGGCGGGGAATCGGTAACTCGGGCCGTGGCAGTGGATTGCTGCAACGACGTCACCCTTGCGGTTGCGCACAGGTGCGGCGACCGAGGTGATGCCTGTCTGCAGTTCGTCGACAGCCCACGCGAACCCTTCGGCCCGAATCGCAGCGAGGCGGGGGAGCAGCTCGGCGGGCGTGGCCAAGGTGTTGTCAGTGGCCTTGGCGAGATCGTTGGCGAGGTACGCATCGATCCGGGTCTGGGGTTGGAAGGCGAGCATCACCAAGCCGGAGGGCACGAAGTGCAACGGGATCCGCTCGCCTGTCCAGTCTCGGATCTGGACCGCATTGTCGGTCTCGACGTGATCGAGGTAGAGCACCTCGTTGCCCTCGAGTACCGACAGACCGGCAGTCTCGTGGACCCGCTCGACGAGTTCGGCCAGGAAGGGCCGGGCCCGCCCGATGAGCGTGGTGTCGTTGCCGGCAGCCAGTCGGCTGACCGTCGGCCCGATCCGGTAGGTGACGCCGTCATCTTGACGCACGACTGCATCGAGGCGTTCGAGTGTCGCCAGCAGTCGGGCCACCGTGCTGACCGGGAGCGCAACTCGGCGGGATACATCGGTGATACCGGCCGGCTCGGTGGCGACAGCCAGCAGAACAGAAAAGGCGCGCTCGATCGATTGGATGCCTGACGAGCCGCTGACCATGGCCGGCCAATCTAGCCCGGACTGCAGCCCCGCCGTCCGGAGTGGCCATCACGGTGGACATGTGGTTGTGCTGCCGACGTCGGAATCGGGCACACTGTCGGCGACGATTGACCATCCATCTTCCGCCATATAGTATTTTGCCGTATCGTGGATAATGGCGCCGGTGTGTGTCGCACCGACGCATTGCACCAATGCACTGCACCAACGCACTGATCGAGGAGATTTCATGGCTGACGACGACATCGTTCTGGCAGAACTGAATGACGAAGACCTCGTGGCCCAGATGCACGACGACCTCTACGACGGCATGGGCCCGGAGATCAAAGAGGGCACCAACCTGCTGCTCGCACGCGGCTGGGGACCCGATCGGGTGCTCAACGACGCGTTGGTCGAAGGCATGCGCATCGTCGGCATCGACTTCCGTGACGGCATCTTGTTCGTCCCCGAAGTGCTGCTCGCCGCGAACGCGATGAAGGGTGGTATGGAGATTTTGCGTCCATTGCTCGCCGAGACCGGCGCCGAGCCGGTGGGCAAGGTCGTGATCGGCACGGTCAAGGGCGATATCCACGACATCGGCAAGAACCTCGTTGCGATGATGCTCGAGGGCGCGGGCTTCGAAGTGATCGACCTCGGCATCAACACCGACGCCGCAGCGTTCCTCGCTGCGCTCGACGAGCACAAGCCCGACATCTTGGGGATGTCTGCGCTGCTCACCACGACGATGCCGTACATGAAGGTCGTCATCGACACCCTCAAGGAGCAAGGTCGCCGAGACGACCAGATCGTCCTCGTCGGTGGCGCACCCTTGAACGAAGAGTTCGGCACGGCCATCGGCGCCGACGCCTATTGCCGCGACGCTGCGGTCGCCGCCGAGACGGCCCGGACCCTGGTCCAGGCTCGCCGGGCAAGCATCCGTGCCGCAGCCCTCGCCGGCTGAGGTCAGCATCTTGCCTCGATCCCACCTGACGTGCGCTGACTCGCCTCGATCTGACTCGGGCGTCGCTCCGGCCGATCCTGTGGCGGGTGTGCGACCTCTCGTGATCGCTTGCGGCGCGCTGACCGCCGACCTGCGCGCTGTGCTGCAGATCAACGATCTCGCCGACGCCGTCGAGGTGACCTATCTTCCGGCCAACTATCACTCGCGACCGGACAAGATCGTTCCCGCGCTGCGCCCCTTGATCGAGGCCGCCGTCGCCGCCGATCGGCACGTGTTTGTCGCCTACGCCGACTGCGGAACCGGTGGGCTGCTCGATGCGTTGTTGGCCGAGTATCCCGGCATCGATCGTCTGCCCGGTGCCCACTGTTATGAGTTCTTCGCCGGTTCGATCGAGTTCGCGACGATGCACGAAGACGAACTCGGCACGCTCTACGTGACGGACTTCCTGGCCAAGCATTTCGACTCGTTGGTCTGGGGTGGCCTCGGCCTCGACCGGTTCCCGCAGCTTCGAGACATGTACTTCGGCAACTACACCCGGGTGATGCTCCTGGCCCAGACCGAGGACGCCGCGATCACCGCATGTGCCGAAGAGGCTGCGGTGCGACTGGGACTTCGGTTCGAGCGTCGATTCGTTGGCCGGAGCGGTCTCGGTGACCCCGTTGCCGTCGCAATCAACCGCACCCATGCAGGTGCACACCAATACGTCGACTCCCAAGGAGCTCTGGTCTGATGGCCCGTCGAGGAAACCGCGAAGACATCACAATCATCTCGTGGCGTGACATGCCCGCCCAGGTCAACGGTGGCAGCGGCGACAGCAAACATCAGCAGATCCTTCCGCTGCGTTTCCAGACCGCCATCGATCGAGCCGCGATGAAGGCGGACAAGAAGACCGCCGGCGACTACGTCCAGGAATGGCGTCGATCCGCGGTTCCGCTGCCCGACGGTTTCGATGGCGACTACAAGGCCGCCGTGATCGCCGAAGCCGAACGGATCGAAGCCGAATTTCCGGCCTCCCGACTCACGTTGTGGGTCGAAACCGGTGGTTGGGACCCTGACCGTCCAGCGCACGAACGAACCGGCAACGAACAGAACGAGAACGGGACACCGACATGACCGACACCATCTTGAGCTCAGCGACCAGAGAGGTCGTCATTGGTTGGGGCCGCCCATTTGTGATGATCGGCGAGAAGATCAACCCGACCGGGCGCAAGTTGCTCGCCGAAGAGATGAAGGCCGGCAACTTCAGCCGGGTCGAGAAGGATGCGCTCGATCAGGTCGCTGCCGGCGCGCAGATGCTCGATGTCAATGCAGGTATCCCGCTCGCCGACGAGCCGGCGATGCTGGCCCGGGCGATCCAACTCGTGCAGTCGATCACCGATGTGCCCCTGTCGATCGACTCCTCGATCATCGCCGCGCTCGAGGCCGGCTTGGCCGTGTACCAGGGCAAGCCGCTCGTCAACTCGGTGACCGGTGAAGAAGAGGTGCTCGAGCGGGTACTGCCCCTCATCGCCAAGTACGGCGCTGCTGTGGTCGCGATCTCCAACGACGAGACCGGGATCTCGGAAGATCCCGACGTGAGGTTCGAAGTCGCCAAGCGGATCGTCAACCGCGCCGCCGACCACGGGATCCCCGCCTGCGACGTCGTCGTTGACCCACTGGTCATGCCGATCGGTGCCATGGGCACCGCTGGCCTGCAGGTGTTCGCGCTCGTGCGCCGGCTGCACGAAGAACTCAAGGTCAACACGACGTGCGGCGCCAGTAACATCAGCTTCGGCCTGCCGAACCGCCATGTCATCAGCGGCACGTTCCTGGCAATGGCGATGAGTCACGGCATGACCTCGGCCATCACCAACCCGATGCACGCCGACGTCAAGAACGCGATCATGGCCGCCGACGTGCTGTGCGGCACCGACCAGCACTGCGGCGCATGGATCAAAGCCAACCGCGATCCGGGTTCGTCCACCAGCGGCAGCGAGTCGGGTGGCCGCCGCGGCGGACGCCGTTCGCGTGACACTGCGACCCCGGCCTGAACACGCGTGACCGCCACAACGAGACAGGACTGACTCCGCACCGATGCCTACTGTCGTCTTCACCCCATCCGGTCGCCGTGGCGAGGTCGAAGCGGGTTGCACCGTGCTCGACGCTGCTCGCCGACTCGGAGCGGACCTCGATTCGGTCTGCGGCGGTCGCGGAATTTGCGGGCGCTGTCAGGTGGTGCCGACGTTCGGCCACTTCGACAAGCACGGCATCCACAGCGACCCCGATCATCTGACGCCGGTCGGAGCGACCGAAGAGGCCTATCACGGGCGGCGTCCGCTCGAGCTCGGCGGTCGACTCGGCTGCACGGCCAAGGTGCTCGGCGATCTACTCGTCGACGTCCCGCCCGCAAGCCAGATGCATCGCCCGGTGATCCGCAAGTCGGTCGATCTCACCGGACTGATCATCGATCCGATCGTGCATCCGTATTACGTCGAAGTGATGGCCAACGACCTCGGCGGCGACCGCAGCGATCTGCGCTTGCTCACGGACGCGTTGAGCGAGCAGTGGAATCTGCCGACGATGAAGATCACTCACGAGGCGCTGATCCGGTTGCAGCCGGCGCTTGCCCACGAGGGTCGCGATGTCACGGTTGCGGTGCACGACAACAGCGTCATCACTGGTATCTGGCCCGGCTTCTTCGACGAGCTCTACGGCGTTGCGATCGACGTCGGCTCCACCACCGTCGCCGGCCATCTGTGCGATCTCGCGAGCGGTGAGATTCTCGCGTCGGCGGGGTTGATGAATCCTCAGATCCGGTTCGGCGAAGATCTGATGAGCCGGGTCTCGTACGTGATGATGAACCCGGGTGGCCAGCACGAACTGACCGCTGCGATCCGTGGAGCGCTCGATGATCTGATCACCGAGTTGTGCGCCCTTGCGTCGGTCGATCGCATCGCAGCAGGCGCCCCGCCGGTCCGCAAGACCGAGGTCTCCGACATCGTGTTGGTCGGTAACCCGATCATGCACCACTTGATCTTGGGCATCGATCCGACTCCGCTGGGTGGGGCACCATTCCCACTCGCGACGGATCTGCCGGTGGACGGCAAGGCGACCGACGTGGGTATTGGCTGTCCGTTGAGCACGCTGCATCTGCTGCCGTGCATCGCCGGTCACGTCGGTGCCGACACCACGGCCGCGATCCTCGCCGTCGGTCCACACCGCGGCGACGAGGTCGTGCTGCTGATCGACGTCGGTACCAATGCCGAACTCGTGCTCGGTAACCGCCATGGCCTGTCTGCGGCGTCCAGCCCGACCGGCCCCGCGTTCGAAGGCGCCCAGATCTCGTCCGGCCAACGCGCCACGGCCGGCGCTGTCGAGCGAGTCCGGATCGACAAGGACACCCTCGAGCCTCGGCTGAAAGTGATCGGGTCGGATCTCTGGAGCGACGAGCCGGGCTTTGCCGAAGCGTTGCCCGAAGTCGGCATCACCGGTATCTGCGGCAGTGGCATCATCGAGATCATCGCCGAGCTGTTCCTGGCCGGCATCATCGGTGCCGACGGCACGATCCGGGGCGAGATGGCCGAGCGCACCAATCGGGTCGTCGCCGACGATCGCACGTATGCCTACATCGTCCAGGCTCGTCAGGATGGTCATCCGGAATTGCGAATCACCCAGAAAGATGTGCGCCAGATCCAGCTCGGCAAGGGTGCGCTGTACGCCGGCGCACGGCTGCTGATGGATCGTGCCGGTCTCGAATCGGTCGATGCCGTCAAGTTGGCCGGAGCGTTCGGCAGTCACATCGATCCCGTCTATGCCCTCGTGTTGGGGATGATCCCCGACTGCGAACCCGACAAGGTCACGTCGGTCGGCAACGCGGCCGGCTCGGGCGCGGTGCGGGCGTTGTTGTCCAAGCACGATCGTGACGAGATCGCCGAAGTCGCTCGAACCGTCACCAAGGTCGAAACGGCCATCGAGCCGCGCTTCCAAGAACACTTCGTCGGCGCGATGGGGCTGCCGCACACAACCGATCCGTACACACGGCTGGCCGCCGTGGTGGCGCTGCCCGAGCGCACCGAATCCTCCGGACCAACGCGCAGCCGCCGTCGGACCCGGGCCTGACTCCATATTCATCTGCACTTCACCACAACTTTCAGGGGTACCCACGATGTCCGACTTCACCGACGCCTCGACCGATCTGTCATCGCTGATGACTCCCGAAGTTGTCGCGCCGGAGGCGAGCACCGGCCGTCGCAGCGGCGGAGGTCGCGCAGCGCGCCAGGCCGCCCGCGCATCCAGTTCGGCTGAGTCGATCCCGTACATCACGCGCACCCTGGCGCCGTTCGAGGTGCTCGACGAGGAGAACATCGCCAAGATCGAGGTCAACGCGGACACCATCCTCGAGCGCAGCGGTGTGTGGATCCGTGACTACCCACGAGCAATCGAACTGTTCGTCGCCGCCGGTGCGGCCGCCGACGGCGAGCGGGTCCGTTTCCCGGCCGGGATGTGCCGCAGCATCATCCAGGCCAGCGCTCCGACGCAGTTCACCCAGCATGGTCGCAATCCGGCTCGCAACGTCGAGATCGGCGGGATGAACACGGTCTTCGCGCCCAACTACGGCAGCCCGTTCGTGCGCGATCTGGATGGTGGCCGTCGTTACGCGACGTTGGCCGACTTCGAGAACATCGTCAAGCTCGCCTACTCGTCGCCGTACATGCATCACTCCGGCGGCACCGTGTGCGAGCCCGTCGACATTCCCGTCAACAAGCGCCACCTCGACATGGTCTACAGCCACGTCAAGTACAGCGACAAGCCGTTCATGGGTTCGGTGACCGCGATGAGCCGGGCTCAGGACAGCGTCGATCTCGCTCGCATCGCGTTCGGTGGCGACCTGCAGAACCGCACCGTGATGATCAGCCTGATCAATGCGTCGTCACCGTTGGTGTGGGACGAGACGATGCTCGGTTCGGCCGACGTGTATGCCGCCAACAACCAGGCGTGCATCTTCACCCCGTTCATCCTCGCCGGGGCGATGGCGCCGGTGACGGTCGCGGGTGTCGCAGCCCAGAGCCTCGCCGAGGCCTTGGTCGGGATGACGTTCGCGCAGTTGGTCCGCCCGGGTGCGCCCGTCGTGCTCGGGTCGTTCGCGTCGTCGATGTCGATGCAGACGGGCGCCCCCACCTTCGGCACCCCCGAACCGTCGCTGGTGCTGTACGTGATGGCTCACCTGGCCCGCCGACTCGGCGTGCCGTTCCGCTCCGGCGGTGGCCTCAACGCTTCCAAGATCGCCGACGCCCAGGCGGCCTATGAATCCGCGAACACGTTGCAGGCAACGATGCTCGGTGGCGTCAACTTCGTCCTCCACGCAGCCGGGTGGCTCGAAGGTGGCTTGTCGTTCGGGTTCGAGAAGTTCATGCTCGACGCCGACCAACTCGGGATGATGCATACGTTCGCAAAGGGCGTCGACATGAGCGAGAACGGTCAGGCGGTCGACGCGATCACCGACCAGGAACCGGGCCTGCACTTCCTCGGCTCTCCGCACACGCTGGCCAACTTCGAGAGCGCGTTCTACCGCAGCAACACGGCCGACAACAGCAGCTACGAGCAATGGCTGGAAGAGGGCTCGACCGACGCCAACACCCGTGCCAACAAGCTCTGGAAAAAGAGCCTGGCCGACTACGAGCCTCCCGCGCTCGACAGCGCGATCGACGAGGAATTGATCGAGTTCATCGCTAAGCGCAAGACCGAGATGCCCGACGAAATTGGCTGAGCCGGGCTGACCATGGACGCGGCGCGATGCCGTCAGTACTGCGGGCCGCGCATTCTGCATCCACGGAGTGCTCACAGAAGGATTCGC
>JBDSDH010000185.1:0-3326 GCA_039920665.1 Ilumatobacteraceae bacterium
CCGCCACCCCACCGGCTACGTCGAGCAGCGTGCGACCTCGGACCGATACGTACAACTGATAGCCGTCGTGATCGATGCCAAGGGCACTGTCCAGCAGTTCGACGGCCGCTGACATCACTCGCTCCGATCTCATCCGACCCCTCGATCGTCCACTGGATTGACAGTTAATCCTATCATTGCAATGATATACCTGACAAGGTCGCCTGAGCGGCTGCACCAGGGGAGGGCACGCGCAGAACATGGAGAAATTCGTCGCCCTCTTCGCGAGTGGTATCGCGATCGGCGCAATCTCGGCCGTGGTCGCGCTCGGCTTTCTGGTGCTCTACAAGGCGACCGGTGTGGTCAATTTCGCAACCGGCGACCTGGTCACCCTCGGCGCGTACCTGGCGTATTGGGCGATTGCATCGGTCGGTTTGCCGACGATTCCCGGCTATCTGGCTCGGTGGAATCCTCATCGCACCGTCCAACACGGTCAACCTGACCTTCGGCTTCAACGTCATGTTGACTGCGTTCGCTGCCGCGATCATGGGCGGTTTCGGCCGTCTCGGCGGCACCGTTCTCGCTGCGATCGCGCTCGGCTTGATCCAACAGGTCCTGGGCGGATACTTCCTTCCGGACTACGCCGACCAATTGCCGTTCGTTGCGATGCTGATCGCGATCGTCGCCCGCCCCAAGGGCGTTCTGGGCATGACCCGCAAGGCGAGAGTGTGAGATGACAGCCAGCGCAGAGACCTCGTTCGGCGACACGGGGCCATCGACCGGCACGGCGGATGCAACGTCGCCGCCCGCCCGCCCACCCTCCCGTCTGCGCCATCAGTACCGCACGATCCTGCTGTTCCTCGTCGTCACCGTGGTCGTGACCCGCAACTTCGTGACGACCGAGTTCGGGCTCAGTCTGGCCAACCAGTGGATCGTCGACGAAAATCTGATAGTCGGTCGCTCGGCGCGCGACGGACGCTCACCGAGCCACGAACTCGCCGATGTCTACGACCTCTTTCCGGCCCTCGCGCCGCTCCGTAGGCGTGAAGGCTGGGCGTTGTCGGGTGGCGAGCAGCAGATGGTGGCGATCGGTCGGGCGCTGATGGCAGCGCCGCGAATGCTCCTGCTCGACGAACCCTCACTGGGCCTCGCTCCGATCGTGATGAACGAGATGTTCCGGGCGCTGCGAACGATCAGTTCGTCGCTGCCGATGCTCGTCGTCGAGCAGAACACGACCATGGCCTTGAAGCTGAGCGTCCGGGCCTACGTCCTGGTCCGTGGTCGAATCGAGATGGGTAAGGATTCCGCAGATCTCGCCGATCGGCAAACGTTGATCAGCCGCTACCTCGGTCAACAAGACGTCGCCACACCGGGCGATCCCGGTCTGCAACCACCAATGAACGGAGTATCACCATGACTTTGCATCCTCAAGCGCGCATCATCGTCGACGCCATGGCCGAGGCTTTTCCACCGCCGGACCCCTCCCGATCCGGCACCGAGACCCGTCAGCAGATCAAGCAAGCTGCGGGCGACGTGATCGCCACGAGCAGCGAGCAGATGGCCTCGATCGTCGATCGAACGGTGCCCGGTCCAGCAGGTGACATTCCGATTCGGATCTATCGTCCGTTCGGATCCGACCCGTCCGACGTGCTGCCGCTCGTCGTCTTCTTCCACGGTGGCGGGTGGGTCGTGTGCGACCTCGACTCCCACGACGGCCTGTGTCGCGACCTGTGCAATCGGTCGGGGTGTGTGTGGGTCGCCGTCGACTACCGCTTGGCACCCGAGCACCGCTTTCCGGTCGGCGTCGAGGACTGCTACGCCGCCACCAGTTGGCTGGTCGAACATGCCGACCAGATCGGGGCCGACGGCCGCCGGAGCGCTGTGGTCGGAGACAGCGCTGGTTGCAACCTCGCCGCCGCGGTCGCGTTGATGGCTCGCGACCGCGGTGCTCCCACGCTTGCATTTCAAGCGCTGCTGTATCCGGTGATCGATCACAACTTCGACACCGAGTCGCACCGCAACCAAGGCACCACGAACGGGCTGACGTCGGCCGAGGTCCAGTACTTCTGGGGGGAGTACCTTCGCCGCGACAGCGATGCCGACGATCCATACGCATCGCCGCTGCGAGCCGAGTCCCATGCGGACCTGCCTGCCGCGCTCGTGCTGGTGCCCGAACACGATCCACTCCGCTCCGAGGGTGAGGCGTACGCCCATTGCCTGGCTGATGCGGGGGTGCCGGTCGATCTCACCGTTCGGGAGGGCATGTTCCATTCGTTCCTGATGTTTCCCTCGGTGCTGGAGCCGGCGGTTGATGCGCTGGCCTACGTCGCCCGTTCGCTGCGGATTGCGCTCGATCTCGAACGACCGTGATCGACGATCATCCGGTCTGGGATGTCGTCGTCGATCATCTCCGCTTTCCAGAAGGTCTCCGCTGGCGGCAGGACACGCTCTACTTCTCGGACGTGTTCGATCGATCCGTCCATCGTGTTCGTCCGGGCCAATCGGCGGAGTTTCTGGCCAACGTCCCCGGTCGACCCAGCGGCCTCGGCTTTCTGCCGGACGGGACGCTGCTCGCGGTGTCGATGCGCGACCGGTCGATCGTCACCATCGTGAACGGCTCGATCGAACCCTACGCGGACCTTTCCGGCTTGGCGGGCGGCGACTGCAACGACATGCTCGTCGACCCGCACGGACGCGCCTACGTCGGCAACTTCGGTTACGACTACGCGGGTGGTGAAGAGCGTCGCGCTGCCCAGTTGGTGTTGATCGAGCCCGATCGCGGCGCTCGCATCGTCGCCGAGAACGTGTGGTTTCCGAACGGCATGATCCTGTCACCAGACGGTCGCACCTTGATGCTGGCCGAAACCTCGGCCGAGCGAATCACGCTGTTCACCGTCGACGCCGAAGGTTCACTGTCCGATCGACGGACCTTCGAAGACATCCCGGGAATCCGCCCCGACGGCATTGCGCTCGATTCGCATGGCGCCGTGTGGGTCGCATCGCCGGGCACGGCCGAGATCGTGCAGTTCGACCCGAACGGCGAGATCGTCCGGCGTTGGCCGGCCCCGGGCGGGATGAGCCAGGGTTGCGCGTTGGGCGGCAGCGACGGCAACACCCTGTTCGTTGCCTGCTCACCGACCCACGACGAGCGCGAGTCCGAGCAGCGGCTCGGATGCATCCTCTCCACCCGACTGTCTTGAGCTGTCACCGACTCGGAATCGCGTTGGCGGCCACACTGGGGCTTTTGGCCGCAGCCTGCGGATCCGACGACAAAGCAGCCGACACCACCGTCGCCCCGAGCCCGGTGTCGGCAGCGCCGGCACCCGCGAACTCGACGGCCACTCCGG
>JBDSDH010000186.1:0-7179 GCA_039920665.1 Ilumatobacteraceae bacterium
AGGACCTGCTCGAACACCTCCGCCGACGCGACCTGATGCCCCAGAAGCTGCCGGAGCGACTGATCCTTGTCGACGAGATGCCTCGCAATGCATCTGGAAAGGTCCGCAAGGACGCGCTCCGGGAGCAGTACCGATGAGCCCACCATCCGGTTGGAACTTTGCCGACGTGATCGAAGCGGTCGCAGCGGCTGTTCCGGACCATCCCGCAGTGATCGAGACCGATGGCACCGAGATCTCCTGGCGCGACTTCGTCGGGCGAGCCACCACCCTCGCTGCGTTTCTGATCGAGCGCGGGGCCGGCGTCGGGGACAAGGTCGCCGTTTGCCAGCGCAACGGCGCTGATTTCCTCGTCGCCTACCTGGCTGCGTTCAAGGCACGGCTGGTGCCGGTCAACGTCAACTATCGATACGGCGCAGCGGAGCTCGCGCATCTGCTCACCGACTGTGGGGCCGCTGTCGTCATCTACCACGCCGAGTTCCGCGAGGTTCTCGATCTGGCTCGACCGGAACTGGTGATGGTGCACACCTGGATCGAGGTCGCTGACCGGACGCCCGGCCCGTTGCCATCGTGGACGATCGACTACGGGGTCTCGCTGGCCGCTGTCGACGGGGCGGAGTCACGCCACCCACGGTCGGGTGATGACCAACTGTTGCTCTACACGGGCGGCACGACCGGCCTTCCCAAAGGTGTCGTGTGGCGCCAGGACGACCTGTTCGGGGTGCTGCTGGATCCAGGAAATGCCATGCGCCACATCCCGGTTCCGGAGTCGATCGACCAACTGGTCGCCGCCCTCCAAACTTCTGGACCGCGCGACCTGGCCGCCTGCCCGTACATGCATGCGACCGGGTTGTTCAACCAATTGATGACGATGGTCGCCGGTGGAACGAGCGTGATCTGCCCCGGACCGACCTTCGAGGCCGAAGCGTTCTGGGACACCGCCCAGCGGCATCAGGTCGATCTCGTGGTCATCGTCGGCGACGTCTTCGCCGCGCCGCTGGCCGACGCGCTCGATGCGTGGCCGACGCGTTGGCCGCTGCATGACTTGGGCTTCATCGTGTCGTCCGGGCTCACGTTCAGCCGCCGTGTCAAGGAGCGGTTGCTCGCTCACCTCGGTCACATCTCGATCGTCGATGCATTCGGGTCGTCCGAGGCGAGCGGCATCGCGGCGTCGGTGTCGACAGTCGGCGACGTGCGCGAGACCGGTAGATTCTCGTTGAGCGATCGAGTCCGGCTGCTGACCGATGACGACCAATGGGCAACGCCCGGATCGGATGCGGTGGGTCGAGTTGCGATGACCGGACGGCTGCCGCTGGGCTATCACGGCGATCCTGCCAAGACCGCAGCGACCTTCCGCACGATCGAGGGCGTCCGCTATGCCGTACCCGGCGACTATGCCCAGGTCGAATCGAACGGTGCACTCCGGCTGTTGGGTCGCGGCGCTTCGTGCATCAACAGCGGCGGCGAGAAGATCTATCCGGAGGAAGTGGACGATGTGATCAAGCGCCATCCGGCCGTCGCCGACGCCGCCTGCATCGGTGTGCCCGACGAACGATTCGGTTCAGTTGTGGGGGCGGTGGTCGAGCTTCGATCAGGTACGAACCTGACGACAGAGCAGTTGACGGGGTTCGTCAAGGAGCATCTCGCCGGGTACAAAGCGCCGCGCCGGATGCGTGTCGTCGATCGAATCGTGCGGAGTGGGACGGGCAAGCTCGATCACGGCTGGCTCAGATCGCAGTTCGATTCGACATCGTGACCGCGAATCTCTATCATCGAGATGATAGTTATGTTAGATATGATGGTGACGGACTCCTGAGCCAACCGTTCAGAGTCGTCATCGATCGATCTGTCATCGACCAGAAGGGGAGCATCACATGAACCACACCAGAGGACACCGCCGTGTTTTCGCAGCAATCGGCATCGGCTTCGCCATGATCGCCACGGCTTGCGGCAGCGACGGCGACTCGGCGTCAACGACCGTTGCGCCGACAACAGTCGCGACCACCGCGGCGACCACAGCGCCGACAACGGCCGACACAACGGCCGACACAACGGCCGACACAACGGCACCGACCACTGCCGAGACGACGGGTGCCACGACCGCCGACTCCGCCACAGGCGGCAGCACGACGGACGGCACCGCTGGAGGCTCCGATCTCGTTCTGACCGAGCCCGTCAAGATTGCGTTGTTGATTCCGCAGACGGGGGCCTCGGCGATCCCGGAGGTGTTCGAAGACCCGATGGAGATGGCGGTCAAGCAGATCAACGCCGATGGCGGGATCGGCGGTTTCGATGTCGAATACACCACCTACGACACGGGTTTCACCCCGGAGCAGGGAACAGCGGCGTTGCGTCAGGCGCTCAAGGACAAACCAACCGTGTTGATGGGCTACGCGATCACGTCGCAAGTGCTCGCCGCGAGCGATCTGCTCAACGAGGCCAAGATCCCGTTGATCCACTTCTCTGCAGCCGACGAGACCAACATCAGCGCCGGTGGCAGCCCCTGGACATTCCGGGTCAAGCTCCAGAACTCCACCCAAGCTGCGGCGTCGGCGCAATTCCTGATGGACGAGCTCGGTGCGAAGAAGTTCGGGATCATGTACACCAACAGCGCCTACGGAACCACGGCTCGCGATGCCGCCCAGGCGGTCATCGAGGCGGGCGGTGGCGAGGTGATCGCCGATCGCAGCTACGCCCAGGATGCAACCGACCTGACCGAGCAGGTTCTGGCGATGGAAGGCGCAGATGTCGTCCTCAACTGGGGCTTCCCCAACACGATCGGGCTGCAACTCAACCAGATGTTCCAGAACGGCATCGACATTCCGACAATGGACTCCGACAGTTCGATCCTCACCTACGAGAACCAACTGGCTGACGCAGACGCGATGACCAAGTTCTACGGTGCCGTCGTGTGCAACCCATCGGGTGACAGCCGTGAATCCGCCCGGGATTGGGCGTCGACGTTCGAGAAGCAATACGGCTACAACCCCGATGCGAACTCTGCGTTCACGTGGGACTCGGTCTACCTCTACAAGCTCGCGATCGAAGCTGCCGGCAGTGCCGACGGCGAGGCGATCAAGACCGCGCTGGAGAGCGTGTCGTGGGACGGCGGTGTCTGCCAGACCCACTACGAGACCGACGAGAACCACAACCTCAGCCACGACACGTCCATCGTGTTCCTCGGCGGTGGTAAGCGCGAGACCGTCGCGGTCACGAAGGGTTGAGTCAGTTGGATCCCGTGGAGATGACGAATCGAACGACAACAACACCGGGCATGCGATGAGCCGGTTCGTCGCGTTGCTGTCGGCCGGCATTTCCACGGGATCGATCTACGCGCTCGTCGCGCTGGGTTTCGTGACGATTTACAAGGCGACAGGGGTGATCAACTTCGCTCAGGGCGACTTGGCAACGCTCGGCTCCTACTTGGCGTTCTGGGCCGTGTCGTCCCTCGAACTGGCGACAGGTGTCGCTTACGCACTGGCGATTGGATTGATGTTCCTGGTGGGCGTGGGTCTCGAACGGATCACCACCGCACCCCTGCGAGGAAGGTCGGTCCATGTGGTCGTGATCGCGACGCTGGGTGCTGGGATGGCAATCCGGGCCGGGCTCGGCATCTGGCAGTCGTCACGACCCAAGCGCCTGCCGAGTCCGCTCGGCATTCGCACGGTCGGACTGTTCGGCGCTCGAATTCCCTACCAGAGCATCCTGATCGTGGCCGTCACCGCTATGGTCGTGGTTGCCCTGATCCTGCTCTTCGAGCGCACACAGTTCGGCAGACAGCTCCGGGCATTGGCGACGGACACCGAAGCGGCGAGGTTGCAGGGCGTCATGGTCGGACGGATGTCGATGTTGTCGTTCGGCATTGCCGGGGCGCTGGCCGGCCTCGCCGGCGTGCTGTTCGCTCCGGTCGTTTCCGTCAACCTCAATCTCGGCTTCGTGGCGATGCTGAACGGATTCGCAGCCGCGATCCTCGGCGGTTTCGGAAGGATCGGCGGGGTGGTCGTCGGCGCGCTGATGATCGGCGTGTTCGAGCAGATGGCCGCCGGCTATATCGCACCGCAGTTGCGCGAGGTCTATCCGTTCGCGTTGATGATCCTCGTGATTGCCGTGCGACCCCAGGGGCTGTTCGGGAGTGAGATCCGTGCCCGCCACTGAGATCGTTCCGACGACGCCGGAGTCAGCGCGCAGCGGGTCAGCAGTGCCACCTGCGCACCGACGTCACCAGCTCCGCACGGTGGTCTTGGTGGTGGCTGCCCTTGGATTGATCCCACTTCGATACGGGGGTGACTACGACCTGAGCATCGCCAACCTGACGATCTCCTATGCGATCGCGGCGATCGGCTTCTACCTCGTCTTCGGTCTCTCCGGACAGTTCGCGTTCTCGCACGCAGCGTTCTTCGGGATCGGCGCGTACACGTTCGCTTGGGCAGCGCACAGCCGGGGATTCTGGATTGGTCTGGTCGCTGCTGTGATCGCGACGGCGCTTGTCGCCCTCGCGTTCGCGTGGCTGGTGCGACGGGCGAGCCACTTCTACTTTGCGATCGCGACGCTCGGGCTGAGCGAGATCGCGCTGATCATCTTTCGGGAGTGGACGTCGTTCACCGCAATCGGTGGCGAGGTGGCAGTACCGAACGATCCAACCGTCGACGGCTTCCGATTCGATTCGGAGTTTCGGATGTTCTGGTTCCTGCTCGGTGCGTTGGTCGTAACCATGGTGATCGTGGTGCTGATCGAACGATCGCCGCTGCGTCGCGAGTCGATTGCAATGCGCGACCACCCAGAGGTCGCGGCGAGCCTCGGGGTGCCGATCCAACGGGTGCGGTTTGTCATGTTCACGCTGGGTTCAGCGATTGCCGGGTTCGCCGGCGCGCTCTTCGCATCCGATCAAGGCTTCATCAGCCCGACGTCGTTCGGCGTGGGGCTGGGCATCAACATCTTCTTGATGGTGATCCTTGGTGGGTTGACGAACATGTGGGGAGCGGTGATCGGAGCAACATTCGTCGTGCTGCTCCCCGAGCGGTTGCGATCGTTCGCCGAATATCGCGAACTGATCTTTGCCCTGCTGTTGGTCGCGACCATCCTCGCCCTGCCGGAGGGCATCACTGGGTTGCGTCAGGCGTGGCGGAGGATAACCCGACGTGCTTGAGATCACCGACCTCAGCGTGTCCTTCGGTGGCGTGCGCGCCCTCGACAACGTCTCGCTCACCGTCGCCGACGGCCAGACAGTTGGACTGATTGGACCGAACGGGTCCGGAAAGACGACCCTCGTCAATGCGTTGACCGGGATGGTGGCCGCCAACGGTTCAGTACGCGTCGACGGCGTCAAGCTTCGCCTCGGAGCGCCGGGTCCTTCGTACCAGAGAGGTATCTTGCGCACGTATCAGACGCCTCGGATCTTCGCCGATCTGACGTGTTTGGAAAACGTCTTACTCGCAATGAGGGATCGACGTGGCAACGGACTGATCGGGGCAACTCTCGGGCGTCGTTCGATGTTGCGTCGAGAACGGTCGCGTTGGACGCGTGGCACGGATCTGCTCGCACGAGTCGGTTTGCGCGAACTCGCCGAGAAGACAGCAGGTGACCTTGCCTACGGACGTCAGCGCGTCCTCGAACTCGGCCGCGCGCTCGCAGCGGAACCGAGCGTGATCCTGCTGGACGAGCCTGCGGCCGGGCTCAATCAAGCCGAAACCGACGAACTCGCAGATCTCATCGCGAGCATTCACGATGACGGCGTGTCGATGCTCGTGATCGAGCACAAGATCGATTTCGTGACCCGCCTCTGCCCGACGATGGTGGTGCTCGAACTCGGTCGCAAGATCGCTGAAGGGCCGCCCATCGATGTGTTCGCCGATCGACGAGTGATGAACGCCTATCTCGGAACCCCGTCCGATGCTTGAGGTGTCCGGACTGACGGTGAACTACGGCCCGGTTCGAGCGGTCGACGGGCTGGACTTCTCCGTCGACGAGGGATGCGTCGCCCTGTTGGGACCGAACGGCGCCGGCAAGACCTCCACCCTGCGGGCCCTGTCGAAGCTGGTCCCGTCGCGAGGCACGATTCGCTTCGACGGCAAGGATCTCCGTCACGTCTCGGCCCAGCGGGTCGCTCGGCTGGGATTGATCCACGTGCCCGAGGGTCGGCGTGTGTTCCCGACCCTGTCCGTGCACGAGAACCTCCAGGTCGGGACCACGGCTGCGAAAGGCCGCCGAGCCAGTTTCACGATCGACGAGATCTACGATCTGTTCCCGGCCTTGATCCCGCTGAGGGATCGCGACGGCTGGTCGCTGTCGGGTGGCGAGTTGCAGATGGTGGCCATCGGGCGCGCCCTGCTCGCGGCCCCCAGGCTGTTGATGCTGGACGAGCCGTCGCTCGGCTTGGCGCCCATCGTCACCGCGATCGTCTACGAGGCCCTGAACGAGGCAACCCGAAACTTCCCGGTGCTGCTCGTCGAACAGAACACGACGGTCGCGTTGTCGCTCTCACAGCGGGCGATGATCCTCGTCCACGGCACGATCGCGCTGCAGGGAACGAGCGACACGATGCGCGACCGAGGCGCGATGCTGGCGACATTCCTCGGCCAGACGGTCGCTCCGAACGTCGACGGGGCCACTCCGGACGTCGCAAAGCCATCCTGATGCCCCGCCGAGTCGGGCTGGGTCGCTTCCGTCAGCCCGACGTGTCGAGCCACGATCCGAGCGGTGGTGTGCCCTCGTCGAGATAGTGCAGGCCGTACGGTCCGAGACTGATGAAGTAGAACTCTGCGCCCTCGCCGCCCGACGTTTCCGGCGCATAGGCGAATCCGCCTGTCACCCACCGGACACTGCCCGGCCGATATGTGCCCTCGCCTTCGATGTACAGCTCACCGCTGCGGACGATGTACAGGGTGTCGGAATCGTGCCAGTGAGTTCGGCCGGGGACGCCGGGCAGCAGCTTGATCAACATGACGTGATGTCCGGTGTCGGGATGCACGAGCGTTTTGGTCAAGACGGTTGAGTCGGCTGGATCGATGGAATCGGCGTAGGGAACCCACGGCAACGCATCGAGTTCGATCACGGTCCGTGGTTTGAGTGGATTCGCCGGCGTGACGACGAGTTCGGCGTGGCGTCGAGCGACGAGAACTTCTTCGGACATGTTGGTCTCCATTTCATTGAGAGCGGTCTGGTGCGGACAGGTGTGACGGGTTC
>JBDSDH010000187.1:0-8477 GCA_039920665.1 Ilumatobacteraceae bacterium
AGGACCTGCTCGAACACCTCCGCCGACGCGACCTGATGCCCCAGAAGCTGCCGGAGCGACTGATCCTTGTCGACGAGATGCCTCGCAATGCATCTGGAAAGGTCCGCAAGGACGCGCTCCGGGAGCAATACCGATGAGCCCGGTCAACGCGGCAGCGGTTCGCGCGGCAGCCCGAGGACGCGCTCGGCGATGATGTTGCGTTGGATTTCTGCGGTGCCACCGAAGATCGTGCCGGAGCGTGAGAACAAAAAGGCGCTCTGGAGTGGGCCGGCGGGATAGGCATGGACGACCTCGCGATGGCCGAGCCCGATGCCGACTGCGGGGAGATCTCCATCGGTCAGGATCTGGCCCGCAGCACCCATCAGGTCGATGCCGAGGTTGGTCAGCCGCTGATGTAGCTCGGTCCAGTTGGTCTTGACGCCTGCCTCGAGGCCGGCCACGGCCGCAGTGTGCTCTGGATGGAGCACGCTGGTGAGGATCCGAAAGCCGCCGATCCGCATCAGCTGGATGTCGATGTGGGCAGCGGCGAGCCGCTGGCGGACCATCGGATCATCGGTACGGCCATCGGCACGTGCTGATTCGATCATCGCCTCGAGATCACGGGCGTAGCGCTGCCAGCTCGACGTGGACGACGTGCCTCGCTCGAATCCGAGCGTCGACATCGCCACCTTCCAACCTTGTCCCGGCTCGCCGACCATGTTCGCTGCTGGACACCTGGCCTGGTCGAAGAACACTTCGGCGAACCCTGCCGTGCCGTCGGGCTGCACGATGCTGCGCACCTCGACGCCGGGTTGATCGAGCGGCATCATCAGATACGAAATGCCAGCGTGCTTGGGGGCTTCCGGATCGGTGCGGACGAGCATGAAGCAGTAGTCGGCGTGCTGGGCCTGACTGGTCCAGACCTTGTGTCCGGTCACCATCCAGTCGTCACCATCGCGGGTGGCGGTCGTTCGCAGCGAGCCGAGATCGGATCCTGACTCGGGTTCGGAGAAGCCCTGACACCAGACCTCGGTGCCGGCCGCGATAGGAGGAAGAAATCGGCGCTTCTGTTCGTCGGTGCCCCAGTGCAGAACGGTCGGGCCGAGCAGGATCTCGCCGCCCGCCGGCGGTTGGATCGGGGCACCGGCATCGGTCAGTTCTTCGGCCAGCACGACCGCCTCGAGTTGGGACAGCCCGCGACCGCCGTACTCGACCGGCCAGGTCGGCGTGGCCCAGCCGGTCGTGTGCAGCATCGTGTTCCACTCCACGGCGAAAGTGCCGGCGTCGCTGCCTGTGGGGCGGCGGCCTTCGAACCATCCGTCGGGGAGTTGCTCCTGCAGCCACGCCCGGACCTGCGCTCGAAATGTCTCTGCCTGTGGCGGGTAGGTCATGTCCATGGTGTTTCCTCGAAGTGACGGGCCGGTGATGCGGCGGCGATGCCGGTGGCAGGTTTGGTTGTGGACGGACGGATCGAACTCATCGCGGGGCCAGTGCTCGCAGCGCATGCATTGGATCCTCGGCGCCGGCCTGGACCGACAGGGCGATGTCGGTGACGCCCGCCGCCCGATATCGATCAATGACCTCGCGACAGTGCTCGGCAGGGCCATGGACGATCAGTTGATCGACCAGTTCCTCGCTGACCGCCGCGACCGCGCCGCGCCGATCGCCTCGCTTCCAGGCCTCCCAAACAGGTTCGAGGAGCGCCTCGTTGCCGAGCCAACGGTGGAAATCCTCGTAGGCAGGCACGTTGAGATACGCCGCAATCGTCGGCCGGGCTCGCGCCCGTACGGCATCGGCGTCTGCATCGGGACACACCGAGACCCACGCAACGAGGCGTGGCGACACGCGGGCCGGAGCAGCATCGGCGAGCTCGGCTGCGATTCGTTCGACGTGGTCAGGGCCGACCCAGGTCGTGATGGCACCGTCTGCCTCGGTCGCTGCCAACCGAAGCATCCTCGGTCGCAGCGCTGCGAGCAGGAGTTCGGGCGCGATCGCTGGTGGGCGACCGAGTCTGAATCCAGAGATCTCGAACGTCGCAAATTGTTCGCTGATCCGCTCGCCTCGCAAGGCCCGACGGAGAAAGCGCAGGACGTCGCGGGTGCGGTCGAACGGCTGGTCGTGAGCGATGCCGTTCCAGTTGCCGACGACGACCGGCGATGATGCTCCGATGCCGAGACTGACATGGCCGGGTGCGAGTTCGGTGAGCGCGGCGGCGGTCATTGCGAGGACTGCAGGTCCACGAGTGAACGAGGGGACAATGCCTGTTCCGATCCGCAGGGATGGCTCCCACGCTGCGGCGGCGGCCAAGGGGACGACCGCGTCGAGGCCGTCGGCTTCGCCGGCCCAGACGTCGGTGAAGCCGAGATCCACGAGTTCTCGCAGCGCCTCGCGGTGCGCCGCGAGCGTGTAACCATCGAGAGGAATCGTCAGGCCGAGCACACCGACTCGATCATTCGTTGGATCGCTGTCGTCTTAACATTGCTAAGATTATAACTATGGAACCCCGGACAGTCGAATGGAACGTGGCAGACCTGCTCGAAGAGATCGCCGATGTCCGTCACGACGCTCCGATGATCATCGAGGACCATCGAATCTTGTCCTGGGATGATGTCGACCAGCGCAGTAATCGACTTGCTCGACATCTGCTCGATGCCGGTCTTGTCCGTGGCGATCGCGTTGCGGTGTGCACCCGCAACGTCCCCGCCTGTCTGGAGGCGTACATCGCTTGCTGCAAGGTGTCGTTGGTTCCGTTCAACGTCAATTTTCGCTACGGCGCGGACGAGATTGCCTACCTGCTCGACAACGCCGATGCGCGGGCCGCGGTCGTGCAGGAGGAGTTCGTTGAGTCCTTCGCCGACGCAGCCCAACGGGCGGGCACGATCGAGACCATGATCGTCGTCGCGGATACTTCGACCACCGACCCGTCCCGGTCCACGTGGACGGACTACGAACACGTCGTCACGGCAGGGTCCGGTGAGCGAGTGGCCACCACATGGGGTCGGTCGCCGGACGACTTGTTGTTCCAGTACACGGGTGGCACGACGGGTATGCCCAAAGCAGTGATGTGGCGACAAGGCGATCTCGTCACGTTGTTGGCGGGCAAGGATGCGCCGCCGGACGAAGATCGCAGCGGCGCCACCGCCGACATCGCTGATCGGCTTGCGGTGGAGCCACGGCGCAGTTGCACCATTGCACCGTTGATCCATGGCACTGGACTGCTCAGCCAACTCGCCAACTTCTTCACCGGCGGGACGAGCGTGATGCTCGGCGGGCGCGGCTTCGACCCGGCGCAGGCTTGGGCATGCGTCGAGCGCCATCGGGTCAACGTGCTCGTCATCGTCGGCGACCCCATGGCTCGTCCCCTGCTCGAGCAACTCGAGCGAGACGAGCGACTCGAGCGAGACGGAGCGTCGTACGACCTGAACAGTCTGAAGATGATCACAAGTTCGGGGGCAATGTTCTCCCGACCGGTCAAAGCCGGCCTGCTCGGCCTCTTGCCGAACCTGGTGTTGCTCGACGCCTTTGGATCGTCGGAAGCGAGCGGACTCGGCGTGTCGATGTCGACTGCGGACGATCTCGATGCAACAGCGGTGTTCCGGATCGGGCCGCAGGCGAAACTGCTGACCGATGACGGCGCGATGGTTGAGCCGATGAGCGGCGTCGTCGGCCGGATCGCCATGTCGGGTTGCGTACCCGTCGGCTACCACAAGGATCCGATCAAATCGGCCGAGACGTATCCGACAGTCGATGGGGTTCGCTATTCGGTACCAGGCGATTACGTCACCGTCGACGACGAGGGCAACCTCACATTGCTCGGTCGGGGTTCGGCGGTGATCAACACCGGCGGCGAGAAGGTCCACCCGGAAGAGATCGAGGAGATTCTGAAGGAGCACACGTCGGTCGTCGATGCCGCGTGCATCGGGGTTCCCGATCCGCGTTTCGGTGCCGCGGTGTGTGCCGTGGTGCAGCTGTCGGCCGAGGCTGCGGCCGACGCAGACGAGGTCGCCACCGTCGCTGCCACCGTCGACGCGCTGCGCGAGCACGTCCGAGGTCGCGCAGCAGGCTTCAAGGTGCCGCGTCACATCATGATCGTCGATGACCTGGGGCGTCATCCCAATGGGAAACTGGATCGCACGGCGGTCACCGAGCGTGCGCTCGCCGCGATCAATGCAAGCGAGGCGATCAGCGCAGCGAGTCGGCGTTGATCGTCATACTGCCATCGCCGGAGGCATAGAAGATCGACCCCTCGAGGTGCTTGCGTGATGCGCGAGCCACGCCTTCGGCATCGCCCGCCTCGATCAGCGCAATCAGCCGTTCGTGGATCTTGAGCGAGTTCTTGCGGACCGTGACATCGGGGAACTCACCCTCTTCCTTCTTGCGCTGGGCCCACTCCTGCTCGTGCGACGACCACAGCGATTCCAGCGCGCCGACGAGTTGGATCATGGTCTGATTGCCGCAGAGCGCGACGAGTTCTTCGTGGAACTGGCGGGTCAACACGGTCAGCCGGACGTGATCATCCGGGCCGCAATCGAGCGCCGCCTGGTGGACAGCCCGCAGCCGGGGCACGACAGCGGTCTCGCGATCGTCGCGCTCGGCACACAGCGCCGCGCACACCGGCTCGATGTGTTTGATCGCCGCGCCGACATCGCGCAAGGTGACCCGCTTGGACTGCAGCACGAGTCCGAGCATGTAGGCCGCGCTGGACGTCTGGGGCACGTGCACGACGGCGCCACCGACGTTGCCACGCTGCACCGTGATGAGCCCCTCGGTCTCCAGGATTCGCAGTGCTTCACGGATCGACGGCTTGGAGACGCTGAACTCGTCGATCAGTTCTTCCTGTTTGGACAGCAAGCTGCCGTCTGCGAGTTCTCCGGAGATGATCCGCTTACGGAGCACATCGGCGACCATCTCGGCAAGGCGCGGTTGACGCAACTGCATCTTGGTCGTCGGCGATGAGGATGAACTCACAGGATTTACCTCTCCAAACAAATGGAAACCGACATCGTCGGAGTATGCGTCCCGGGCCGCGACGACCCGAGCATCGTATCGCGACACGTCCGAGCGGAGCGGACCATCATGTTGATCTTCACGACGATGGACGTAATCGTGATTTCTCGAGCAATCGGTCAGCCATCGGCTGCGTCGCGACGGCGGATGCTCTCGACCTCGGCATAGGTGGGGGAGTGGGCGAGTGCGCCGCCGTCGACCGAGATGATTTGACCCGTGATGAATGCGGCATCGTCGGACATCAGAAAGGCCACCAGAGCGGCGACATCGTCAGGCTCGCCGAGTCGTGGCGTGAGGCAGTTCCGCTCGAACATGTCGAGCGATTCCGCGGTGAGGTTGCGGCGAGCCGCTGGGGTCAGGATCAGACCCGGTGCGACCGCATTGCAGCGGATGTTGAGTCGTCCGAAGCTGGTCGCGGTGTACTGGGTGAAGACGTTGATGCCGCCCTTGGACGCGCCGTAGGCCGACCGGATCGAGTGACCGGCCAGGGCCGAGCCGGAGCTCGTGTTGACGATCGAGCCCCGCCCACCGGCCACCATCACCGGTACGACGTGTTTGGTGCACAACATCACCCCGCGCAGGTTGACCGCCATGGTCTTGTCCCAGATGTCGACATCGAGGTCGCGGATGTCGAGGTCGTTGCCAATCGTGTCGGATTCGACCGCTCCGGCGTTGTTGTGCAGCGCGTCGATGGTTCCGTAGTGGCCGACGGTTTCCGCGACCATCGAGCGCACAGCCGCTTCCGATGACACGTCGGCCTCGATCGCGATCGCGTCGCCGCCAGCCGCGCGAATGCTCTCGGCACCGGCTGCTGCTGATGCCAGATGCAGGTCCGACAGCACGACTCGCATGCCCTCGGCGGCCAAGCGGGTCGCCGTGAACAAGCCAATTCCCGAACCGGCGCCGGTGACGATCGCGACTCGGCCATCGAGGCGCCTCCGCTCGACGAGCAGTCGGCCCGCATCAGTGGTGTTGATCATTCGTTCTCTCCTGTCTGAGCGGCGACCCAACGATCGCGCAGTACGTGCTTTTGGACCTTGCCCGATGCCGTTTGTGGCATCGCTTCGACGACGGTCCACTGGACCGGCACCTTGTGGGTGGCGAGCGACTCACGAACCAATGTCCGGAGCGCCTCGATGTCGAGCGAGGCTCCCGGTCGGGCGCGGATGAATGCCGCGACTTGCTCGCCGAGACGATCATGCGGAACTCCGACCACGGCGACTTCGGCGACATCCGGATGAGCGAACAGGACATCTTCGATCTCGCGCGGATAGATGTTCTCGCTGCCGCGGGTGATCATGTCCTTGAGCCGGCCAATGATCCGGCAGTAGCCACGGTCGTCCATGACGGCCAGGTCGCCGGTGTGCAGCCAACCGTCGTCGTCGATCGCGGCAGCGGTCTCGACCGGGAGGTTCCAATAGCCGCTCATCACGACCGGGCTTCTGGCGAGCAGTTCGCCCGAGGTGTTCACAGCGACGATGTTCCCTGCATCGTCGACGATCTTGACCGACATGTGCTCGAGTGGCTGTCCGACGGTCGCGCCCTTGTCCTCGGCGGAATCGTCGAGGTGGGTCTGGGTGATGCCGGGTGACGCTTCGGTCTGGCCGAACATTGTCGAGTACTGAACACCGAGTCGGTCTTCGATCGTGCGAACCAGCGCCGCCGGGACGACGGAACCGCCGGACGACACAGTGCGCAACGCGGAGAGATCTCGATGCGCGAAATCGGGGTGCTCCATCAGCGCAATCAGCATCGTGGGCACGGCGCCGGTGACCGTTGCCGACTCCGACTCCAGCAGATCGAGGAATAGCCCGGCCTCGAAGTGATGGACGAGAACGTGGGTCGCGAGGAACTGGACCGGGCCCAGCGTGCCGAGGCCGCAACCGCCCAGATGGAACATCGGGTTGGGATTGACGTAGACGTCGCCCGCCCGCAGACCGAGTCGGCGGTGCATCAGCCGCGCGTTGTTGGTGATGCTGCCGTGCTGGAGGCACGCTCCCTTCGGAAAGCCGGTCGTGCCCGAGGTGAATTGGATCTGGGCCAGATCGGTCGCGATCACGTCGGGGAGCGAGCCGGTCGACGGAGCATTCGCGATTTCGTCGAAGAGGTCAGCGATGCGGACGCTGGTCCGCAGGTGCTCGAAGCGACCGCGGAGTTCGGCGACATGGTCGGCGATCGGATTGCCCCGATGGTCGTCGGCGTGGAGCACCATTACGGCGGCCGACGGACCGAGAACGTGTGCTGCTTCGGTCGTTCGAAACGCGGGGTTCATCGGCACGACGACCACTCCTGCGAGCGCGGCGCCGAACAGCGCAATGACCCACTCCGGATCGTTGACGGCCCAGATCGCCAGACGCTCGCCCGGATCCATCCGGTCGAGCAGCCAGTGGGCGCATCGGTTCGACGCTTCCCACAACGATGTGTAGGTCCAACGACGGCGGAGTGCTGGATCGTCGACACCGGCCACGAGCGCGATTTCGTCGGGCGCAGCGTCGACGGCGCTCCGCAGTGCGTCACCGACGGTCAGGTTCGGGAGCGGTTCGAGGTCGGTGCCGCGTTCGTGGGCGTCCCAGTACGACGAGGTCAGGATCACGGCAAGAGGGCAACGAGGTTGTCGCGCATGATCCGCCGGACGGCGGCATCATCGAACTCGGCCAATCCGTCGAGGTACTGGCGGGGTTCGGCGACACCCTCGGGGTGCGGGTAGTCCGAGCCGAACAGGACCCGGTCGATGCCGAGCACGTCGACCACCGGACGGTGGTTCTCTTCGTGGAACGGTGAGACGGACACGTGGTGGCGGATGATGTCGCTCGGCCGGTCGACGACTCGTCCGCCGATCCACGGGCTGTTGCGACCCATTCCCTTCATCTTGTCCATCGCCGCCGCCAGGTACGGCACCCAGAGGGAGCCGTTCTCGAGGCTGATCACCTGGAGATCGGGAAAGCGTCCGAACAGGTTGTGCAGCACGAGGGCCGCGATCGTGTCCATGATCGGCCGATCGCCGTACGACGTCGTCCATTGGAACGCGGAGATGCTCCACGCATTCGGGTGGGGTTGCTCGCTCCACCGGGCAGATGCGTGGCGGTTGTAACTGCTCTCGGAGATGTGCAGCACGACCTTGATTCCGGCGTCGACGACGCATTGCCAGAACGGATCGAACACAGGGTCCGCAGGTGAACGATTGCCTGCGGGCCCGGGTCGGAGGTGGACGAACTTCGCACCGCGCGCTGCGATCCACCGGATCTCGTCGAGCGCCTTGTCGGGATCGAGCAGGCTCACCATTGGGGTGGTGAAGATGCGGTCACGGTGGACGAATCCCCAGTCGTCGTCGAGCCAACGGTTGAACGCATGCAGGTTGAGCGCCGTCTGCTCCGGATCATGCTCCATGTACGTCTCGACGACACCGCCGAGACTCGGTACAACGATCGCGAATTCGACGTGGTGGTCGTCCATCCATGCCAGTCGTGCTTGCGGATCGTTGTACTGCGGCT
>JBDSDH010000188.1:0-2692 GCA_039920665.1 Ilumatobacteraceae bacterium
TGCGTTGCCAGTCGCCCCAGCGGAGTCCGGCGAGTTCACCGCGGCGCATCCCGGTGAACGCGGCGAGATGCAATGCCGGGTAGAGCCGCAGGTGAGCAGCGCTGGCCAGGTAGCGGCCGAGCTGCGAAGCGGTCCATGTCTCGGGTCCGCAGCGTGCGCGGGGTTGGGCGCGTGGGGCCTGGGCGACGAGCGCAACATTAGAGGCGACATGGTGACGGCGGGTGGCGTCGGCGAGCGATGAGCGGACGATGACGTGGACGTCGTAGACGGTCTTGTTGGCAAGTTCGCCACCGTTGCGGCTGCCGTGGGTGAGCAAGTCTTGGTAGAGGTGGTCGACGTGTTCGACTCGCAAGGCTCGTATCGGGATGTCGCCGATGCGCGGGTTGATGTAGTTTTCGATCATCCACTGGTAGCGATGGGCGGTGCTCGCGCCGAGTTGGGGTCGACGTCGTGGCATCCATTGCTCCGATAGGAATCTGCCGAATGTCAACGGTGACGAAGGCGGCTCGGGCGGTGGGAGCGTCTCGATTGCGAGTGTGGTTGCGATCGCTTCGGCGTCGGCGCGTGAACGACCGGCCGGATGCCAGCGACGGCGTTCGCGACCGGTGAGCGGGTCGATGCCGTCGTAGGCGACGACGTAGAAACGGTTGCTGCGTTCGATGATGTAAGCCATGCCAGCGTCATCGGCAGTTGACCCGTTCGGGACCAACCCGAAGGTCACCAATCGGGGTCGGAGTCCTTGTCGACATGTCGCAAGTCGATCTGCCGGGTGAGTTGGCGGTGGCGGCTGGCTCCTTTGAATGCGGCGAATTTGGGGACTCGTTCGTGCCGGTCCGTCGATGGTCGGATGGCGTCGAATGAATTGCGGCAACCACCACTATGAGGAGCGGTCAGCGGACATGTCACGTCCCGTGGATGTGACCGGTTCATCGTTGAGCGTCGTCGGTTGATGTTGACCTGAGCGTGCTGAACACGATCGCGCCGACCACGGCGGTCGAGGGTGCGTTTGGGTGAACCGTGCCCCCGGGCGGGGTTGTGTCACGTCGGCTGGTGAATTGGAAGTTCGACGGTGAAGGTGGCGCCGTGTGGCTCGCTGTCAGTGACGGCGATCGAGCCGTGATGGCTGGCGACGACGTCGGCCACGATCGCGAGACCGAGTCCGGTGCCGCCGGTATTGCGGGTTCGTGCGGTGTCGACGCGTACGAACCGTTCGTAGACGATTTTGCGGAGTTCGGTTGGGACGCCGGGCCCGTCGTCGGCGATCTGCAGCCGAACAAGCGCGTTCGCTTTGGTGAGTGTGACGGTGATGCGGTGTTCGGCGTGCTCCTCGGCGTTGTGCACGAGGTTGCGAACCATGCGGTGCAACTGCTCGGGATCCCCATCAAGAATCACCGGCGCCGTGGTACCGAGCACAATCACCTCGACGTCGTCGCGGCGGATTCCGCCGGCCGCCTCGGCCACGACTTCGGCGAGGTCGACATGCTGATGCGCTCGTTGCTGATGGGAATCGAGTCGGGCCAGGAGCAGCAGGTCCTCGGTGAGGTGTTGGAGCCGTTCGACGTCGCTCAGCGTGTCGCGAGCGACCTCGAGCCATGCGGTCCGCTCGGGGTGGGTGACGGAGATCTCCAGGTCGGCGCGCAGGGCTGCGAGGGGTCCACGCAGTTCATGGCTGGCGTCGGCGACGAAGCGGCGTTGTCGCTCGACGGAGGTGTCCAGCCGGGCGAGGGTCTCGTTGACGGTGACTGCGAGTTCACCGATCTCATCACGCGTGTCGGGTATCGGTACCCGGCGGTGGAGGTCGCTGGCGGTGATGTCGGCCATCGTGCGTGTGATCCGGCGTACCGGTCGCAGCGTCCGCCCGACCGCCCACCATGTGACCGCAGCGACGACGAGCACGAGCAGCGGCAAACCAACCGCGAGCACGGTGATGACCGCGGCCGTGGTGTCGTCGGCGTTCTCCAGACTTTCCCCGGCGTACACGGTGACCGTGCCCCCGCTGGTGGTGGTGTTCAACGCGATCACGCGCATCGCGTCGGCCTGGTCGAGCGGAGCGATCGGAATCGTCAACGCCAACGGCCCAGGACCGGATGGGTTGACGCTCGAGACGGCGGGTTCGCCGTCGATGTTCCCGGTCGACGCGATCACGGACCCCGACTCGTCGACGACTTGCACGAACGCCGATTCCTCACCGGGCAACGCCAACGTCGCGGGAAGGCTGCCGGCCTCGGCCAACGCGGCGACATCGCCAGCGCGCAGGGTGGCGGCAGTGGTCGCGGCGGTGTCGAGGCGGTTGCGTACCAAACCGACCAGCAATACCGCACTGGCCGCAAGTGCGATGCCGACGGTCAGCACTGCGACGGCGGTGACCCGCAACCGGAGCCCAATCCGGCGCCGGCGACGGTCAGCGGCCATCGGGAACGAGGCGATAGCCGGAACCTCGAACGGTGCGGAGACTGTGCACGTGAAAGGGCTTGTCGATCTTGCGGCGAATGTTTGACATGTGGACCTCGATCACACTCGGGTCACCGTCGTAAGCGAAGTCCCACGCATGTTCGAGCAGATCGGCCTTGGAGACGACCTCACCGTTGCGGCGGGCGAGGAACTCCACGATCGAGAACTCCTTCGCCGTCAACTCGATCAACCGGCCGCCCCGGCTGCACGTACGCGTCGCAGGATCGACAACCAGATCGCC
>JBDSDH010000189.1:0-4363 GCA_039920665.1 Ilumatobacteraceae bacterium
GCCGAGTCGCCGCCACTCCGCCGGTGACGAACAGATCCAGATCGGCGTGGGTGATTCTGTTTGCCGGGCCGGTGCCTCGCACCTGGCGCAGATCGACCCCGAGGTCCCCGGCCCGCAGCCGCACCGCCGGCGCCGCGACCGGCTTCACCGGCACGATTCTCGACGGCACGACTCTCGACGGCTCGGCCGTCGATGCCGTCGATGCCGTCGATGCCGTCTCCAGCGACGGGTCTGTGTCACCACGTTGGCCAGAGCCTGGTGTTTGTTGTGACACAGACTCTGCAGCATCAGGATCACGCTGGTCTGTGTCACCACGTTGGCCAGAGCCTGGTGTTTGTTGTGACACAGACGGCAGCGAGGGTTCGGCCGGTGGTACCGACTGCTCGACCACGGTCGGCGCTGCGGTCGAGCGGCGCTGACCGGCTGCGTTGCCGGCACCGTCGACATCGATTCCGACGAAATCGGAACCGATCGCGAGCAGGTCGCCGGGTTCGCCCCCGAGGAAGCTGATGACGCCTGCCACCGGTGACGAGATCTCGATCGTGGCCTTGTCGGTCAGGACGTCGGCAAGATGCGCGTCAGGCGCGACATGATCGCCGAGAGCGACATGCCACTCGACGAGCTCGGCCTCGGCGATGCCCTCCCCCACATCGGGCAGTCGAACAATGTGCAGTCCCATCTCAGCCAGCCTCCATCGTTGCGCGCATCGCAGCCCCGAGCCGTTCGGGCCCCGGGAAGTAGACCCATTCGTGGGCGTGTGGATACGGCGTGTCCCAACCCGCAACGCGGATGATCGGCGCCTCCAACGAATACAGCAACTCCTGCTGCAGGATCGCGCAGAGTTCGGCACCGAAGCCGGACGTCAGCGTTGCTTCGTGAGCAACCACGCACCGACCGGTCTTGGCCACCGATGTGCTGATCGTCTCCAGATCGAGCGGCACCAGCGAACGGAGGTCGATGACCTCGGCGTCGATGCCGGTTTCCTGCGCCGCAGCAAGGGCGACGTACACCATCGTGCCGTAGGTGAGCACGGTGAGTTCGCTGCCGGGACGATGGATCCGGGCTTGTCCGAACGGAATGGTGTAGTGACCGTCGGGGACATTGCTGAGCGGGTGCTTGGACCACGGCACGATCGGGCGGTCATGGTGACCGTCGAACGGGCCGTTGTAGAGCCGCTTCGGTTCGAGGAAGATCACCGGATCTGGGTCCTCGATCGCCGACAGCAACAATCCCTTGGCGTCGTACGGGTTCGAGGGGATCACCGTCTTCAGGCCGGCGACATGGGTGAACAGCGCTTCGGGGCTCTGGGAGTGGGTCTGACCTCCGAAGATGCCGCCGCCGGTCGGCATCCGAATCGTGATCGGAGCCGTGAAGTCACCGGCCGACCGGTATCGCAGGCGAGCCGCCTCGGACACGATCTGGTCGTAAGCGGGGTACACGTAGTCGGCGAACTGGATCTCCACGACAGGCCGCAAGCCGTAGGCGCCCATCCCGATCGCCGCGCCGACGATGCCGGCTTCACTGATCGGTGCGTCGAAACATCGATGATCGCCGAACTCCTTCTGCAGCCCGGCCGTACAACGAAAGACGCCACCGAAGTAGCCGACGTCCTGGCCGAACACCACCACCGTGTCATCGCGTTCCATCGCGACGCGATGGGCATCGCGGATCGCCTCGATCATCGTCATCGTCGCCATCTCAGTACCCCGCCTGCTGGCGTTGGTGCTTGAGCAACGCAGGCGTCGTGGCATAGACATCGTCGAACATCGTGCTCGGTGACGTCGAGTGACCGTCGCCGAGCACGCCATTCGCCTCGGCCGCGGCGTAGGCCGTGTCGACCACAGCCGCGGCATTGGCGACGGCCGCTGTGTGATCGTCGTCGGTCCACACGCCGGTGGCGATCAGGTGCTGTGAGAGCCGGTCGACGGGGTCGCCGAGCGGCCAGCCGGCGACCTCGTCCTTGGGGCGGTAGGCGGACGGGTCGTCGGAGCTGGAGTGCGCTCCCGCCCGGTAGGTGACCCACTCGATCAGCGTCGGGCCGAGGTTGCGCCGGGCACGTTCGGCTGCCCACGACGACACCGCGCTGACGGCGAGGTAGTCATTGCCGTCGACTCGGATTGCAGGGATACCGAATCCGTGACCGCGGGCGGCGAAGGTGGCCGAGCTCCCCCGAGCGAATCCCTGGAACGTCGAGATCGCCCACTGATTGTTGACGATGTTGAGGATCACCGGAGCCTGGTAAGTCGAGGCGAACACCATCGCTGCATGGAAGTCGGATTCGGCCGTCGCACCGTCGCCGATCCACCCGGACGCAATCTTGGTGTCGCCGGACAGCGCCGATGCCATCGCCCATCCAACGGCCTGGATGAACTGGGTTCCGAGATTGCCCGAGATCGTGAAAAATCCGTGGGCCTTCGACGAGTACATCACCGGCAGTTGACGGCCCTTCATCGGATCGTGGCTGTTGGAGAAGATCTGGTTCATCAACTCCACCATCGGATAGTCGCTGGCGATCAACAGGCCCTGCTGGCGGTAGGTCGGAAAGTTCATGTCGCCCGGTCTCAGCGCCCGAGCGTGTGCGCACGCGACGGCTTCCTCACCGAGCGCTTGCATGTAGAACGAGGTCTTGCCCTGACGCTGGGCGCGCAGCATCTTGGCGTCGAACGCCCGCTGACGGAGCATGTCGTTGATGCCGACGACGAGCTGATCGCTGGTGAGCCGGCCTGCCCACGGACCAACCGCCTGGTGATCGTCATCGAGTACCCTGACCAGCGAATAGGCGAGGTCGAGCAGGTCGTTCTCGGGGCAATCGACCTCGGGCCGACGGACCGCACCAGCCGGACTCAGCGCCACATCGGCAAAGCGGGGTGCCTCGCCGGGCCGGGCCGCCGGTTCGGGGATCCGCAGCTGCAACGGTGCAAACGGAGGGGCCAACGTGGTCTCGGGTTCAACCGTCACGCGCGTCACCTTACGTCGTTACCGGGCGGCGTGGGATCGGTCCGCCGCGACCCGTGCGCCGACCGGGCCTCGATGACTACGATGCCCGGACACCGACACGGTGGAGAACGGCTAAGGGGATTTTGATGAGCTTCAACCTCGCGACCATGCTGCGCGAATCGGCAACGACGGCACCGGACAAGACGCTGGTGCACTTTGCCGGTCACGAACTCAGCTATGCCCAAGTCGACGAAATGTCCGGCCGCTTCGCATCGCAGTTGATCGCGATGGGCCTGCAGCGCGGCGAGAAGATCGCCGTGCAATTGCCGAACGTGCCCCACTTCCTGTTCGCCTACTTCGGCATCCTCAAAGCCGGGATGGTGATGGTGCCGCTCAATCCGCTGCTCGTCGCGCCCGAGGTCGCCTATCACCTTCACGACAGCGATTCGCGTCTGCTGATCACGTTCGAAACGTTCGCTGTCGAAGCACTCAAAGGCGCTTCCCAGATCTACGGGATGCGGACCTACGTGCTCAGCCTGTCCGGCGCACCCGCACCCGAGGGCGCGACCGCATTCGAGCAACTGCTCGCAGGACCTGACACCCGCGACATCGTCGCCCTCAGCCCGGACGACACGGCGGTTCTGCTCTACACCAGCGGCACCACCGGCAAGCCCAAGGGTGCCGAACTGACCCACTTCCAACTGTTCATGAACTGCACGGTCGCCGGCAACCTGTTCGGCTATCAGCCCGACGACATCGCACTCGCGGTGCTGCCGCTGTTCCACGTGTTCGGTTTGTCGAGTGTGCTCAACATCGCGGTGCGCTTCGGCGGGGCGATGACGCTCGTTCCGCGCTTCGAACCGGGCGCGGTGATCGATGCGATCGAGAGCACCCGCTGCACGATCTTCGCCGGCGTACCAACGATGTACTTCGCCATGCTTGCGGCCGACATCGAAGGACGCGACCTGTCGTCGATCCGGGTCGGGCTGTCGGGCGGCGCGGCGATTCCCGGCGAGGTGATCCGGGCGTTCGAGGAGAAGTTCCCCGGCGTGTTCGTGCTCGAGGGATACGGCCTGTCGGAGAGCGCGAGCACCACGACGTTCAACATCAGCCCCACCGAGCGGCGGGTGCTGTCGATCGGCAAGCCGATCTGGGGCGTGGATCTCAAGATCGTCGACGAGGACGGCAACGCGCTCGGTGACGGCGAGGACCAAGTCGGCGAGATCGTGATTCGCGGCCACAACATCATGAAGGGCTACTACAAGAACCCCAAGGCGACCGCCGACGCGATCAAAGACGGATGGTTCTTCACCGGCGACCTCGGCTACCGCGATGCCGACGGGTTCTACTTCATCGTCGACCGCAAGAAGGATCTCGTGATCCGTGGTGGCTTCAACGTGTACCCGCGTGAGATCGAGGAGGTGCT
>JBDSDH010000190.1:0-5430 GCA_039920665.1 Ilumatobacteraceae bacterium
CGCCAAGTCGCCCGACGGTCGTCGTTGGTGCCACGTGATCGGCTGCTCGACAAGACGGTCGACCACGTTGCCGCTCAGCGTCTCGGCAATTCTCCAGTGGGCAATGCCGGCCCAGGTCCGGCGCACGACGACGCCGGTTGCACGGATCAGGCCGATGCCGATGATCAGGGCGATGCCGCTCAGCACGGTGCCGGTGCGCACGTCACCTGTGGCGAATGTGGGCTCGATCACGTGGTCGATCACCCACTGGATCGCGATCGACGACGCAACGGTGCACAGCGCAAAGACGGCGGCCCCGGCTACTGCGATCATGAACGGTCGGGGGTGGATCTTGACCAGGTTGCGGATCAGTCGGGCTGCGGTACGCCACCGCTCGGCGCGCGACTGCGAAAGCTGCTGGGGGCGCGCAACGGTCGATTCCTGCTCCCCGGTCATCGCTCAGTTCTACCAAGAGTGAGTCGAGAGTGAGTCAAGAGTGACTGTGGTTCCTGTCATTAATGTTCCTGTCATGAATACGGGGAGCGATCGATCGATCCCTTAGCCTGAGCATCGTGAAAACGTTCGATCTGGCGTTGTTGGTGGTTCGTGTGTTCTTCGGCGTCTCGCTCGCAGCCCACGGATACAACAAGTTCTTCGGCAAGGGTGGCCTCACCGGCACGACCGGCTGGTTCGGCAGCATTGGGATGAAATGGCCGAAGTGGCAGGCCAGGATTGCGGCCACCACCGAGGTCGGGGCCGGTCTGTTACTTGCGCTGGGACTCGGAACCCCGTTCGCAGCAGCCGGATTCATCGGCCTGATGATCGTCGCGATCGTCGTCGCCCACTGGGAGAACGGCTTCTTCGTGTTCAAGCCCGGTCAGGGTTGGGAGTACTGCGCATCGATCGCCATCGTCGCATTTGCGGTTGGCACGATCGGACCGGGCAAGTTCTCGGTCGACCACCTGATCAACGGTGACGACTTCACCTACTACATCGGTTGGACCGGCGCCCTGACCACCGTTGTGGTCGGCGTCGGCGGCGCGATCACCCAACTGGCATTCAGCTACCGCAAGCCGGCCCCGAAATGAGTTGGTCGTGACTGCCACCGCCCAACGTCTGCCCGACCTCGCCCCCGATGATCCGAAATCGAAGCTCACCCGCAAGCAGATCGCCACCCGTGCGGCTGTACTGATCGGGATCGGCTTCTGTTTGTTCATGTGGATCTACGCGTTTGGGTTCGCCAACGACAAGCCGCTTGCCCAGGTCGACGACAGTTCGTGGAGCGTACGCGCGGAGCAAATCTGCAAGGTCCGCGACGACCTGCTCAACGTCAACGCAGAGGAGGCGATCCTCGACTCCAAAGGAACGCCTCAGGATGTGGGCGCCGCGGTCAAAAAGGCAACCGACATCACCGAGGACGCCCTCGACGAGGTGCTCGCCGTTCGCCCCACCAGCGCACGCGACGTCCGCCTCGTCAACGAGTGGGAGTCGCTGTACCGCACCTACATCGCCGATCGACGCGAGGTGGAAACCCGTCTGCTCGGCGGCGAGGCGGTCGAATTGAACGAGACCACACTCAACGGGTCACCCGTTTCCCTGACGATCGGCGACTTCGCCAAGCACAACAAAATGCCGACGTGCCAGGTGCCCGCAGGCCGCTGATCCAGCCCTTATCGGTCGACCGGGTTGGGCCGGTTCAGTCGGGTCGATGCCAGCCCTTGTCCTCGGTCCATTGTTTGATGACCGTTGCCGGACTGCCAACGGCGACGCAGTAGTCGGGAAGGTCGCCAACAACGACAGAGTTGGCGCCCACGACGACGTGCTTGCCGATCCTGCTTCCGGGCAACACGACCGTCCCGTAGCCGAGCCACGATCCGTCGCCGATGATGACCGATCGCTCGGGCATCGATTGTTGAGAGATCGGCTTGGTGATGTCGTGGTAGTCGTGGTTCTGGTCGGTGATGTAGACGTGATGCCCAGTCCAGACATCGTCGCCGATCACGATCTCGAAGTGGCCGACGATGCCGCTTCCCTTGCCGATCAGGCAGCGATCGCCGATCTTGACGACGGGGTCGCTGATGCATTTCTGGCCGGGCACCATGCCCGCCGAGAGCGTGATCTGAGGTCCGAACATCGTGCCTGATCCGATGTGGATGAACTGCTCGTTGAAGATCGTGTTGGCCGGGAAGCAGATGACACTGTTCAACCCGAACTTGCCGAACGTGCGACCTCGACGGCTGTGCGGCCCGATCGCTGCCGTCTCGATCGCCGTCTCCCATGCCCAGTGCACCGCTTCACCGGTCGCCCGTTTGACGACGCCGGTGAGTCGATTGCGGAGGGACGGTTGCTGCTGAGGCCGGTCGAGCACGGGCGGCACGCTACCGGCAGCGCGACGGTGGCGGATTACGTTGGCCGTTCATGAGCCACATCCTGTACGAGGTCACCGATGGAATCGCAACCATCACTATCGACCGCCCGGAGAAGAAGAATGCAATGACCTACGCCATGCTTGGCGAGTTCATCGACACCGTCCGTCAGGCCGGCTCCGACGATTCGGCTCGAGTGATCATCGTCACCGGATGTCCCGGCGCGTTCTGCGCCGGGACCGACCTCGCCGACCTCGAGACCATCCCGGGCGCGACCCGCGGGCTGCGCGGCGATGCCGATGCACACGACATCTGGTGGCCCCTGCTGCAGTGCCCGCAGCCGACGATCTGCGCGATCGACGGGCCGGCGGTCGGGATGGGTGCCGAGTTCACGTCGCAGTGCGACATCCGGATCGCGACACCCAACGCCCGCTTCGCGTGGAACTTCGTCCATCGCGGGCTCGTGCCGGACACCGGGGCGGGTACATGGCTGCTCCCGCGCCTGATCGGTCATCAACAGGCGATGCGACTGCTCTACACCGGCGAATTCGTTTCGGCGGCCGAAGCGCTCGCGCTCGGTTACGTGAGCGAGGTCGTGCCGTCCGAGGATCTGCTCGACCGAGCTCGGGCACTGGCCACGACGATCGCGAGTGGATCGCCGCACAGCCAGAAGTTGATCAAGTCGCTGGTCCACCAGGGTCTGACGAGCAGCGTCGAAGAGCACATGCAGCGCCACACCGTCGCACTGAGTGCATGCTTCAAGAGCGACGACCATCGCGAGGGAGTGGCGTCGTTCCTCGAACGCCGTCCCGCAGTATTCACCGGCCACTGATCATCGAGGCCGCCGCCATGTCGTTCATCGTCGACCCGTCGGGATCACTCACCGACGTCGTCGGTATCACCGTCGGCCATCACCAGCGCGTCGGTCGTGGATGGCGAACGGGCACAACGGCCGTGCTGTGCGCCGATGGCGCGACTGCTGGTGTCGACGTACGAGGTGGTGGACCCGGGACGCGCGAGACCGATTTGTTGCGTCCCGAGAACTCGATCCAGCACGTTCATGCGATCTGTCTCAGCGGCGGCAGTGCGTACGGGCTGGCATCGGCCGGCGGTGTCATGGATCATCTCGAGTCGCTTCGCATCGGGTTCTCGGTCGGCCCGTCCGATGAGATGATCGTTCCGATCGTGCCGGGCGCGGTGATCTTCGATCTCGGCCGGGGCGGGCTATTCGCCAACCGGCCGACCGCCGAGTTCGGCCGCCGAGCAGCTGCGGCAGCACGTGCTCGCCCGGAGCGCAACGGCTCCGTGGGCGCCGGCACCGGGGCGGTGGCAGGGGGCCTCCAAGGCGGGGTCGGCTCGGCGTCGACGACGCTGCCGTCGGGTGTCGTCGTCGCTGCGCTCGCCGTGGTGAACGCTGCCGGGTCGTTGATCGATCCATCATCCGGTCTGCCGTGGGAATCTCGATCGCATTCGTTGCGCCGTCCGAATGCCGGCGACCGCCGATTGGTCAACATGGTTTGGCCGCCACCTCCGCCCGAGCAACTGCTGAACACCACGATCGGCGTCGTCGCGACATCGGCCGCGTTGTCCAAGGCCGAGTGCACACGCATTGCGAGTGTCAGCCACGACGGCATGGCCCGGGCGATCCGACCGGTGCACTCGATGTTCGATGGCGACACGGTGTTCGCGCTGTCGACCGGCGTCCACGAATTGATCGCACCGGAACCGTCAGGACTGCAGGCGACCCACAGTCGACCGGCAGCGATCAACGAGATCCTCGATGCCGCTGCCCAGTGCTTCGCCGTTGCGTGCACCCAAGCCATCGTCAGCGCGACCACGATCGGCGGCCCCCTCGCCTTTCGAGACCTCTGCCCAAGCACCTTTCGCTGACACTGACGCACGTCGTCGGCACGCGCCGTCGCTGGTCACCGGCGAGGTGTAGGTTTCGTCCATGTCTCGTCTCGAGCTCGTCGATCCAGACGCAGAAGGCACCGATCCACTCGCTGCCAAAGTTCTCCGCCAGGTGACAGGTCAGCGTGGTCGATCCGTCCCGCCGAACGTGTACGCCGCCGTTGCGAACCATCCTGCGGCGTTGCAGAAGATGGTCGAGTTCGGGACTGTCGTCTATTTCGACAACTCCATGACACCGGCGCAACGGGAACTGGCGTACCTCACCGCATCGGTCACCAACGACTGCCACTATTGAATTCCTACCCACGTGCTGCTCGGTCGAGCAGCCGGCCTCACCGACGAAAAGCTCGCCCATCTGGGTGACGATCCACTGCCCGACGGTCTCTACGAGCCGGACGAGTTGGCCATTATCCGATACGCACAGAAATCGACCCGGATGGATGTCATCGATGACGCGACATACGCAGCGTTGCGTGAGCACTTCGATGAGACACAGATCATCGAGATCTGCTTCACGGTCGGCCTGTCGAACCTGATCAACCGCTTCCACGCGACCTTCCTCACCGACCTGGACGCGACGACCCAGCGAGCGTTGGCGCCGTCGTGCCCGCTGAGCTTCCCGCTGCTCTAGCACCTGACCGGGATCACCCACAGCTCGCGGTGGGGTGCTCCTCAATCTGGGGACGCAGCACTAGGTTTGCCGTCGATGGAGACGTTCGACACCCCGCCTTCGATGCGGGCCTGGAGCAATACGCGCCACGCCGAGGGAGCCACGATCGCGATGGTTCCGACCATGGGCGCGCTCCACGATGGCCACTTGTCGTTGATGCGCGAGGGGCTGGACCGTTGCGACCTCGTCGTTGCCAGCATCTTCGTCAATCCCCTCCAGTTCAACAGGCCCGACGATTTCGACCTGTACCCGCGCACGACCGAGCGCGATCTCGAACTGTGTGCCGAGGTCGGTGTCGCCGCGGTCTACGCGCCCACCGCTGCAGCGATGTACCCACCCGGCTTCCAGACCCACGTCGAGCCGGGACAGTTGGCCGAAACGCTCGAAGGCGCAGGCCGACCGGGTCACTTCCGCGGAGTCACCACCGTGGTCACCAAACTGTTCAACGCTGTCCGACCCGACGTTGCGCTGTTCGGCCTCAAGGACTTCCAGCAACTGGCGATC
>JBDSDH010000191.1:0-5071 GCA_039920665.1 Ilumatobacteraceae bacterium
TGTTCGACGCGGCAACAATGTCGATCGCCCGCAGATCGATGGAGATGCCGGGTTCAACGAGGTCAGCGATCATTGGTGACGACAGCACGTAGACCAAGCGCCCGATCCCGGTCCAGACGTGCGCGGCGGCGCACATCGGGCAGTGTTCTCCGCTCGTGTACATCGTGGCCGCCGCCCGTGTTGGGGCGTCGAGGTGCCGCGATGCCCACAGGGCGAGCGCGAGTTCGGGATGCGCAGCCCGATCGTTCGTGGTGACGACTTTGTTGCTTCGCTCCGCGAGCACCTCGCCGTCGCCGCTCACGAGCACCGAGCCGAACGGGTCGTCGCCGCGCTCGGCCGCTTCTGCTGCCAGCGCGATGCAACGACGGAGGTGTTCGAGGTCGGTGGCGTTCACGCGCGGCCCCCGCGCGATGCCCAAGTCGCGACGATCTTTCCTGCTTTGACGACGGCGGTCCGAGGCGGGGAGGTAACGGCCGCTTCTGCCGGGCAGGCAACATCGACGAGCACGACGTCGCCGCGGCAACCGGGGGTGAGCCCGTGGTCGTTGACGCCGATCGCAGCCGCTCCTCGGCTGGTTGCGATGTCGACGCAGCGCTCGATGTCGGCGTCGTGTCGGTAGCCGGCGCGCCAGGCCATCAACCCGGCCCTGGCGAGCATGTCGGCGTCGCCCCAAGGCGACCACAAGTCGCGAATCCCGTCCTGGCCGAGACAGACCGCAACGCCGTGTTGATCGATCAGATCGAGCGGCAGCGGGTCGACGTTGCCGGGAGCGACCGTCGCCAGCGCGATCCGATGTTTGCCGAGCTGTTCGACCAGTGGCGGCACGGACGGATCGCCGTCGCACAGGCAGAACGCGTGTGAGACGGTGACCATGCCAGCCATGTCGAGGACCCGGGTGCGTTCGATCACCAGGTCGAGCTCCCATCAGCCGAGCGCGCCTCGGTCGTGGAGGTGCAGATCGATGCCACATCCGTGGCGCTCTGCGATGCCGAAGATGGCGTCGAGATGTTTGATCGGGTCGCCGTCGAACCCGGCCGGGTCGATACCCCCCACCAAGTGTGCGCCGGCCAATATCGCTGCATCGAGGAGTTCGAACGTGCCAGGGGCGACCAACATGCCGCTTTGTGGGAAGGCGACGATCTGCACATCGATCGCATCAGCTCGCAATGCGGCCGCTTCGATGACTTCCTCGATTGCGGTGACACCGTTGTCGAGATCGACATCGACGTGCGTGCGGACCAGCGTGGTCCCGTTGGCGATGTACTCGTCGAGCAGCGCGCCGGCGCGAGCGGCGACACCAGGGAGTCCGGGGCGAGCGGATCGTTCGTTCGCGATCAGTCCCGCCAGCCCAGGCGTGGCGCTGTGAGGGCGCCATGGCAGTCCCCACAACGTCTTGTCCAGGTGTGCGTGTCCGTCGACCAGGCCGGGAAGTGCCAAGCAGCCGTGGCCATCAAAAGCGTCACCAGACCACCCCGTCGGGGCCTCACCAACCGACTCGATTCGGCCGCTCCTGATCACGATGTCGACCGTCGTCGGAACCTTTGCGACATGCACGTCGCGTATCCACAAATCAGCCATCAAGCAAACCGTACCGTGTTCGCAAGAGCCTGGACGTCGCGTGACAATCGGTGTTGGCGTCACAGAACTGGTCGGTCTCGTGACTTGCCACAACTGCCGGTCACTCCCGGTCGGTGACGGACCAAGGGTCGCAGGCGATCAGTGATGGAACGGCCGATGCAAACAGTGAAGATCTCCGGGGTCCAGGAACGTCGCTCGACGAAACAGGCCAAGCTGCCCTGGGTGGTGCGCCTGCGGCGGGACATCGCGAGGCCCTCGGCAGCCGTTCGCCGAGGGGCTCGCTGTGTGTTGCCGGTCAGGGACTGATGATGATCGCCGTGGCGCTGCCTTTTGCCTTCGTCGACGGGTAGAGGGCCAGCACGCCAAGTTGTGTCGGTGATGCCGTGGTGCCGGTCGCTGTTGCGGTGACCGTGGCTGTCTCTGATCCTGCGGCCGGGGCACTGAGTTGCGTGTCCGGCGTCGCGTACTTCGGTGCCGAACCGGTCACGGTGAACGGTCCGGCATCGTCGGTGACAGCGCCGGTGAAGTAATTGTCAGCAACCGCGACGTGGTATTCGAACGTGGTGTCGGGACCGATGCCCACTGCGTCCGCTGGCGCGGTGAGGACCATCTTCGACGCGTTGAGGTCGGCGTCGCACTGCTGAAGTTTGCCGGCGCAGCGCATCAGCGACTGACAGGACCGAATGACGAACACCCAACCCACACAAAGGAAAGCTCGCGCGCATGTAGGCATCGTTGCCTACATCGGGGTGTTGGTTCGACGCGACGACCTGATCAACCAAGATCAACGGGTACCGATCGACACCGCAGTGTCGGGCGCCCACTCGAGTGCTCGGTTATCGCTGGCGTCGGATTGTTCTGTGCTCCCCGTGGCGTGCGACTTTGTGCGAGACATCCCGGCTCGCGAGTTCGCTGACAGACGTCATTGGTCCAGCTGACGACCCGAGGAGGCAGAAGTCAGCCCGGACTGCCTGACGCCCGAAGTTCGAAGATGATCGCGCGACGAGCATTCGACAGTTCCTCGTCGGTTGGCACGTGCCCGTCATCGATGGACAGGCCGAGGGCTCGCGGCTTCTTGGTCTCGAGCACTCGGCGCAGTAGCCCCGCGGCGGCTGGTACGTCCTCGACGAGCTGCGCCGTGGTCGCGTAGCGCCTGCCCTTGTGTCGGACGTCGAGCGCCCACGCGCCGCGGAAGTTCGCAGCCCAACGTGCGTCAGTGAACACCACCATCTGGCCGTCGATCGGATGCACGACCGCCGGAATCGCGTAGTGGCGGCCGGACAACCGGCCATCGAATCGCAGCACGACGATTCCTGGCATGCGACGTCCTAGGGGAGTTCCGGCCACGGTTCGAACGATCGGATTCACGATCAAGCGCATCACCCGCGCTGGCGGATGGACAGACCGTACGCCATCCCTCGCCTGCAGATTCGCGGCCGCGCTGCTCATGTTGCACCGACTTGGCCGCTGACGAACTCGTCGACTGTCCCACCGCCGTCTTCTGCGGGTTCGAGGTAGAAACGTGCTCGCACGATCCGTTCTTCGGCCATTCCGAAGATGATGACGCCCCGCATCAAATGCAGACTCCCGTCTGGGCGTGTACCACGCATCTCCCACTCCGACCACACCTCGTCACCCGCCACCGAGAAAGCCAGGACAGTGGCGCGCAGATCAGGTACGAACTCGAAGATCCGCTCCCAGTTCTGACGCACTTGAGCGTTCCCGCGAAAGCCCCGATCCGGATGTACCGGCGTCTCGTTCACGTAGTCCTCGAAAAAGCAATCGACGAGTCGGTCGAGGTCGTGGTCGTTGGTCGCCGCGAGCAGCCGGCTCAACACCTCTGATGGGTCTGTCACGTCGTTGCCTCTTTCGATCCAGTAAACTAGACTGAAATTATGGACCCGCTCCTTGGACCTGTCAAGACCACCCGCGGCTACGACACAACTGGTCGGCAGGCGCGAGCCCTGGCGCAACGCGATCGGATCATCGCCATCGCCGAGCGGCGATTCCTGGTCGACGGCTACGCGACCACCACCATCCAATCCATCGCCGATGAAGCCGGGGTGTCCGTCGACACGATTTACAAGGCGTTTACGGGAAAGCCGGGCCTGATCCGGTCAATTCGCGATCGGGCCCTTCTCGGTGAAGGCCCTGACCCCGCAGAACGACGATCCGATCGGCTCCACGAAGAACACCTCGATGGGCCGGCGATCGTTCGCGCATGGGGCGAGCTGACGACCGAAATCGCCCCCCGAGTCGCGCCGATCCTCCTGCTGGTACGCGACGCGAGCGTCCACGACACAGAACTCGTTTCCCTCCTCACTGAACTCGACAGCCAGCGCCTCGAGCGAATGACCGCGAACGCCACCCAACTCGCACGCGCCGGGCACCTTCGCAAGGAACTCCGAATCGACGTTGCTGCACATATTTTGTGGATCTACAGCTCACCCGAACTCTACGAACTCACAGTCGTACGGCAGCATTGGACGCTCGACCGGTACGCCGACTTCATCACCGATGCACTGACCAACGCACTGTTCTAGACGTGGCCGCACCCAGCCTTGCGAGCAGGAGTGTCATCAGTCCCCACGAGCCCTGGTGCGCTCGACATGCGCCTCATTGCGTCCAGGCGTGGACGATTCGTAGAGTCGTGCGTTCGGGTTCCGGTGGGAGGTCGTCGCCGAAGATCTCGGCCAGCAGCCGATGAACGACTGGATGCAGACGCTCCTCGACGAAGCGGTCCGAATCTTCCTCAGACTCCCAGACGTCGAAGTAGCGCAAGCCGCCCTCGGCCCGCTCGATCGCCAAGTGCACGATCATGCCCTTCGGTGGGGTGTCTCCGAGCTCCTCGACGATGCGGGTGTAGAACCCTGCATCGATCGGAACGTCTTGTGTGAACGCATATGTCACGGTGTCTCCAATAGTTGATCCGAACCACTCTCGGATAAATAGTATGATTGGCGTGGAACGAAACGTCAACAGGCCCGGGTACAACAACTCCGCACGTCGAGAACGCTCGGAAGGGACCAGGCAGCGCATCATCGACGCGGCGCGCGCCATCATGGTCGAGCGCGGATATCGAGGCACGACGATTGCTGAGATCGCAGGCCGCGCTGACGTCCATGTCGACACGGTCTACGAACTCGTCGGTCGAAAGCCGGTGCTGCTGAAGGAATTGATCGAACAAGCGATCTCGGGCACCGATCGAGCCGTCATCGCCGAGGAACGCGACTACGTGAAAGCACTTCAGGCAGAACCCCACGCAAGAAACAAACTCGCCATGTACGCCCGAGCCGTCCGAGCCATCCAGAGCCGCATCGCTCCGCTGCTCGTGGCATTGCGGGACGCGGCCGAGACCGAGCCCGAAGCCCGGCAGGTGTGGCTGGAAACCAGCAACCGTCGCGCAAAGAACATGCGCAAATTTGCTCGCGATCTGCACCGGACAACGGAGCTTCGCGCCGATGTCTCGATTGAACAAGCAGCCGACGTCGTG
>JBDSDH010000192.1:0-26328 GCA_039920665.1 Ilumatobacteraceae bacterium
ATTGATTGTGATCGCTCGGCAGTGGGTAAATGTAGGTCAATGGCCTGCCTCTTGCTGATCTCTTCCTCAGGAGACATTCACCATGCGCCTCGTATCTGCATCCCTGCTCGGTGTCCTCGGCCTCTTCGCGGCGTCCACGATGGCGTGTGCAGCTCCGACATCCGACGCCGCCTCGGACGAATCCGCAGCCGGCGCCGACGAGGCCGAGGTGGTCAGCGAGAAGCAGCTGTGGGCATGCACACCGTTGGTTATCGAGCCGATCGGTACCTCGTCGACGGGCACCGTTGGCCACAGGCCGTTGAACATCTCGCGGCTGACAGCGCCGTGGAGGGCTGCGACACCATTGGCCCGAGCGGCGAGGCGAAGGCCCATGACCGCCATGTTGAACTTGGTCTCTTCCGGCTCGTCGGCGCGCTGGCCGATGGACATCAGCCGCTCGAACGTGATGCCGAGTTGATCGACGAACGACGAGAAGTACTTCTCGATCAACTCACGCGGGAAGCGGTCGATGCCTGCCGGAACAGGAGTGTGGGTGGTGAACACCCCGCCGGCACGCGATGCCTCGACAGCCTCGTCGAAGCTGAGCCCGGAGGCGACGAGCTCGCGGATGCGTTCCAGGGCGAGGAATCCGGCATGACCCTCGTTGGTGTGGAACACCTGTGGGGCCAGGCCGACAGCTCGCAACGCACGGACTCCGGCGATTCCGAGCACCATCTCCTGACGCAGGCGGTGTTCGACATCGCCGCCGTAGAGACGGTCGGTGACACCCGGTGCGTCAAGCAGATACATCGCAATCCGGCCGACATCGGCCCGCCACACCGAGACCGTGATCTCTTCGCCGGCGAGGTCGATCGTGACCTGCTGACCGGTGTTGGTGAGTGCCATGCCGGCGGTGTCGAGCAGCGGGTAGCGCTCCTGCTGCCAGCCATCGGCGTCGAGGCTCTGGCGGAAGTAGCCCTCGGCGTAGAGCAGGCCGATCGCGACCAGCGGGATACCGAGATCCGACGATGCCTTGAGGTGGTCGCCGGCCAGGATGCCGAGACCGCCGCTGTACTGCGGCACGGTTTCGCTGATGCCGAACTCGGGCGAAAAGTACGCAACGAGTTCGAGCGGCGACGCAGCATCATCGCCAGGATTGGCGGGATCGGCATTCTTGGTCTGGAACCAGCGCGGCGATGTGAGCGCGATGTCGAGCCGGCTCACGGCATCCCCGACAGCCGTGACGACGGCGGGATCCTTGGCCAGTTCGGTCCACTCGGCGGGCGAGATCCGGGCGAGCATCGCCAACGGCTGGTGCCCGGATTCCTCCCACGCCTCGGGGTGGAGTTCGGCGAACAACTGCTGCAGTTCTCGGTCCCAGCACCAGTGAAGGTTGTTGGCGAGCCGATTCAACCCGGAGAGATTCTCGGGCACGGCTGGGTCGACACTGAACTGACGGACACTTCGCATGGGCGTTGAGGGTAGTGGGGCTCAGGCGTGACCGGAAAGGGCGGATGTGTAAACGCTGAGCGTCGATTTGGCGATCGCGTCCCATGTGTAGAACCCGGCCAGAATCGACGTCGCCGTGGTCTGCAACGACCTGGCGAGGACCTGATCACCGAGAACATCAGCGATGCGGTCAGCCAGGTCTTCGAAGTCGCCGGGCTCGAACAGCAAGCCCGCACCGGTGCCCTTGACGATCTCGGCCAGACCGCCGGTGTCGGCCACGATCGTCGGTGCACCGGCAGCCATTGCCTCCAGCGCGACGATGCCGAACGGTTCGTACAGGGAGGGGATCACCGCGCAACTCGCGCTGTGCAGCAGCGCCCGCAATTGATCGTCCGGCACGAAGCCGGCGAGGTGAACGAGATCCGAGACGCCCTCGATGTCGATCTGACTCTGCAGCTCGGCGAGATACGAACCGCGACCCGCGATCACACACCGAATTCCCGGCACTCGCGTGCGGAGAGCACCGATCGCTCGGGTCAGCACCTGGAATCCCTTCTCGTACTGCACCCGACCCCACGCGACCACGAGCGGACCGTCGGTGACCTGGTCGGCGGTGGCCGGAACAGCCCTCATCGAGTGAGCGCTGAACGAGGGCGGCGGAGCGGTATCGGCTGCGTCCCAGATACCGAGGTCGACTCCGTTGGGCACGAGGTGGACCTTCTCGGTCGGGAGTTCGAAACCATCGACCACCTCGCGCACCATGAACTTGCTGCAACAGATCACCTGCTGGGCTTGGTACGTCAACCACCACTCCATCGAGTTGATCGCAGCCGGCATGCCGAACGGGACGTGCCCGCCGTGACGGCCACGTTCGGTGGCGTGCACCGTCGCGACCATCGGAGCGTTCCAGATCTTGGCAATGGTGTCGCCGGCCCACGCAACGAGCCAGTCGTGGGCGTGAACGATGTCGGGTCGCCAGTCGCCGAGGTGGGCGATCAGTTGGGTCAGCTGGTGGTTTGCCGACGCCATCTGGGCGACGAGGTTGTCATCGGGCAACCACGGCAGGTCGACGTTGGCGCGCACGATCCGCACACCCTCGGTGACCGTGTCATCGGGCGCTTCTGGCGTACGCAGGCTGAGGACCACGACATCGTGACCGGCGCGCACCATCGCTCGTGCTAGCCCGTCGACATGGGCGGCGATTCCGCCGACCACCAACGGCGGGTACTCCCATGACAGCATCAGAACTCGCACGGAATGCGACCGTAGCGGTTTGGCGCCTACGCTGAGGTGGAATGGCAGTCACCATGCAAGCAGCTTGCGCTCAGCCTGATTCAACGCGTCACGACGCATCGCGTCCCATCACGGCGAGCGAGGCGATGGGATGGACGCCGACATGACCGTCACGGACTGGCCCGGCGAACTCGACGTCCATCTGTTCAACGAGGGCATGCACCGCAGACTGTGGGAGTTGCTCGGCGCGCACCCGCTGGAACCCTCGAGCAGCGGTGCTGCGACTGCGGTCGACAACCAGCGCGGGGTTCGCTTCACGGTGTGGGCGCCGAACGCCCGAGAGGTGTGGGTTGTCGGCGACTGGAACCACTGGGGAGATGGCACACCGATGGTGCCCGTTGGCTCCAGCGGCATCTGGGCTGCGATCGTGCCGGCCGCGCGGCCGGGTCATTCCTACAAATATGCAGTGGTCAACCAAGCCGGTCACACGGTGCTCAAGGCCGACCCAATGGCCCAGCAGTCCGAGCTCCCGCCCGCCAACTCCAGCGTTGTCGCCGCCGCCAGTGCTCACCAGTGGACCGATGAAACGTGGATGAGCAACCGCTCGAACGGGCCCGAAGCGCCGCTTCGGGTCTACGAAGTGCACCTCGGATCGTGGCGGCACGGCTTGACCAACTACGTCGAGATCGCTCACCAGCTCGCCGAGCACGTCAGCGCGCTCGGGTTCACTCACGTCGAACTCCTGCCGGTCGCCGAGCATCCGTTCGGAGGATCGTGGGGCTACCAGGTCAGCGGCTACTACGCACCCACCGCTCGGTTCGGCTCGCCCGACGAGTTCCGCGAGTTGGTCGACATTCTGCACTCGCACGGCGTCGGTGTCATCCTCGATTGGGTGCCGGCTCACTTCCCCAAGGACGAGTGGGCGCTCGCGAAGTTCGACGGAACAGCGCTGTACGAGCACGCTGATCCGCGCCAGGGTGAGCACCCGGACTGGGGCACGCTCGTGTTCAACTTCGAGCGCAACGAAGTCCGCAACTTCCTCACTGCGAACGCGCTGTACTGGATGCGCGAGTTCCACATCGACGGGCTCCGTGTCGATGCCGTGGCGTCGATGCTGTACCTCGACTACAGCCGCGAGCCTGGTCAGTGGGTGCCGAACCGAAATGGCGGCCGTGAGAATCTCGGTTCGATTGCGTTGCTCCAGGAGGTCAACTCGGTCGTCGGCGCCGAGATTCCCGGTGCGCTGATGATCGCTGAAGAGAGCACGTCGTGGCCCAAGGTCACCCACCCCGTGTACGACGGCGGATTGGGCTTCACGCACAAGTGGAACATGGGCTGGATGCACGACACACTGAGCTATTTCCAGCGCGACGCAGTGCATCGCCAGTGGCATCACAACGACCTGACGTTCGGCCTGCTCTATGCATTCGGTGAGCGATACGTGCTCCCGCTCAGCCACGACGAAGTCGTGCACGGCAAGGGCAGCCTGATCGGCAAGATGCCGGGCGACGACTGGCAACGGTTCGCGAACCTGCGCGCCTTGTACGGCTGGATGTGGGCCCTGCCCGGTTCGCCGTTGCTGTTCATGGGCGCCGAGATGGCGCCGTTCACCGAATGGAGCGAGTCCGGCGGATTGCCGTGGCATCTCTACGAGCATCCGCCACATCGTGGAATCCACGAATTGATCACAGCGCTCAACACCGCCGCCGACGTCGCCACCGAAACCTGGATCGGCGACACCGATTCGCACTCGTTCCAATGGCTCGAAGCCGACGACGCACACCGCTCGATCTACGCGTTCGTCCGGCGCGGCATGCGGCCGAACGGCGAGTACCGCGAGCTGATCTGCGTCGCCAACTTCACCCCGATGCCGCATCCGGGATATCGGGTCGGGGCGTCGCGAGCGGGGGAGTGGAACGTGCTCATCGACACCGATGGCCACCGCTTCGGTGGCAGCGGCTTCCGCGGTGTCGATACCGTGGTCAGCGCCGACGTCGACATCGCCTGGCAGGGCCAGCCGGCCTCGTTGGTCCTCGATCTGCCGCCGCTCGGCGTGTTGTGGGTGGAGTCACCACCAGGCTGAGCGGATCCCATCGCTGGTCCTCGCCGCTAGCTTCGACCCGTGCCGTCAGGGGAACATCGCAGGAGCCGTCAGGCGAGCCGTCTCGGGCGTTGTCCCCGGCTTCGTCCCGGGAGCCGTCGCAGGCTTTACCGCGGGTGACGACCCTGTTCGCCCTCGCACGTTCGCCACGGCTGCGCCGCGTGGTCCGTGCCAGCATCACCCTCGGATTCGCCGTTGGCGTGTTCGCGGTCTCCTTCGGCGTCGGCGCGGTCTCGGCCGGTGCCTCCACCGTGCAGACCTGTGCGATGTCGCTGTTGGTGTTCACCGGAGCGTCGCAGTTCAGCGCCGTGTCGGTGATCGCAGCAGGGGGTTCGACCAGCTCCGCGCTCGGTGGGGCGCTGTTGCTGGCGGCGCGCAACGGCGTCTACGGGTTGGCGATGTCGCGGCATCTCGACGGCTCGGTCGCCACCCGGTTGATCGCAGCCCAATTGACGATCGACGAGTCGACCGCGATGGCGCTGGCTCAGCAGGACGAGCCGGCCCGACGGGCTGCGTTCTGGATCACCGGCTTGTCGGTCTATCTGTTCTGGAACATCGGCACGCTCGTCGGCGCGTTGCTCGGCAACGCGATCAACCCAGCGACGTTCGGCCTCGACGCGGCATTTCCGGCTGCATTCGTGGTGATGCTGTGGCCTCACCTGCGCTCCCGACGGGGTCGGATCGCAGCTGCGCTCGGAGTGATCATCTGCATCTCGATGATTCCGTTCGTGCCGGTCGGGGTGCCGATCCTGTGTGCATCATTGGCTGTGCTGGTCGGCGTGCCTGCGCCGACTGCCGAGGAACGGGCTCCGACCGCCGGGAACGGGCTGGCCGGATGACCTGGACCCTTGTGCTCGCCCTCGCTGCCGGCAGCTACCTGTTCAAGGTGCTCGGGCTGGTGATCATCGGCAATCGATCCCTGCCACCCGTGCTCGATCGTTGCCTGACCCTCATCCCGGCTGCGTTGATTGCGGCCCTCGTTGCCAAGGACACGTTCAGCCTCGGCCAACACCTCGGCCTCGACGCTCGGGCCGTCGGGGTCGCGGGCGCGGTGATCGCTGCATGGCGCAAACTGCCGATGCTGGCCGTGATCGGCATCGCCGCTGCCCTGACTGCGATCACCCGCCTCGTTTGTTGACCGGATGTTTCGTGTGCGGGCGGTCAGTCAGCAAACACCCGGCGCGGTCGAGACCGTGGCCGACGGGCTGTTTCGTGCCCAGCCGGGCGGTCAGGAATCACCCCGGTGCCGCGAACCGCTGGTGTGGGGCCGCTGGCTTGGTCAGGACGAGGCTGAGGCGGTCTCGACGAGGCGTTCCAGGTTGCGCAGGTTCTTGCGCCAGATCGCCTTCATCACCACTTGGCCACCGATCCGCTCACCGAGGCGGCCGCCGAGGTACCACGGGAATTTCAGTGATTCGGTCCACGTGAAGCGGGTACGGCGGCCGAGGTCGATCGGGGTGAGGGTGAACTCGCCATTGCCGGTGACGATGCCGGTGTGGCGAACGCCCATCCGGACCTCGGGGTCCCACGCCGTGATCTCCATTGCGTCCACGAGTTTGATCGGCCCGACCTTGGTGTCGCACAGGAACGTCGTTCCTGTGCCACGGGTCTGATCCGACGTGAACCGGATCGCGACGGCGTCATGCATCCAATCGATGTGGCGTTCGACGGGCTCGACGACCGCCCACACATCAGCCGGTGTCGCGTCGATCTCGATGGAGACGGTGATCTGGCTCATGCAACGCTCGGGATGGTCATCAGATCACTGATGGACGGCAACCCGACGCAGCTTCTCGGCTGCGTACTCAGGCGGCACGATGTTGAGCTGCACCCCTGTGCCACGTTCGAAGCCGGCCGTGGTGACCAGCTTGGGAAACAGATGCACATGCCAGTGGAACTCGCCCGTGTGCTGGTGCGGCGCGGTGTGGAACACGAGATTGTAGGAGACATCGCCGAACGCCTCTTGGAGATTGAGGATCGCATCACGGATCGCGACACCGACAGCCGTGAGTGAGGCATCGTCGGCGTCCTGCAGGTGCAACGCGTGCTGGCGGGGGATGATCAGCAATTCGTAAGGGGTGCCGGCCCAGAACGGACTCAGACACACCGCGTTCTCGTTGGCGAACACGACCCGTTTGCCGTCGGTGAGTTCGGCCTCGACCGTTGCGCACAGGATGCAGGCGCTCTCGAATCGGGCGAAGGCCCGCTCCTCTTCGAGAATCTCGCCCGGTACGAACGGCAGCCCGAGCAGTTGGCCGTGGGGGTGCGCCAACGAGGCGCCTGCCTCGCGACCGTGGTTGATGATGGCCTGGGTGTAGCGAATGTTGGGGGTACTGGCGTGATCGACCAGGCGGCGCTTGAGCGCCTGCATGATCTGGGCGATCTTGGTGTCGTCGCCCTTGTGCATGCCACCGTTGTGGTCGGGGGTGTACACGAAGACTTCGTGGATACCGCTGGCTTCGGCCATCACGTGTACGGGACCGAGGTGGTGGACCGCGAACGGCTCATCACCATCGAAGGCCGGGTACAGGTTGGGGATCACCCGCAATTGCCAGGATCCGCCATCGTCGACCTGTTCGAGGGCGGGCAATGTTGATTCTTCGTTGCCGGGACAGAAAGGACATGGACGGCTGGGATCTGCTTCCACCGCTTGGACGCGCGGAGCGAAATCTGAAGGCCGCTCGGCTCGCTCCGCCACAATGGTGACCCAACGCCCGGTGAGGGGGTTCAAACGCATCTGAGACACTGACGCAAGGATACGACCATTGCGCACGCAAGGGACGGATCCAACCGATTTTCTCCCTTGGAACCGCAGCGATGAAAGCGTTTGCAGGTGTCCCTGACCTGCAGCTCCGTCTTGTCGCAGGTCAGCAGGGGTGCGACGCCGCCGCCCCGACCGGTGAGATCCTGAAGGTCGATGGACGGTTTGGCGGTGGCGTCATTCGCGTTGCATGAAGATGCTCACGTGGCGCGAGCTGTCGTCATCGAACGGCTGTCCGGCAAAGGTCTCCCACCGGTCGCTCAGCGTCAGCCCGGCCGCGGCGGCCATCGTGTCCAATTCATCCGGCGTGAGGTATCGGATGCTCCACGGTCGCAGTCGGACGCCGCCCGATTCGGTGAATTCGACGAACTGGCCCTCGACATGCTGCTGGCCGTCGTAGCGGGCAATGCTGAGCACGACTCGGTCGGTCTGCAGCGATTTGACCTCGATGTGGTCGCCACGGCGCGCCGGTTCGTCGGGGACGAAGGCCTCGATCACGAATCGACCACCGGGAGCCAGCCGAGCCGCCACCGCGTCGAAACATGCCTGCTGGGTCGCGGCGGAGCCAAGATTGAAAAACGTGTTGAAGGCCACGAACACGAGCCCCAGCGGTCGTTGATCGGCGACCGTTGCGAGCCCCGTCACCATGTCGCCATCAATCAAATGGACGTTGGCAGCAACTCCCTTCGCAGCCGCAGCAGCAAGCATCGACGGACTCGAGTCGATCCCGAAGATGTCGATACCGGGCATCGCCTCGGCCAGCGGCAACGCCAATCGGCCGGTGCCGACACCGAGCTCGACAATCGGCAGGGGAGCGGTGGTCGCGGCCATCCGAGCCAACGCGTCGACCGTGGCGACGACATCGGAGATGTCGGCGTACCAATCGTCGTAGACGTCGGCAAAGGCTTCGCCATAGCTGCTGTTGTCGTATCCCTGCATCGGCCGGTCACCGTAGCCTGCGGTGCTTGCGCCACGGAATGCAGCCTCGTTTGCCAGAATGACCCCGTGAGGATGCACAGGTGGGCGGAAAGGGTGGGCGGGTGAGTAGCTGGGCCGGGATCGAGTCGACCCCGGCCGGACCACCGACCGCGACCTCAGGCACCGCCTCGACAGCGTCGAGCCGCTGGATGTCGAACGCTGGGGGCGCTTCGGGCGCGAACATCCCGGCAACGGGGACCGCGTCCACGAGTGGGGCCCGCCGAGTCCGCCGCCACCAACGGCCGGTGATCTCCTCGCTCGATGCTGCTGGGGTGATGGTGCAGCGCAACGCCCGCGAGGTACTCCTCGGATCCGCACTCATCATCCTGCCCGGGGTCGCGATCAATCTGATCGCAGCCACGCTGGCGTTCGACCGTTACGAGTCGTTCTCCGGATCGGTCGTCTCGATCCCGGAATTGCTCGGTGGGGCCCGATCATCGACTGGCGTCGAGGAACTGTTCTGGTACCTCGGGCTGCTGATCAACAGCCTCGCGGCATGCCTCGTCGGCGGATACGTGGCGTCACTTGCAACCCGCCGTCAGATGGGTCTGCCGGTGTCGATCCGGGCCGGCTATCGGGGCATGGTCCGCCGCTTGCCGGCGCTCGTCGGCGCCTGGGTGATCGGTCACTGCTGGATCGTGTTGATCGGGTGGATGCTGCGCTCGATCGACGATTCCGGCCGCACCGTCATTGCCGTGCTCGGGTCGCCGCTCGTGCTGGTGGCAATCACGATGACGGTCACCGTCTCGCCGGCGATCGTGATCGAGCGTCTCGATGCGGTGCGTGGTGTGCGCCGGTCGTGGCGGTTGGCTCGCCAATCGTTCGGACCGCTGTTCGGGTTCACGCTCGGCTCGGTCGTCGTCGGCGTGGTGGTCCAATACGGACTTGCATATCTGCCCCGCCTCGCCCAGCAAACGGGTTTGATCACCTTCGGTCGATTCGGATGGTTGATCGAGGGCGTGGCAGGTCAGGTCGGCCGATTGATCTCGCTGCCACTCGTCGCGATCGCGACCGCCTTCATGTATCTCGAAGTGCGCATGACCCGCGAGGGCATGGACATCGTGCTCGACGCCGACCGAGCGTTCGGCGGTCGATCATGACCATCGGCGTCGTGATCGCGGCGTTCCGGCTCGGCCATCTGGCCCTGGCGGTCGTGTCCGCTCCGACCGACGACCCGTTCGGTCCGGTCAGCCAGGATCCGGATTCGGTGCGCGACACGGCCTGCAAGCTGGTCGAGGCATCGTCTGTCTGCGAACCGCCGCCACCACCGCCGACCTTCGATCCGCCGAACATCAACGCCAGTGGTGGAGGTGCAGCCGGCTCGTTGCTCGGCGGACTGTTGTGGCTGTTGCTGATCGCAGCGGTCGTTGCGGTCGTGATCGTGGCCGTGCGCTACTTCGCCGACCGTGCTGGGTCGGGCCGGTCGTCAGCCGACGGCGACGATGATGTCGATCCTGACGACGACGCGCTGCTCGGCACGGTGATCATCGACCGCTCACGGGAGCCGAAGGGCTGGCGTGGCGAGGCCGAAGAACACCGTGGCGCAGGCCGCTACCGCGACGCACTGCGGTGCCGCTATCGCGCGCTCGTCGGCGATCTCGCCCGTCGCGGTCTGCTCGACGAGATCCCGGGCCGCACGACGGGTGAGGAGCGTCGCCAGTTGCGTGTCAGCGCGCCGAACGCGCTGCCGTTCTTCCGCGAGGCGGCCGATCTGTTCGACGCTGCGTGGTACGGGCACGCCGATGTGGGAGCGGCCGACGACGACCGGTTCCAGCATCTCGACCGAGAGGTGCTGGCGCATGCCACGATGATGCTGCACCGAATTCCGCGGTCGTTCGAATCCGCCCAGGTCGTCGACGAAGCGTGGCCGCGATGAGCCAACGATCGGCGGCGGCAGCGAGGCGATCCGGTGGCGGCGGCCGAGCCGCGATGACGGCGCTGGTCGTCGTCGCGGTCGCTGTCGCGATGCTGTTGCTGGTCCGTTCTCGTCCCCAGGTCGAGGCATTCGATCCACGGTCGAGCGCGGGCAACGGGGCCAACGGTGCGCTGCTGCTGCTCGAGGACTACGGGGCATCGGTCGACATCAGCGCGTCGGCACCACGAGCAGGCACCGACACCCGGGTCTTGGTCATCGCCGATCGGCTCAACGACGACCAGCGCAACGACCTGTTGGCGTTCGTCGCAGTCGGTGGTGTGGCAGTGGTCGCCGACCCGACCAGTTCGCTGCACGGCGGAGCATCCGAGGATGACGGCGCCGAGCCGATCTCGGCCAGCGCGCCGGGTGGCTTCGGCACCGACAACCAGTTGCCGGCCTCGGACGAGGCCAACGTCGACCGTGGCAACTGCTCGATCGGCGCGCTCGATGCGCTGCGCGGAGTGTTCAGTCCCAAGGGTTTGCTGTTCCCGGTCGCCGACGATCAGCCGCACTGCTTCAGCAGCGGTGACGTTGCATTTGCGATCGTACGCAGCGTTGGCGACGGGTACATCGTCGGCCTCGGCGACAACAACATCGTCACCAACGCCTATCTCCGTTACGCCGACAACGCCGGCGTGGTCACCGCACTGCTCGCCCCGGAGCGAGGTGCGTCCGTTCGGATCATGATCGGTACCGAAGCCAAACCATCGGTGACCGACATCGGCACCGGCGACGAGACGCTCGTCGACCTCGTCAGCCCACGTGTGTGGATGGCGCTGTCACAACTGGCGCTGGCGTTCGTGGTGTTCTGCTTCGCCCGCGGCATTCGACCCGGACGGGCAGTGCGCGAGTCGCTGCCGACCCCGATCGCGGGGAACGAACTCGTACTTGCCACCGGCAACCTGATGCAGCGCGCCCACCACCAACAGCGCGCTGCGTGGCTGGTGCGGGGCGAGTTCTACCGCCAATTGGTCGCCCACTACCGCACTCCGCCCGACATCTCGGTCGACCGACTGACGTCGTTGGTGGCCAACCGCAGTGGCGTCGATCCGGCCGAGTTGCGAGCGGTACTGCTCGCCGAGATCGCCGATCACGCCGACTCCAACTTCGGTGGCTTCGTTCGCTCCAGCGGCTCCAGCGGTGGGGAATCCCTGCTGAACCTGTCCAACCAGATCGAGCGACTCCGCCGTCGTACCATCATCGACCGACCTGATTTCGAGACCCCGAGGCAACCAACATCATGAGTGACATGTCGTCCAACCCCCAGCCCTTTGCGAACCCTGCGTCGCCTGGCTTCGGCGCTCCGCAGTACGGCGGCGGAATCGAGTCGCCGGTGGCATCCACTGCCTCTGCTGCACACGCTGCGCGCTCGCCGCGTGAGGCAGTGTTGGCGGTTCGGGCAGAGGTCGGCAAGGTGGTCGTCGGACAGGACGGGATCCTCACCGGCGTCATCGCGGCCCTCCTCGTCAACGGTCATGTGCTCCTCGAAGGCGTGCCGGGCGTCGCCAAGACCCTGCTCGCGAAGAGCCTCGCTGCTGCGTTCGACATGCAGTTCAGCCGGGTGCAGTTCACGCCCGATCTGATGCCGGCCGATGTCGTCGGCCAGAGCATCTACGAGCTCGTGCCCGGTCAGTCAGCAGGGTTCCGGTTCCGGGAGGGGCCGGTGTTCACCAACTTGCTGCTCGCCGACGAGATCAACCGCACCCCGCCCAAAACGCAGGCTGCGTTGCTGGAGGCGATGGAAGAGCGGCAGGTCTCGGTGGACGGCACGACCCGCAAGCTGCCCGATCCGTTCCTCGTGATCGCGACCCAGAACCCAGTGGAGTACGAGGGTACCTATCCGTTGCCGGAGGCCCAGCTCGATCGGTTCTTGTTCAAGTTGCAGGTGCCGTATCCGAGCGCCGAGCAGGAGTACACGATGCTCGCCCGCCATGACGCCGGGCTCAATCCGCACGACGTCCGTGGCGCCGGGATCCGACCGGTTGCGAGCGCCGCCGATCTCGCGGCCGGCCGTGCCGAGATCCACAAGATCCGTGTCGATCCAGCGGTGCTCAACTACATCGTCGCGGTGTGCCGAGCGACCCGCGATTCCCCGTCGTTGCTGCTCGGGGTGTCGCCTCGCGGGGCGACCTGGCTGCTGCACGCATCCAAGGCCTGGGCCTGGCTCAGCGGTCGCACGTTCGTGACCCCCGACGAGGTGAAGGCGGTTGCCAAGCCGTGCCTGCGTCACCGGATCATGGTCAAGCCCGAACTCGAGCTCGAAGGTGCGCTGGCCGACAGCATCCTCGACGGCATTCTCGCCACCGTCCCGACGCCGCGATAGTCACTGCCTGATGCCTGTTCCCACTGGACGGTTCGCGCTGCTGATGGCAGCGTCCGCGATCGGCGTCTTCTTCGTCGCGGGTTCGAACTGGGTGGTGTTGTGGGTCGTCGAAGCGGTGCTGGTGCTGGTGTTTCTGGCCGATGCACTTGCAGGGGTCTCGCCGTCCAAGGTCCAGGTACGGCGCGAGCACGCCGATGCGATCACGCTCGGCGAGACCGCGACGTTGACCTGGGTGATCGAGAACCACTCGCGCAACGCTGTGCGAGTCACGGTCACCGACGCGCTGTGGCCCAGCCTGCGCGCGACCCGGCGGACGGTGAGCATCACGCTCGGCAGGCGGTCCCGCCACGCCGCGACCACCGAGGTCTGGCCGAGCCGCCGCGGGCGGTTCCCGTTCAACGATGTGACGGTTCGGATCGCCAGTCCGCTCCGGCTGGCGACACGCCATCGTTCTCGCGACGTGCCGACAACCCTGCGGGTGATGCCGGCGTTCCCGAGCAAGGACGAGATTCAGCGGCGGATGCGTCAGCCACGCATCATCGACATCGGCATCCGCACCCTGCGGGTCAAGGGCAGCGGCACCGACTTCGACCAACTGCGGGAGTTCCGCCCGGGTGACGACTCGCGCCGGATCGACTGGGCGGCCACGGCGCGCAACCAACGTCCGATCGTGCGCCAGTACCGCGCCGAGCGCAACCAATCGGTCGTGATCCTGCTCGACAACGGCCGGATCATGGCCGGCCAGGTCGGTGTCGGTGAATCAGCGGTGCCGCGGGTGGAACACGCGATGGACGCTGTGCTCGGACTCACCAAGGTCGCGACTCACCTCGGCGACAAGGTCGGGATGCTCACCTTCGATCGCCAGGTCCGCACGGTCGTCGCGTCCAGCCAGGCCCGTGTGCAGCAGTCGCGGGTTGCCGAGGCGATGTACCTGTTGGAGCCCGAACTCAGCGAGAGCGCGTACCTCGCTGCGTTCACGTACGCGACGGCGCGGTTCCGTCGCCGATCGCTGTATGTGGTGCTGACCGATCTGGTCGAATCCGCTGTCGAAGAAGCGATCCTGCCGGCGCTGCCGATCCTCAGTCGTCGTCATCTGGTGGTGGTGGCTGCGGTCCAGGACCCGGCCGTTCACGCCTGGGCCGCCGGCGGCCATCACGACGCAGCGTCGAAGACGTTTCGTCAAGCCGCGGCGATCGCGCTGCTGCAACAACGTCGGCGCAGTTCTGCCCGCCTGTCCGCTGCGGGGGCCGTCGTGATCGACGCCGAGCCAGGACAACTGGCAACCCGTTTGGTCGACACCTACCTCGAACTCAAGGCGAGCGGTCGTCTCTGAGTCTGGTCATGGCTCCAGCCGATCGATGCTCGTGGAGGCTCATCGGGTCGGTCGCCATCTCGCCGTCAGACCATCTGGTCGAGGCTGGGCGTCTGTGTCGGATCGGCGGGGTGCAGGCGGCGGACAGCGTTTCGCTCTCGTCGTGAGCGACCATCGGCGGCCCTGTCGATCCGGCGTTGCTCCCAGCCGAAGGCGATCGTCCAGCCCCAGTACAGCAAGAACGCAGTCGCACCGATGCCGACCCGGATCGCAGTCGGCCACGGCTGGCCAGTGACGAAGCCTTCGATCATCGCCGCGATCAGGAAGGCGACGACGAGGCCCATCAGCACCGTGCCGGCTCGGCGACCTTCCTCGGCGAGTGCGCTGAAGCGCGGTCGATCGCCAGGGTCGATGACCGTCCAGCCGATCCGCAATCCTGCGGCTCCGGCGACGATCACGGCCGACAGTTCGAGCATGCCGTGCGGCAGGATCAGCCCCCAGAACTTCTGCCATTCGCCGACGTTGGTGAACAGCCCGCCCGCAACACCGACGTTGGCCCCGTTGTAGGCCAGCAGCACCGCCGTGCCGACGCACAACAAGATGCCGAGAGCAAACGCGAGGATCGCGACCTTGACGTTGTTCCAGAAGACTTGGTTGGCAAATGCCGATGCCGAATCCGAGCGGTAGTAGTCGCCGAAACTGCCGTGGATGTATTGGTCGCGCAGGGCTGAGGGCCCAGTCGCATTCACGGCCCGAGGTGAGATGGCGAGCCAGATGTTGAGTACCGCCCAGGGAATGGCCGTCAGCAGCGCTGCCGCAAGCACGAACCAGCGGATACCCCAGACGGCGGTGGGAAACGTGACCGTCGCGAACTCTCGCAGGCCGCGGCGGACTTCGACATCGCGCTGGCTGTAGAGCACGTTGTGGGCGTCGGTGACGAGCAGCGTCAGTCGGGCAACCAGCGCCTGATCGCCGGCGTAGGTGATCCGGGCGTCGGCCAGGTGGGCGCTGGTGCGTTGGTACAGATGGACCAGTTCGTCGAGTTGATCCGGCGACAGCGATCGAGGCTTGCGGGCCGTGTCGGTCAGTTGGCTGAGCCGGAACCACGCCACTTGATTGCGCACCACGAATGCGTCGATGTCCATCGCCGACCACAGTAGGCGCAGCGCGCATAAGGTGGCCGTCGTATGAGCGCGGGCTTCGGTGACCTCTCACACCGCCAATCCGGGTGGGTGTCGACGCGGGAGTCGGAAGGGATCATCACTCCTGAAGCCGTGGTGCTCGAACTCGACACGGCCGGCATCGCCTCTCGCTTGTTCTCCGGTGTGATCGATGCACTCGCCCAGGCCGCCCTGTACCTCGCCCTGCTCGTGATTGCGCTGCTGGTGATGAACGTCGCCGGATCGGCCAGCGCGCAGGTCCAGCAGGCCGTGTTCGCGATCCTGCTGTTCGTGGTGATCTTCGGCTATCCGCTGGTGTCGGAAATGGTGTCTCGCGGACGGACCCTGGGCAAGGCAGCGATGGGATTGCGGGTGGTGACCATCGAGGGTGCGCCGATCCGCTTCCGCCATGCTGCGCTGCGGGCGATGGGCGGTTTGGTCGACAAGTGGATACCGCCGGGTGGTTTGGTCGGGATCTTCTTCGTGCTCGGCACCCCCAACAGACAGCGGATCGGCGATCTCCTGGCCGGCACGATCGTGATCCGCGATCCTGATCGCACGGCGCTGCCCTCGGGCATCTGGTTTCCCGTGCCGGCCGGCTTCGAGGGCTATGCAGCGTCGATCGATCCCACCGCGTTCACCGTCGACCAACACACCGTGGTGCGGTCGTACCTGCTCCGGATCCGGGAGCTGACCCCGGCCGCCCGCTACGCAGTCGCCCTCGATCTCGCTGACCGGACCGCCCTCCTGCTGCGCCACCAACGCCCGCAGCAGGTCCACCCGGAGACGTTCCTGCTGTGCGTCATCGCCCGCTACCAACGGCGAGCGTTCCCCTCCTACCAACCCACCGCCTGGAACCCCCACCGCTGATCCTGTGCCGGCAGCGGGGAGCGGGGAGCGGGGGCGTCAGCTGAGGGTCATGTTGGGTTCGCCGGCGGCGTTCAACCCGGTCCCGGGGCTGCACGTGCCGCCTCGGATGGCTCCGCCGTTGTACGCCTGGCGCACGCAGTTGCGGATCGCGAGTTCACCCCAGTAGTTGGGGTGCAGGGATTCCTGGACGAAGTACGGACCGAAGATCGTCGAGGCGGTGCGGATCTGTTCGATCCACTCGGTCACGTTGACGGCGTTCGGGTTGGTCCAGGTGTCGAGACCCTTTTCCTCGAGCAGGCCCACCGTGTTCTCGCACAGCCGGCGACCGTTGAACGCCGCCGCCAGGTCCAGCACCTTCACGTTCGGGCCACTGGAGGCAGCGGCAGCCTTGACCGAGTTGTTGATCTTGACGAGTGCCGTTGCGTTGGCCCAGTTGGCGTCGTTGTTCCAGAACCCGCAGCCACCGGTGCTCTGGCGGGTGTAGCCACTCTGGGAGTAGCGGAAACCGTTGCTGTTCGGCACCGGCGAAGGGTAGGTCTGGGCGACGATGGTGTACTGCGAGGTGTTGTAACCGGCATTGGACATCGCCGTCTTGATGTTGGTGATCGCTCCGGTGATCGCGATGGTCTTGGCGCTGACGTTGGCGGTGGTGAAGTTCGATTTCACCGAGTTGTCGTCGTTGCAGTAGTTCGGCCACCACGAGGGCGACGTGAGGAAGTTGGTGACGCAGGCTTGGACGATCGAGGCGAAGTTGAAGTCGTTGCCACCGATCGACAGCTGGATCATCGTGACGTTGTGGCTCGCGGCGAACTCCTGCAGGAGCTGCGCTTGGCCCTTGCGTCCGCTGGCATCGCTGTAGAAGTCGACACCTGGTTTGAAGTACTGGCCACTCGCGTCGGTCGCGACCTTGGCGCCGCTGCAGGCCAGGTTGGCGCTGTTGACGCCACCGCCGATGTGGATCTCGGCCGCCTTGCTGCGGTGGCACCGCTCGATGACCTCGGCATTGTTGGAGGCGTTGTCGAAGTATGCGGTCGGTCCGAGGGCATCGGTGTAGTTGGGGCTGACGTTGCTGTTGCCGGCCCAGCGCCCACCTTCGCCGCTGATGTACGAGTCGCCGATGCTGACGGCCCATGGTGCGCCGACGGCGGGACCATCGGCTGCTGCCGGCGTGGGGGCGGCCGTGGCGTAGACGACGCTGGCGGCGGCGAGCACCGCTGCGAGCACGGTGCGTGAGCGAGGACGGGCGGAACGGAAACGGCGCATTGAAATGACCCCCGTGGTCTCACGACATCGACCCTGATGCCGGCGCGTCGGTGTGACGCCCGTCGCACGATAAACCTCCGATGGGTTCGACGCAAGCAATCGCCCACCCCCCGTTTCGCGAAGACTTCTGCCTCTTCTGAGGTCACTTCGAGCGCGCGAAACGCGAGTGTGCACAGTGCTTGCTGTTGTTTGCACGAATTGTGACCCGCCAGGGGTCAGGAACGTTCGCGAAACTTGGGGGCGGTACCCTTGTCTCCGTGTTGATGGCCGACCCGCTCGTCTACCTCGATCATGCTGCAACCACCCCGATGCGCCCCGAGGCGGTCGAGGCGATGTTGCCGTTCCTGAGTGAGCGGTTTGCCAACCCGAGCGGCTCGCATCGCTTTGCCCGGTCGGTTCGCCAGGTCGTCGACGAATGCCGCGACGTCGTGGCCGACGCACTCGGCTGCACGCCAGGAGAGATCGTGTTCACCGGCTGCGGCACCGAGAGCGACAACGCCGCAATCGCCGGCACGCAGCAGCGCCAGGGTGGCATCGGCGTGTGTCCGGCCGTCGAGCACCACGCAGTCCTGCACGCGACCCTGCATGGTGGCGGCCGGATCGTCGCCGTCGACAATGCTGCTCGTGTCGATCTCGTGGCGCTGGCGGCGACGCTCGACAACATCGCCGCCGCCGGCGGAACCGTCTCGATCGTGTCGGTGATGGCCGTCAACAACGAGGTCGGCTCGATCACATCGCTGCCCGATGTGGCCGCCGTGGTCCGTCGGCATGCGCCCACTGCGCGGGTCCTCACCGACGCTGTCCAGGCGCCATGCTGGATCGACCTGCGCACTCTCACCCCCCACGTCGACCTGCTCGCCCTGTCGGCCCACAAGTTCGGCGGCCCCAAGGGCGTCGGGCTGCTGATGGCTCGCCAGGGCACGGTGCTCGAGCCGTTGCTCCAGGGCGGGGGACAAGAACGCGATCGGCGCAGCGGCACCCACAATGTGGCCGGCATCGTCGCGATGACCGAGGCGCTGCGGCTGACCGACATGGAACGAGTGGCCGACAACCTGCGGATCGAAACGCTGCGCAATCATCTCGTCGATTCCGTGCTCGCCGAACTCGACGACGTGATCGAGACAGTCGCCCGCGATGCCAAGGTGGTCGGCTCGGCTCACATCTGCATCGCCGGAATCGAGAGCGAGTCGCTGCTGTTCCTGCTCGACGAGGCCAATGTCTGCGCATCTGCGGCCTCGGCCTGCGCGTCCGGGGCGATGGAGCCGTCGCATGTGCTCGCGGCGATGGGTGTCGATCGGCGGCACTCGCTCGGCGCACTGCGGATGACGCTCGGCAGCACCACCACCGAGGACGACATCGACCGCGCGATCGATGTCGTGGTCGGCGCGGTCCAACGGCTGCGAGCACCTCGTCCCGGGCACGCCGCAGCGACCACGCAGAGCGGGGCATCGACATGAAGGTGATGATCGCGATGAGTGGCGGCGTCGATTCGTCGGTCGCAGCGGCACTGCTCGTCGAGCAGGGTCACGAAGTCGTCGGCGTCACGATGCGCTTGTGGGGTGGCGAGAGCGACACCGGCTGCTGCAGCGTCAGCGACGTCGACGACGCTCGACGGGTGGCCCAGCAACTCGGCATCGACCACCTCGTGTTCAACTTCACCGAGGATTTCAACACTCACGTCGTCGATCCGTACGTCCAGGCTCATGCCGATGGCATCACGCCTAACCCGTGCATCGAGTGCAATCGGCACGTCAAGTTCGCCCGGCTCAGCGAGCGGGCGACGCTGCTCGGTTTCGATGCGGTCGCAACCGGTCACCATGCCCGGACCACCCGGTCCGAGCGCGGGATCGAGCTCGAGCGGGGCGCAGATCGCGACAAGGATCAGAGCTACGTCGTGCACATGATCGACCAGGAAGAGCTGCGCCGCACCCTGTTCCCCGTCGGTTCGATGACCAAACCCGAAGTGCGCGCCCATGCGGCGCGGCTGGGGCTGCGCACTGCGACCAAGCCCGACAGTCAGGATGTCTGCTTCATCACCAGCACCGGTGGGAGGACCACATTCCTCGGCCATCGGATTCCGTTCCGCGAGGGCCGGGTCGTCGACGGCACCGGTAGCACGGTCGGCACGGTGCCTGCGGTGGAGATGATCACGCTCGGCCAGCGGCGTGGTATCGGCCTGCCCGGTGGCGGTCCGAAGCAGTTCGTGGTCGATATCGACGTGACCACTGCCACCGTCACGGTCGGCGCCGAATCCGAGTTGTTCGTGGCCGGTCATGTGGTGCACGCCATGACCTGGGTCCACGACGCAGCCACCGCTGCGGCGTTTCCCACGGTGCTGGTCCAGTGCAGCGCTCACGGAACCCCGCAGCCAGCGACGATCACCATCGGTCCCGGCGCTGATGCCGACACCGAAGGACGAACTGTGTTGGTCCGCTGGACCGATCCGCAGCGTCGGATCGCGCCCGGCCAGAGTGTGGTCATCTACGACCCGAGCGACCGGTTCGTGCTCGGCGGCGGCATCGCGGGCGCCCCGCTCTCCTGATCAGCCGACGGGCAGGTTTCTCGCCGCTGCAGCGCGCAGGGCTTTGCCCGGGCGGGTAGGGCTGACCAGCAGACTCCGGACGTGGATGGCGGCGCCCTGCGGCTTGTCTCGGTCGGCCTTGATGATGGTGTCCATCTCGCGCAGCACGATCTCGATCGGAACCCCGGCGGTGCCACCCGTGAGGTCAGCGGCTTCGGTGCCGACCGGGGCGAGGTGGATTGCTTCGAGTTCGGAGTTGCGGAACAGCGCGTTCTCGACCAGCAACATCGGGTCGTGAACGACGACGCCGACCGGCACGACCACCAGCCACCGACGAGCAAGTTGATGGAACCGTGGTCCGACGAACCACGCCAACGCAATGGCTGCTGAGGTGAAGAGTCCACCGAAGATCCACGACTCGTTGGCGAGCAGCGTCGCACCGGCGAGCGCACAGCCGCTCAGCAGCAACCAGAACGCGATCATCGGCACGAGGTACGGCACCGGTGGCTTGAGCGGGAACCGCTCCTCGGCGCCGTAGGCGGATCCCTGGGCAAGCATTGCCCCGACCTCGCCGCTGAACCAGACCACGATTGCGATCCCGCCGGCAGCGATCGCCGCGGCCACCTTCCAGCCGGCCACCGACGGGCCGATCCCGGCGACGAGTGCCACGCCGACGGTGACCGGTGATGCAAGTCGACCGGCGGTGAGACTGACGGTGCTCGGCACCAACGTCGCCAACAGCACGGCCGCCCACGATGCCCAACCGAGCACAGCGACGACGGCCGATCCGGCCGATCCGAGCGACTGGCTCGCATCGCCGAGAAGCGGTACGAATGCAACCGGCTGCAGCAACCACACGAGCCGCAGCAACCACGCGGTGCCGGTGCCGGGTCGGCCTGGGGGGGAGGTCGTGGTGGAAGCGTTCATCGGATCGAAACACGGTCGGTTGTTGTTCTCCCGATCGGCTGTGTCACGATAACTGGGCAATCCGCACGGCGGCCAAACCGCCGTAACAGTTGGATCAGGCTCGATCCGCGAAGATCGAGCGAAGAACGAACGGTCAACGAGTGACGAAGGCAGTGACGCACAGGACAGAGTGCGGGGAGGAGGCAACCGAATGACACGTCGTGGAGAAAGCTCGAACTCGAGCGCTGCCCCGACGCGTCCACGGATGCCGGCACGAGTCCTCGGTGGGATGTCGATGGCCGTGGGCAGCCTGCCCCATCTGTCGTTCGTCGACGCGATCACGCTCAGCGTGTCGTCGACCGACATCGTCACGATTCCCTCGCTGCCCAAGCGTTCGCCGGCCGAGAGCATGATCGCCCAGGCGTTGATTGGCATCGACGGCGTCACCGCCGGCCAGTACGGCTCGATTGCTGTCGATCCCGTCCGGATCAACTCGAGCAGCCCGGTCCGAACCGATCTCGACCACGCTGCATTCGGCGCGTTTCGAAGCTTCCTCAGCTGTGCAGCCGAGTTCAGCGGTCCGGTCAAGTGGCAGATGGTCGGTCCAATCACGCTCGGGATGAGTCTCACCCGGGCCGGGGTTCCTGCGACCGTTGCGTTCGAAGTCGCCGGGCGAGCGGTGCGCGGCCACGTCCAGAACCTGCTCACCGCAGTTGCCGAAGCGTTGCCTCACAATCAGCAGATCGTCGTGCTCGACGAGCCCGAGTTCGGAGCGATTCGTGAACCAGGCTTCCCGCTCGCTCCCGATGTCGCGATCGATCTCTTGTCCGGTGTGCTCGCAACGATCGAACCGTTGGCCATCTCCGGGGTGCATTGCTGCGGCACGGCCGACTTCTCGTCGCTCGTCGCTGCAGGCCCCGCTCTGGTGTCGGTCCCGGCCTCACTGAATCTGGTCGACAGCGCCGGCTACATCCAGCGGTTCCTCGAACGTGGTGGCTGGATCGCTTGGGGCGCGGTGCCGACCGACGGTCCGATACCGCTGTCGGCCGAGCGGCCGTGGAAGAAGCTGTGCGAACTGTGGTGTCAGCTCGTGCAGCGCGGCTGCAATCCAGCGTTGCTTCGCCAGCAGAGTCTGATCACGCCGGCCTGCGGTCTCGGTCTGCACAGCCCGGTCGTCGCCGAGCGTGTGCTGCGGATCAACGCCGAACTCTCCGCTCGCGTGCGCGATCAGGCGGCCGCGACCCGCTTCGCATTCGGCGCCTGACGCAGCCGGCGAAACCGCCAGGGCAGTTCTCGGAGAGCTGTCACACCCGTTCGGTAGGGTTTCCGCTGTGGCCGAATCTGCTGACGATCTCCAGCGCATCACCGAACTGCGAGAGCAGCTCGTGCATCACAACCATCTCTACAACGACCTCGACGCGCCCGAGATCAGTGATGCCGATTACGACCTGTTGATGCGTGAGCTGCGGGCGCTCGAAGAGCTGCACCCGGAAGCCGCCAGCCCCGATTCACCGACACTGAACGTGGGCGGATCCGTCTCGGCGACGTTCGCTCCGGTGGTGCATCGAATGCCGATGACCAGCCTCGACAACGCAATGGATGCCGGCGAGCTCACCGGTTGGGGCGAGCGATTGTTGCGCGGTCTCGGCGGCGCGACGGCGACGTTCGTGTGCGAACTCAAGATCGACGGCGTGGCGATGAGCATCCGCTACGAGAACGGTGTGCTGGTCCAGGCGGCCACACGCGGCGACGGCCGTGTCGGCGAAGACGTCACCGCCAACATCAAGACCATCAGCGTCATCCCGCACAGGCTCACCGCCCCGGACGGCGTCGCGGTTCCCGAGGTGCTCGAGGTGCGGGGTGAGGTGTACATGCCCCAGGCCAGCTTCGATTCGCTCAATGCCGCCGCGCTGGCGGTTGGCGACAAGTTGCTCGTCAACCCGCGCAATGCAGCGGCCGGGAGCCTGCGTCAGAAGGATCCGACGATCACGGCCAAACGCTCGCTCAGCTTCTGGTGCTATCAACTCGGCGAGGTGATCGGTGGACCGGAGTTCAGTTCGCATCACGAGACGTTGCAGTTCCTGGGCGCACTCGGCTTCCCGGTCAATCCCGAGGTCCGCCAGGTCACCGGTGTCGACGAGGTTGCTGCGTTCTGCGCACATTGGCAACTGAATCGCCACGATCTCGCGTACGACATCGATGGCTGCGTGGTCAAAGTCGACGATCTCGTCCAGCGCGAACTGCTGGGCTTCACCTCCCGAGCGCCGCGATGGGCTATCGCGTTCAAGTTCCCGCCAGAGGAACGCACTACCCTGCTCAACGACATCATGGTGTCGGTCGGCCGCACCGGTCGGGTCACTCCTTTCGCAGTCCTCGAGCCGGTGTTCGTCGGTGGATCCACCGTGGGCATGTCCACCCTGCACAATCAGGATCAAGTCGCGCTCAAAGACGTCCGTCCGGGTGACACCGTCATTGTCCGCAAGGCCGGCGACGTGATTCCCGAAGTCGTGGGACCAGTGCTGTCGTTGCGGCCCGCTGACAGCACGCCATGGGTGTTCCCGACCACGTGTCCGTGTCCTCTCGGATCGACCCTCGTGCGGCCGGAAGGTGGGGCCAACTTCGCCTGCGTCGAGCCGATGTGCCCGTTTCAACGCGACCAGCGGATCATCTACTTCGCGACTCGCGGGGCAATGGACATCGAGGGTCTCGGCGAGCGAACCGTGTTTCAACTCAGCGAAGCCGGACTCGTCGCCGATCCGGCCGACATCTATTCGCTCACCGTCGAACAGTTGTTGCAATTGGAAGGATTCGCCCGGATCAGTGCCGAGCGATTGGTCGAGTCGATCCAGTCATCGACGGACCGTCCGTTGCCGAAGTTGCTCACCGCGCTCGGCATCAAACACCTCGGTCCGTCAGCAGCCGACGCGCTCAGCCGGGCGTTCGGCAATCTCGACGCGATCATCCAGGCAGGCGACGCCGATCTTGCGCTGACGGAAGGGGTCGGCGGCATCATCGCGGCCTCGATCAAGCGCTGGTTCGCGGTCGATGCCAACCGGGCATTCATCGAGAAGCTGCGAACTGCAGGCGTCGAGTTCGGCAACGTGGTCGTCAGCCGGTTGGCGCAGAATTTGGCCGGCAAGGCAGTCGTGGTCACCGGCACCCTCGACGCCTACAACCGCGAAGAGGCAGAAGTCGCGATCAAGGACCGCGGCGGCAAGAGCCCTGGCAGCGTCAGCAAAAAGACGTTCGCGGTCGTGGTCGGCGCGGAGCCCGGCGCATCGAAGTTGGCCAAGGCCACCGAGCTCGGCATTCCGATCCTCGACGGCGAAGGTTTCGATCATCTGCTCGCGACCGGCGAGCTGCCACCGGCAGCCGAACGAGCCAAAGAAGCAGCCGAAGAAGCAGCCGAAGAAGTCGAGGCAGCCGGATGAGTCGGCGAACCGATCAGATGACGTCGAACTGCCAGGTGAACGACTTGGCGAAGTTCGGGCCTTCCGTGATCTTCCAGTAGGTGACGACCGCAACGTTGACTCCCGTGAGGTAGTCCTCAATGGCCGCACCTTTGGAAGGCGTGAACGTCAGCGTGAAGTTGCCGGGCTCGAAGATCGTCGTCTTCGGGAGCGGTACCTGGGCGCCGGGCTCGACGCCGTCGCTCGAGATGTCCGACAGGTTTGTGGTCGCGATCGGCACGGTGTTGATCGTGATCGTGCCGGTGTAGCCCTCGATCAGGTCGACGACGATCGATTCCTGCTGCTGGACCTGTTGTGCGTTGCGGACCGGTTGGACCGACTCGATCTCGTCTGGCGTCTTCTGGGCGTCCTTGCCGGTGACCGACTTGTTGACGCCGAGGAAAACGATGACGAACCCGAGTGCGATTAGCATGCTGACCGCCACGCGACCGAACTTGGGATTGATGCGTCTCACCAGCCCATTCTCATCGTCAACATCCGGATTCCCACCGTTGCCTCCCAAACCGAGCATGTGAAATGGGGTTCATGGTCGGTCGGCCAGAGAGCTGGCGCGACCCAAGTGTCGGTGGCAACCGGTAGTTTCAGTTGCCTCATGGCAAGCAACGACGCACTCATCGGACGTGCTCTCGCTGGGCGATACCGGCTGGTCCAACGGCGTGGCACGGGCGCCCACGGGATCGTGCTCGACGCCGTCGACGAGCAACTGCAACGACCGGTCGCGGTCAAGATCATGTTGCCCCAGTTCGTCAGCAACCAGTCTCAGGAGGCCCGGTTCCGGCTCGAGGCCCAAGTCGCTGGTTCGATGACTCACCCCAATCTCAATGCCGTGTTCGATTGGGGCGTGGAAGAGGTCGAGGGCACCACGGTGCCGTATCTCGTGCTCGAACATCTCAGCGGCGGCAGCTTGCGCGACATGCTCGATCGTGGTCGGCTGTTGACGCCCTCACAAGCGCTGATGGTCGGACTCGATGCCTGCCGGGGCCTCGATTACATGCACAGACGCGGCGTGATCCATCGCGATCTGAAGCCGGCCAACCTCGCTTTCGGCGACGATCGACACGTCCGCATCCTCGACGTCGGCATTTCTCGGATGGTGGCCGAACAGACCTGGCGTGAACCCACCGCCGCTGGTATCGACGCCGCCCGTTACGCCTCGCCAGAACAAGCCCGGGGCGGCAACCAGGCCGACGGGACGCTCGATTCGTCGACGGACATCTACTCGTTGTGTCTGGTGATGATCGAGGCCGTCACCGGTCATGTTCCGTTCTCGTCCGACTCCACCGTCGCCACGCTCAACGCTCGGCTCGACAAGCTGGTACCGGTCTCGGCCGACTTCGGCCCGCTGGCCTCAGTGTTGTCGCGGGCAGGCAACCCCAACGCCTCAGACCGATACGACGCGGCCGAATTCGGGCGGGCCTTGGTGATGGCAGCCGAGAAGCTGCCGCGTCCTGGCGTGTTGCCGATCGTCACCAGCGACAGCACGGGTGGCATGCGTCGTCCAACGGACCCCACCGGCCCGGTCCAGCGACCCGAGCCGACAGCGGCGAACCCGATCGTGCCGCCTGTACCCGTGCCCGACGCACCCACCGTCGCGATGGTCGCTGTCGACGATTCGTCGGGCCACCGAGACCCGACCTCGGCAGCCGTTCCGACCACGTCTGTTCCGGCTGCGGCGGTTTCGGCCGCAGCCAGCCAGGCCACGCAAGATTCTGCATCGGGCACCCCATCCGCACCGGGCACCTCACTGGCGCCCGCTGCCGAACCAATGGTGCCCACCGGGTCCGATGCACCTCGGACCGAGAAGATCGATGTGCTCGCGGCCGCACCGAAGATCGACATCGTGCTCGCCAATGCCGACGTCGATGGCCATCCGCACTTCACCCCGCCGCCACCGCCGACCGGAATGATCCCGGCCATTGCTCCGACACCCGATGCTCCAGTTGCGGTCGAACCACCCGAGCCAACGGCTTTCCCGGCTCAGGGCGATGCCGATGTGGGCAACGACTTCTCGATCACGATGGCCACCGAACCGCGTCCGACTCAGTCGATGCCCTCAGTGCAGTCGGGTGCGGCCCGTACGGCCGCAC
>JBDSDH010000193.1:0-5853 GCA_039920665.1 Ilumatobacteraceae bacterium
ACGGCCTCACCCGCGAGCAGCAGCCTGAAGAGGTCAAGCCAGCGAAGAAGACCGCGGCCAAAAAGGGTGCGGCCAAGTCCGAACCGCGCGTGGACGAAGCGCCGGCCGCGTCGGTTTCGGAAGCGAAACCCGCAGCCCCGACGATGGCTGCTGCTGCGCCAGCTCCGACGCCGACGCCCGCCGCTGCAGTCGCCGCAACCGCGCCAGTGGCTCCGGCCACTGCGGCCCCGGCGCCGACGCCCGCTGCGGTGCCGACGCCAACACCCGCTCCGGTGACGGCAGCACCGGCGCCAGCGGCAGCTGCAGCGCCAGCGGCAGCTGCAGCGCCAGCCCCAGCGGCTGCTCCTCCGGCGCCAGCTGCGACAACCGCTCCGGTTGCTCCAGCCCCGGCACCAACTCCGGCTCCTGCCGCCGCAGCAGCGACGCCTGCGCCTGCGCCGACTGCCCCCGCACCGACGCCGGTTGCGGCTGCGCCGACGCCGCCTGCCGATACCGAGCACCGGGTCATCTCGAGTACCCGCCCGAGCGAGCCGCCACGCGCCTCGTCCGGCGTCGCTGCTCGACCGTTGCCCGAGCAGGCGCCTCCGATGCCCACGCCGTCATCGCCGGCACCCACGCAACCGCAGCAGGGGACGCCGCGCCCCGCGCCGTCCGGTGCTGGCTCACGGCCCGCTCCCGCTGGGGCCGCCCCGCGTCCGGCGCCGCCTGGTAGCGGGATGCCTCCCGGTCGCCCGACCGGAGCATCCGGTCGTCCGATCCCGCCGCCACCCGGCAGCGGTGGTCGTCCGGTGTCCGCAACAGGTCGTCCGATCCCGCCGCCTCCCGGCAGTGCTCGCCCGGCTGGGCCCGGGTCTCGTCCCGGTAACAGCTTCTCGCCGCGCCCCGGCGGTCCCGGTGGTGCTCGTCCGGGCGGCGGGTTTGCGCCGCGCCCGGGTGGTCCCGGTGGTGCTCGTCCCGGTGGTCCCGGTGGTGCCCGTCCCGGTGGCGGTTTCCCACCTCGTCCCGGTGGTGGCCCTGGTGGCGGCCCCGGCAGCGGTGGTCCCGGCGGCAGTGGTCCTCGCCCCAGCGGTCAGCGTCGTGCGCCCCGCAAGGGTAAGAGCCGTCGTCGTCGTCGTGACTTCAACGAGCTGCAGCCGCAGTCGATGGGCAACTACACCAACAGTGACGCGCCCGTCCCCGAAGGCACCATCATCATCGAGCGCGGCGTGTCGGCTCAGGAGTTCGCTCCCAAACTGAACCGCACCGCGGCCGACGTCATCCGGTTCCTGCTCAACAACGGTGAGATGATCACCGCAACGATGACCCTCGCTGACGAACAGATGGAACTGTTCGCGCTCGAGATCGGCGCCGATCTGTTGCTGGTCGAGACCGGTCAGCAAGAGGAGATGGAACTCCAAGCGCTGTTCGACGACAGCGACGACGAGGACGAGTCGCTTCAGGCGCCACGTGCTCCCGTCGTCACCGTGATGGGCCACGTCGACCACGGCAAGACCACGCTGCTCGACAAGATCCGCCACGCCAACGTCGTGTCCGGCGAGGCCGGCGGCATCACTCAGCACATCGGTGCGTACAAGGTGATGACCGACAGCGGCAGCGAGGTCACCTTCATCGACACCCCGGGTCACGCGGCGTTCTCCAAGATGCGTGCTCGTGGTGCTCAGGTCACCGACATCGTGGTGCTGATGGTCGCAGCCGACGACGGTGTCATGCCGCAGACGATCGAAGCAATCAACCACGCCAAGGCGGCCGATGTGCCGATCGTGGTCGCGTTGAACAAGATCGACAAGGACAACGCCGATCCGCAGCGCGTCATGGCTCAGTTGGCCGAGCACGAACTCGTCCCCGAGTCGTGGGGTGGGGACACCATCGTCGTCGAGATGTCGGCGACCCAAGACCTCGGTATCGACGATCTGCTCGAGCAGTTGGCTGCAGTGGCCGAACTCGAAGAGCTCACCGCCAACCCGACCGGCCGGGCCAAGGGCATCGTGCTCGAAGCCAAGCTCGACACGGGTCGTGGCCCAGTGGCGACGGTCCTCGTCGACAAAGGCACGCTCAAGGTCGGCGATCCGATCGTGGCTGGCGCTGCGTGGGGCAAGGTCCGTGCACTCATCAACGACAAGGGTGAGCAGGTCAAATCCGTTGGACCGTCGACACCCGTCCAGGTGCTCGGTCTGTCGATCGTTCCCAACGCCGGCGACGAGTTCCGTGCCGCTGGCAACGAAAAGACTGCTCGTCTGGTCGGCGAAGCACGCGGCCATCGGGCAACGATGATCAACCAGCGTGGCGACGCTCGCGTCCAGCGGGGCGTCAAGTTGGAGGACATCTTCAGCCAGATCCAGGCAGGCGAAGTCGCAACGCTCAACATCGTGCTCAAGGCCGACGTGAACGGTTCGCTCGAAGCGGTCACCGAAAGCCTGCGCCGGCTCGAACGCGAGACGGTCAAGCTGGCATTCGTCAACCGTGGTGTCGGCGGTATCAGCGAGAACGACATCATGTTGGCGGCCACCACCAACGCGACCCTCATCGGCTTCAACGTCCGCCCGGACCGCAAGGCCCGTGAGATGGCGGCCAGCGAAGGCGTCGAGATCCGGACCTACGAGATCATCTACAAACTGCTCGAGGACATCGAGCGGGCAATGGTCGGCATGTTGGCACCGGAGTTCGAAGAAGTGGTCACCGGCGAAGCCGAGGTCCGCGAAGTCTTCAAGGTCCCTCGTATCGGTGGCATCGCCGGTTGTCTCGTGCGGTCGGGCTCGATCACACGCGGCAGCAAGGTGCGCTTCCTTCGCGAAGGCGTCATCATCTGGAAGGGCAGCATCACGTCGCTGAAGCGCTTCAAGGAAGACACCCGCGAGGTCCGCGAGGGCTTCGAGTGCGGTATCGGCCTGAGCGACTTCCAGGACCTGAAGCCGGGCGACCTGATCGAGACGTTCGAAGAGCGCGAGATCCCGCGGGTCTGATCCGGATCACGACCGATTTCAGATCGGCCATGGCTGGATAGCCTCCAGCCATGGCCGATATTGAATTCTTCTTCGATCCCGTGTGTCCGTGGGCGTGGATCACGTCGCGCTGGGTGACCGAGGTGCAACAACTGCGTGACTACGAGGTCGAGTGGCGGTTTATCTCGCTGGCAGTGATCAACGAGAACTTGGTCGCCGATTGGTACACGCCGACCTACCGTCAGGGCCATCTCGATGGATTGTCGGCATTGCGCGTCGCCGATCAGATCCGGCTCGATCACGGCAATGCATCGGTGGCTGCGTACTACACCGCGATCGGCACCGAACTGCACAACAACCGGGTCGGTGAGCGTCCGGACGGGTACTTCCAGTCCGTCATCACCACGGCGCTGACCGACGCTGGGCTCGATCCGTCGTTGCTCGCCGCTGGCAGTGATGAGTCGCACGACCAGTACATCCGGGACGAAACCGCGCTCGCCTTCGAACGCACCGGCAAAGATGTCGGGACGCCGATCATCACGTTCCACCCCGGTGATGACCGCGAGGCAAGCTTTTTCGGACCGGTGATTTCCAATATCCCGCGTGGGGATGCAGCGCTGCGCTTGTGGGACGCGATCGAAACCATCGCCACGACGTCGGGCATGTCCGAACTGAAGCGTTCGATCCGGAGCCGCCCCGACTTCGGATGATCGGCGGCGTGCAGCCGAGCCAAAGTCCCGGGCTCGGTGTTGGCACCCCCGGGTAGATTCTTCACTCTCGAAAGGACGTGATCTGTCATGGCCAAGCCAACCAAGCGGCGCTCCAGCGCCCCGAGCCAGCACCGGTATCCGCGTGAAGCCCGGCTCAATCAATCGCTGCGGCAAGTGATCGCCGAAGAACTTGTTGCGATCGACGACGAACACCTCGATCTCGTCACCATCACCAACATCGACGTCGATTCGGAGATGAACCGGGCGACGGTGTTTTTCGATTCGCTGCGCGGCGAAGACGGAGACGCCGACATTCTCGAAGCGCTCACCCGGTACCGGGTGCGGCTGCAGAGTTCGGTGGCTCGCCAGATCCGGTCGAAGAAGACGCCGATCCTGCACTTCGCACCCGACGATGTCATCCGTTCCGCAGAGCGGATCGAGAAGATCCTCAAGGCCAACCCGAGTCCATTGCAGGAAGTCGCTGATGACGATGGCGTCGCTGAGCCCGCCGACGGCCCCGATCGGGATTATCCCGAGCGTGGGCTGATGGGCGCCGATGGCGAGGCGTAGACCGCCGACGGTCCATGGCATGGCGATCATCGACAAGCCGGCCGGTGTCACCAGCCACGACGTCGTCAACCAACTCCGTCGTCACTTCGGCGAGAAGCGGATCGGTCATGCCGGAACCCTCGATCCCGGGGCCACCGGGGTGCTCGTCGTCTGCGTCGGCAATGCGACGCGGTTGATGCGATTCCTGACGGGTGTCGACAAGTCATACGTCGGCGAGATCGTGCTCGGTGCGACGACCGCATCACTGGACAACGAGGGTGCGGTGACGGCCACGTTCGACATGAGCGGAGTGACCGTCGAAGCGGCGCGTGCCGCTGCAGCCGAGCATCTCACCGGCGATATCCTGCAGGTGCCTCCCATGGTGTCGGCACTGAAGGTCGATGGCAAGCGACTGCACGAACTCGCTCGCGCCGGAATCGAAGTCGAACGCCAGCCGCGCCCGGTCACCGTCAGCCGATTCGACCTCGAGTCGACTGACGACCCGATGGTGTTGCGGGCCACGGTCGACTGCTCCTCGGGCACCTACATCCGCACCCTGGCCGATGACCTCGGTCGGCTGCTCGGCGGAGGAGCGCACCTCCGCAATCTGCGTCGAACCCGTGTTGGTCGATTCACCCTCGAGCAAGCGCAGACAGTCGAGTCATCGACGCTGCTCGCGGTGGAGACCGCAGTGGCGCACCTGCCCATCGTGTTGGTCGACAGCGCCGGCGCCGACGACGTCGCCCACGGTCGCCTGCTGCCGGTGTGGGACGGCGACGGTCCCTGGGCCGTGTTCCACGACGACGAATTGCTCGCGGTGTACGAATCGTTCCGGAGCGGTCAAGCCAAACCCGTGGTCGTGCTCGTCGGCGCGTGATCCCTCCGATCTTGGGCACGTGTGAACGATGACGAACGATCACTCGCAGCGATGAATCGGATGTGTCCAAGGGCAATGAACGTACGCTGCCGCTCGTGCCAACTGATGCCGTTTCTGGTCCACAGCGCGTCGGGTGACTGGTCGTCGTCGGCCTTGGTCACGTCGGTCTTCCGCTGACGATGCGGGCGGTTGCAGCTGGGTTCGATGCTGTCGGAGTGGACGTGATCGGCTCACGCATCGCCCGAATCCAGGGTGGGTCGAGCCCAGTCGAGAATGTGTCGGACGCGTAGATCGCCACTGCGTTGGAATCGAATCGATTCGTCGCCACGACGGAATTCGACGGCGGGTTCGACTTCGCGATCATCGCCGTGCCCACGCCAGTCGGCAATGGATCTCCCGATCTCGCCCGCGTTCGCGTCGCAGCCGAATCGATCGGTCGGTTCGTGACTCACGGAGCGTGGTGATTCTCGAGTCGACGACGTATCCGGGAACCACCGCGGACGTGCTGGCACCGATCCTCGACAAGGAATCCGGGCCGGCGGCGGGGGTCGACTTCTTCGTCGGGTTCAGTTCGGAACGGATCGATCCCGGCAATGCCACATGGAATCTGCCGACGACTCCCAAGCTCGTCTCGGGAATCAACAGCTCGTCTCGGGAATCAACAGCTCGTCTCGGGAATCAACAGCTCGTCTCGGGAATCAACAGCTCGTCTCGGGAATCAACAGCTCGTCTCGGGAATCAAACGATGCATCCCTCGAGCGATGCGTTTCGTTCAACG
>JBDSDH010000194.1:0-11110 GCA_039920665.1 Ilumatobacteraceae bacterium
CTGGACAAAGGAGTCGTGGACGACCGGCGGCGTGCGCGACAAGGTCGGGGCCGTCCACTTCCCGCTTCCGCAATTGCTCAACGCCTTCGTCGAATCCGGCTTCGAACTCGCCGAGTTCAGCGAGGGAACCGAGCCCACTCCCGTCGTGTTGTCAATCAAGTCCATTCGTCGCTGAAAGTCGCGAACGTGCAGGTCAACGGACTGTCACACCCCTTTCGTATGGTGGCGGTATGGGGATGCTGCTCGATCATCCACAACTGGAAGCATTCCAATCGCTGACCCGTTCGGCTGAACGAGACGCGTTCTACCTCCGCATCGAAACCCAACGTCGAGAACTCGGCGCGCTGCTCCTCGCGATGACCGCCACCATCGATGCCACCTGCGCGTACACCGACGATGCTCACCGCAGCACGGCCTGTTGGGTCCAGGCCGTCGTCAACGGCACGCCGTACGAGGCCCGCGAATGGGTCCGCTCGGCACGCATGATCCGCGATCTTCCCGCAGTCGGCGACGCCTTCGCCCAAGGGCACATCGGACCAGCCCAGATCGATGCGTTCACCCGCCTTCACAACAACGAACGCGTCGCGCCATTTCTCGCCGACGCCGTCGAACTCTTGATCGAACATGCATCGCTCCTTCCCCAGCCCGACTTCGTCACCGTCTGCCAACGATTCCAAGCCTGGGCCGATCCCGACGGTGACAACGCCACCCACGAAACCTCGCGGCGCAACCGGACCATGTCACAGTCAAGAGAAGGAGCGGGCTTCCGGATCCGAGTTCGTGGTGACGCTCTCTCGGGGTCCGTGATCGAGGCCGCACTCGAACCGTTCATCACCGCCGAGTTCGATGCCGACTGGTCCGAGGGAGTCGCCCGCTACGGCGACGGGATGCACGCCTCGTTGATGGCCCGCACGCCAACGCAACGACGTTTCGACGCCTTCGCCAACATGTGCGCAGCTGCGGGTGACGGCACCGGAGTACCCACCGTCAGCATCATCTGCGATCAAGACACCGCCGAAGAAGCCATTTGCAACGCATTCACCGACCCCGCCGAAGAGCGCAAGGCGGGCCGCCGCTCCGGTGCCGGTACCGGCCACGACTACACGTGGGCCGAAGCCGACACGACGACATCGAGAGACACACCGAGCGAGATGCCGAGCGACGAGAAGCCCGGATGGATCGGGCGGCGATGTGAAACCGCCACCGACCACGAACCCGTCAGCCGCAATGACCTCCTCGCCGCACTGCTGATCGGCAACGTCCGCAAGGTCGTCGCCGACCAACACGGACGGACGATTTTCCTCGGCCATCGCAAACGACTCTTCACCGGCGCAGCCCGTGAAGCCGCTCTTCTCGGTGGCGATCGTTGCATTCACCCGGGTTGCCACATCCGCGGCGGGCGGATCCACATCGACCACACCATTGCCTGGGCCAGAACACGAACCCGAGGACCGACCGACCCGGACAACGCCGATGTCGAATGTCCCCACCACGACCTCGCCAAAGAACGATTGCACCTGTCCGTCGAACCTCACGCGACCATGCCCGACACCTGGATCACCCGCCGCGAGAACGGCACCATCATCGGACCCCGAACGTCACCTTGTCAGAGCGAGCCAACGCCCATCCGCGCCGCCGGTTGGGATGGCCATGTCACCGGATAGACCGACGCACGTCGTGCTCGCTCGGTCCGAGTAGTGCGACTGAAGCTCGAGGTGACGAATCGATCGAGTGGCTGTCGACGCCTTTCCGGCATTCGATCGCGACCGACCTGCGTTCTTCCGACGCAGGCCGGGTCGAGTCGCGTCGCTGACCGAAGCAGCTGGTCAGAGTCGTTCGGCGACGAGCCACCAGTGGCTCTGGTTGACGCCTTCGAACGTACGCAATTCGGCATCGCTGCGGGCCTTCAGACGACGGTACGGCGAGTGGTAGATGACGCGAGTGGCGAACTTCTCCGGCAACGATTCGAGGTGGTGTGACACTTCGTCGGGCGAGAGCCGATTCGCTTGCCATCCAATGCGCGAGGCCAACCGACGCTTGGCCAGCCACGGCCCGAAGCCGGGCACGCGCCACAGGGCGCGGGTCACCTTGCCGAGCGGCCAGAGGATCGCGTCGATACCGGTCCAGGTCCTGAAGTTGAGAGCAACGTGACCGCCTGGCTTGGTGACCCGTGCTGCTTCGGCGACGAGCGACAACGCATCGTCGTGCTGGCAGTGCTGCAACGTGATGTAGCTGAACGTGATATCGGCCTCGCCATCAGCAAGGTCCAGGGTGCGGCCGTCGGCGACGTGAATGGTGCGCAGACGCTCGACGATCCCGAACTGGGCCACGGTCTGACGGCAACGCTCGAGGAACGCAGCGTCGAGATCGCACGCATAGACCAACGAGAACGCCTTGCTGAAACCGCTGGTCATCCGGCCGATACCGGAGCCGATCTCGACCAGCGTCTTGTCGCCGAGGTCCTCGTTGAGTTGAAACGCATTGAGGTAGGCGAAGATCTCGTGATCGCCGGTCTCGATGAATTCCTTGAGATCGAGCGTGTCCCCGGTCTCGTTGTTGAAGACCCAGCCGATCTCACGCACGACGTCGTCCGCAGAGGTCTGGTCCTCGCTGACGCGACCAGCCGTCTTCCATGGGATCAATTGCGGGCGACGCGGCATCAGAGGATTCTGTCAGCTGTCACTTGCGCTCGGGCAACGGCGCGGCGTAGGCCTGGCCGCTGTCGAGGCCGAACGCAGTGTGCAAGCCGCGCGCTGCCTTTTCGAGATCGGAGGCCGCGCAGACGACGCTGATCCGAATCGTGCTGGTCGAGATCATCTCGATGTTGACACCCTCGTCGGCGAGCACCCGGAACATCTTGGCGGCGATGCCCGGGCTGGTCTTCATCCCGGCACCGACCAGGCTGATCTTGGAAATGCTGGCATCGTGGTTGACGCCGCCGGCGCCCATCTCCTGGGCGACCCGGGCCACGATGGCCTCGGCAACACCCATGTCGGCCTTCGGCATCGTGAAGCTGATGTCGGTGGTGCCGTCCTTGGACGTGTTCTGGACGATCATGTCGACATTGACGTTGGCGTCAGCCAAAGGCTCGAACAGTGAGGCCGAAATGCCGGGCCGATCGGGAACACCGAAGACGGTGACCTTGGCCTCGCTGGTGTCGGTGACCACACCGGAGATGATGGGCTCTTCCATACTTGGCTCCTTGCCAGAGACCCATGTGCCCTGCTCCCAGGTGAAGCTGGAACGCACATGGAGTGGAACATTGTGGTTGCGAGCGAACTCGACGCTGCGCAGCGCCAGCACCTTGCTCCCGGCGCCGGCCATCTCGAGCATCTCGTCGAAGTTGACGTGGGCCAGTTTGCGGGCTTGGGGCACGATGCGCGGATCGGCGCTGAACACCCCGGTGACGTCGGTGTAGATCTCGCACGCATCGGCGCCGAGCGCCTTGGCGAGAGCGGAGGCGGTGAGATCGCTGGCGCCGCGTCCGAGTGTGGTGATCTCTTTGTCGGTGCTGACGCCCTGGAAACCGGCGATCACGCAGACCTTGCCGTCGGCGAGCGCGGCCCGGACCCGGTCTCCCTTGACCTCGAGAATCTTGGCCTTGCCGTGCACGTTGTCGGTGATGATGCCGACCTGGCTGCCGGTGAAGCTGATTGCCTCGATGCCGAGCTCGTGCAACGCCATACAGACCAGCGCCGCCGACATCCGCTCACCGGTGGTCAGCAGCATGTCCATCTCGCGGCCGGTTCGGGTGTTGGACACCTGCGACGCGAGCGAGATCAGGTTGTCGGTGGTCTTGCCCATCGCACTCACCACCACAACGACGTCGTTGCCGTGCCGACGCGTGAAGGCGACGTGCTCGGCGACCGCACGCATGCGGTCGGGGTCGGCGACGGAGGTACCGCCGAATTTCTGAACGATCAGTGCCACGAGAACAGGAGGATACCGGGCTGCGGACACCCCGGACCTAGATTGATCTGCCGTGTTCTCCCGCCTGCTCGATGATTCCTACGACATCGATGTCCGCAGGTCGATCTCGTCGTTGACCGCCGCCAAAGTCGGAGCGAACAGCGCGGTGCGGTTCGCCCCACCGTTCATCGCCACGATCGCGAGCGGACTCGGCGTCAATCTGACCACGCTCGGCACGGCGATCGCGGTCGGCGAGTTGTCCGGGCTGAGCGGGCCGCTGATTACGCGAATCGCCGGAGGCGTCACCCGACGTAGCGCACTGTGCATCGGGTTGCTGGGGATTGCGCTGGGTGCGTCGCTCGCCGCGACCTCCACCTCGGTCATCCAGTTCGCCGCCGGTCTGGTGCTGATGACGATGTCGAAGTTGACGTTCGATGTCGGCGTCATCTCGTGGCTCACCGATCGCGTCTCGTACAACCGAATCGGACGAGTCGTCGGACTGACCGAAACCGCGTGGGCCGGCGGGCTGTTCATCGGCGTGGTCCTGATGGGACTGCTCACCGGACTCACGTCGTGGCGGTGGGGCTACGTCCTCGCTGTCGTGGCGGTTGTTTGCCTGGCCGCTCTCCTGCGCCGACGCCTGCCAGATGAACAGCCACCCGCGCGACTGTCTCGTGCCGAGCACCGCGACCGGGCGCCGCTCGGTGCCGGTCGACTGGTGGTATTCGGCACATTCGCGCTCGCAGCATCGTCGCAGAGCATCTTCGTCACGTTCGGAAAGTGGCTCGAGAACGACTTCGGCTTCAGCGACACCAAGGTCGCAGTGGTCGTGTTCTGCCTCGGTGGGATCGAGTTGATCGCAGCGACATCGACCGTTCGTTTCGCGGACCGTTGGGGCAAACAACGCTCGACGATGTACGGCTCGCTCGTGATGGTGCCGGCCGCAGCACTGCTCGCGATCCTCCACGCCACCCTGGCGCCGGCGCTCATCGTGATGGCACTGTTCATCTGCGCCTTCGAGTTCTCGATCATCGCGACCCTGTCCTTGGCCAGCAGCCTGATCCCTGGGCGCCCGTCGACCGGGCTCGGCTTCATGGTCGCCGCCGCCACACTCGGTCGTGGCGCTGTTTCACCGCTGGCGACCGCCGTCTACACCCACTCCGGCATGTCACGGGTCGCCATCATTGGTGCCATATGCGCTGCTGGCAGCGCGATGTGCCAGTGGCGCTATCGAACCCTGCGCATCGCGACCTGATCAGCCGGAGTAACCACTGGTGATCGGGAGCCGCCGATCCTTGCCGAAGGCCTTGACGCTCACCTTCACACCGGGCGGGCATTGGCGGCGCTTGTATTCGTTGATGTCGACCAGGCGGGTGATGCGGCGCACCAGTGCTTCGTCGTGGCCGGCGGCGATGATCTCGCTCGCCGTGCGGTCGTCCTCGACGTACATCTGCAGGATCGGATCGAGCACCTCGTACGCCGGCAGCGATTGGTCGTCGCGCTGGTCGGGACGCAGCTCGGCCGATGGGGGCTTGGTGATCACGCCCTCGGGGATGACTTCGCGACCTTCACGGGCGTTGTAGTAACGACACAGGTCGTAGACGCGTGTCTTGAGCACATCCTTGATCACGGCATATCCCCCGACACTGTCGCCGTAGATCGTGAAGTAGCCGACCGCCATCTCGCTCTTGTTGCCGGTGGTGAGCACCATCCAGCCGAACTTGTTCGACATCGCCATCAGCGTCATCCCCCGGATGCGACTCTGTAGGTTCTCCTCGGTGAGATCGGGCTGCTTGTCGGCGAACGACGGCGCCAGCATGTCGAGGTAGGCACTGAATGCCGGTTCGATCGCGATCGTGCGATAGTCGATCCCGAGGTTGTCGGCGAGCGCCTTGGCATCGTCTTTCGATCCGTCGCTGCTGTAGCGCGACGGCATCGAGATGCCGTGCACGTGATCGGCACCGAGTGCGTCGACAGCGACGCACGCGACGATGGTCGAGTCGAGGCCGCCGGACAGGCCGATGACCACATCGCTGAAGTGGTTCTTGCGGATGTAGTCGCCGGTGGCCAGCACGATCGCCTCGTACAGCTCGGCGGTCGAATCGAGCAGGGGTGCAATGCGGGCGGGGATGACGTCACCGTGGGCAACCGGGTTGTCGTCGATGTGCACGATCGGCAACAACGTGTCGGTCTCGCGGCCGCGCGGATCGAGCAGTCGTTTGCGGTAGACGGGTTCGAAGTCGATGTCGGTGATCAACAACTCCTCGACGAATTGCGCGGCGCGAGCAATCAGATTGCCTTCGGCGTCGAACACCATCGATGCACCGTCGAACACCAACTCGTCCTGGCCGCCGACCTGATTGACATAGACGAGCGCGCAACTGGCGTCGGCAGCGCGGGTCGCCAGCATCCGTTCGCGGCTGTGCACCTTGTCGGCCTGGTACGGCGAACCATTGATGTTGATGTTGAGCTCTGCCCCACCGGCAGCTTGGGTCGCGAGCGGTCCGTTGGGGCTCCAGATGTCCTCGCAAATGCTGATGCCGACCTTGACGCCACCGACCACGTACAACTCGAGTGGATCGCTTTCGTGGCCAGGTGTGAAGTAGCGGGCCTCGTCGAACACCGCGTAGTTGGGCAACAGCCGTTTGCGGTAGGTGCCGGCGATGCCACCATTCACACACACGGCTGCCGCGTTGTAGAGATCGCGATCACTGTCGACGAAGCCGACCACTGCCACGCAACTGCCGGTGTGAGCGGCGATCGAGGAAAGCACGTCCTTGTTGTCGTTGACGAATCCAGGCTTGAGCACCAGGTCTTCGGGCGGATAGCCGGTGATCGCCAGTTCAGGGAACGCGACGATGTCGCATCCCGCGGCCTCGGCCCGGTCGTAGCAGTCGACGATCTTGGCGAAGTTGCCCTGCAGATCACCAACCGTCGGGTTGATCTGAGCGAGTGCGATCCGGAGCCGTGTCACGGACCCAAATCTATGCTGGCCCCACCCGATCGATGAGGTTCACCCGATCGATGAGGTTCAGTCGGCCAATCCGGTGCAGCCAATCAATGTGGTTCAGTCGAAGTAACCGGTGACATCGACGACGAGGTCGACCGACGAGCTGACGTAGTAGTTGACGACACCGCTGGTGCCGATCTTGGTCAATGTCAACGATGCTCGGCTCTGATCGATGCCGCTGGTGTTGCCATTGCTCGCGAGCGGCAGCGTTTGGCCGGCCGGGTACGACGTCACGAACCCGCCGCCGATCGAGGCGGTCATCGTCACGTTCTGCGAAATTGCCGTTGCCGACGCCGGAACCGCTCCGCCCGGGTCGAGCGTTCCCGTGGCGTTGTCGGCGAGGCGGGCGAACCCGAGCGGGTTGCGGCTGTCGACCTGGCGGGTCGGCGCGGTCAGGTGGTACATGCCTGCCACAGTTGCACCTGAAACGAAGTAGCCGGCGACGTCGACCACCACGAACGGGGTTGCGAACAACCGCAGGTTGATGCTGCCGTCCGCACCGAGCGGAACGACAACGAGGTTGGGACGGATGTCGTTGAGCCCGTTCACGTTGAGGCTGGACGACGGCGGGACCGCGCCGCCACTCGGATACACCGACACGTAGCCCTTGATCGCAGAGGCGTCGGCGATGCCGGTGACGATCAACGCCACCGCCGTCACCGATGACGGAACTGCCCCTCGACCAGCGACCGGCGCAGTGACGGTCTCGCCGGTGAGCGAGAAGGTGTTGGTCGCTCCCGCTGGTTCGCGGGTGTCGATCAAGCGCGCAGGGGACAGCGGCGAGAACCGCCCACCCGGCTGCGAGACCGGCGTTTGGGTGAACACGCCCATGACGTCGACAATCACATGCGTCGTTCCGAAAACGTAGATCAACACGTTGCCGTCAGCATCGACCGGCACGATCGATGCATTTGCAACGATGTCGCCCGGAGCAGCATTGACGTTGGATGTGGCGACGCGTTCGGTACGCGGTTGGCTGGCCACGACATACGACGGACCGAGCGGGCCGTCCATCGTGATGTTGACGAGCGCTGCCTTGACCGACGGATCGTCGATGCCCAGATCGACGAGGCGGGTGGTGTTGGCGCGAACCGTGCCGGATCCAACGCCGATGTCGTTACGGGTGTCGTAGGCGCGCGTGGCCGATGCCAGCGGCGAGTATGCAAGCCCGGTGGAGGTGATTGCCGCCGGCGCGTCGTAGGACAGCTTGCGAATCATGCTGTTCTGGACCGTCACGTAATAGAGCGCTGGATCGGCGCCCGACGTCACGAACGCCATGTCGACGATGCCACCCGAGACGGTGTGCAACGGGTTGTTGTAGTCGACAGCGCCTGCCGCGGTGCGCTGCCAGATCTTGTCGCAGCCACCATCGGCGAACAGATACGAGCCGTCGAAGGCCTTCGGCCAGATGCCATCGGGCACAAAGGCACCGGCCGTGATGAAGGTGCAGCCGATCGAGTGCGAGTAGGCGGTGAGCGGATCGGTGATCCCGGCCGGGGCCGCTGGGCAGTTGGTCGTGGATCCGTTGACGCACGCACCCTCGCGGGCGTTCCAGCCGTAGTTGCGGCCGATGCCGCCTTCGTCGACTTCCTCCCAGGTGTTCTGACCGACGTCGTTGATGAAGAACCGGGTCGATCCGGTGTTGGGATCAAAGGCGAAGCGATACGGGTTGCGCAGACCCCACGAGTAGATCTCGGTGCACTTGCCGGATGTCGGTGCGGCCAATCCAGCGGTTGCACAACTGATGGCATTCGAATCGCCGACGAAGGGGTTTCCAGGGGCGGCAGTGCCGGCGGTCGTGATCCGCAGGATCTTGCCGTTGAGCAGGCTCAGGTCCTGAGCCGACGAACCGGCCGCGCCCCGAGGGTTGCTGCCGGCGTCGCCGATCGCGACGTACAGGTAGCCATCCTGGCCGACCTGCAGCGCGCCGCCGTTGTGGTTGCCACCCGTTGCCGAGATGTTGTCGAGCAGGACGACCTCCGATGTCGGCACCACCACGTTGGCCGACATCGTGAATCGGCTGACCCGATTGGCCCGCCCACTCGCCGATCCACAATTGCCGGTGCTGTGGGTGTAAAAGAGATAGATGTAGCTGTTGGACAGGAACTCCGGATCAACGGCGGCTCCCAGCAATCCCATCTCGCTACCGCTGCAGACCGGAAGCGAGATCGAGTCCTGGAACGAGAGCACGTCGTTCTCGACGATGCGGACTGCACCGGCCTTCTCGAGCACCATCGCCCGCCCACCGGGCAACGACACGATGGTCGTCGGCGAAGCGAGTGGGTTGCTGGCTGAAATCGGGATCGGCGTATCGGTGAATCCGGCGGGCAACCCGGCTGCGGCGGGCGACGACGAGGCGCCGACCCCGATCGCCAACGAGGTTGCCGCGATCGCAACCACAGCAAACAGACGGCGCATGAAAGCCTCCACAGTTCGACCCCGAAGGCCGACGTTACCCCCGACCCTCATTCCCAAACATCAGGCCAAACATCGGGCCGAACATCAACCGCACGTTTCGCCGGGCAGCTTCGCGATCACCGCAACGCGATACACGAGCGATTCGGTGCCGACGGTTTCGCGGAACAGGGAGTTCTGCTTGGCATCGGCGAACACAGTGCCTGCAGTCGCAAGTGGAATCGCAAGACAGTCGGCAGCATCGGCGAGGCTGACATCGGTGAGCGTCCAATCGAGGACCGTCGGGGCGGGTTCGTAACCAGCGATCTCGGCCTCGGTGACCACTTCCGTCTGGATCCGGTAAGCCGCAGGGACGAGCGGAGCATCCGGGCCGAGGTTCTGATCACCAACGGCCGTCGTGATGTCGTCGAGTTGCTCGGCGAAGAGCCGCAGTGCCTTTCGGGCATCGGACTCGTTCGGCTCATCGAAACCGAGCGTCACCGCCTGATGGATGTAAGTCGCTCCGTCTGCGTGGATCTCGACTCGCGTGTCCGGTGCGTCGGCAACCAACACCTCTGCGCTGTAGTCGGGCGGCGGAGCCAACAGACCAGCGGAATCCGCCAACGCGAGCAACTTCTGAATGCCTTCCTCGGTGATCGACCGCTCGTTGAGCACCGACAGCAACGGGCCGGGGTATTCCAGCGTCATGATCCCTGGCGTGATCAGCCGTCCATCGCCGGTGACGAGCACCGACGGGATCTGGATGAACGCATACTGCCGAGTCGTGAATCCGCCGACCAGGCCGTAGCGCAGGATCACCTCGTCGGCGTCGACCGGGTGTTCGATGCCGGCGGCCACAGCCGCCGTTGCGGGCGTCGACGCAGCGGTCGGGTCGGTCGTCACTGACGTCGGGTCGGTCGTCACTGACGTCGGGTCGGTCGTGGAGTTCGACGTCGAGACGGTCGAGTTGGCGGTGGTCCCGTCGGACTGCTTTGTCTTGTCACCGCATGCGGCAACCAACGCCGCCAACGCGGGGGCGCCGAGCACAGCGATCAGCAGGGATCGCCGTCCGATACCGGGATTGAGCGAGTTGGGAGTGTCGGGGGTGTTCGCCTTCATGACCATCTGACGTTGGGGGTTCGGCATCGGTTCCCGAGCTCGTTGCAAAACATCCCCACAGTGGAGGAATCTGGACAATGTGACGGATGGCCTGGCCGTTCACACGCCGTTCACAAAGGTGCAACGGTGGGGAAATCCATGGCTGACAGAGTTCGCACGCCCCTTCACCGACCGTTCGTCGCTGATCCGTTTCCTCGGAGGAACTCCACCCATGGCCTTTCAAGCTGAATACATCTGGCTCGACGGAACATCACCGACACCGTTGATGCGCTCCAAGACCAAGATCGTCCGGGATGACGAACTGACCACGTTTCCGATTTGGAGCTTCGACGGCTCGTCGACCGGCCAGGCCACCGGCGATCACAGCGACTGCGTGCTGCGCCCCGTGTTCAGCTGTCCCGACCCACTCCGTGGTGGGGCCAACGTCCTCGTGCTCTGTGACGTGTTGATCTCTGACGACATGAAGCCGCACCCGACCAACACCCGCGCAACGTGCGAGAAGGCGTACAAGAAGTACGCCAAGCAGGGCATGATCTTCGGCCTCGAACAGGAGTACACGATGCTCAAGCTCGACGGCTCGCCGCTCGGCTTTCCGTCCGGTGGCTTTCCCCTGCCGCAGGGTCCGTACTACTGCGGTGTCGGCGCCGGTCGCGTCATCGGTCGCGAGATCATCGAGGA
>JBDSDH010000195.1:0-11582 GCA_039920665.1 Ilumatobacteraceae bacterium
CGAACGCTGACGTGCCATGATCGCCGCTCGACACACTCGACACGATCGGATCATCTTCGAAATGAATCAGCACCATGATGTGGCCGTTCCGCCATCCGCGCTCACGGGGCTCCATCATGTGCGACTGACGGTCACCGACATCGACCGGTCGAAGGCCTTCTACTCCCACCTACTCGGCATCGAACCAGCAATCGACTACACCGCCGAGCCGATCGAGAGCGGCGTGCGTTCCGATCCGCACCGCTTCTTCGGCGGCTGCACGTTTGCGTTCAACGACAATCTGCTCGGACTGCGCCCCGTCGCAGAGCCTGGCGACCGATTCGACTCGACCCGTGTCGGCCTCGACCATCTCAGCCTCGGCGTCAACAGCATGGACGACCTACGACACGCCGCCGAGTGTCTCGATGCGCTCGGGGTTGAGAACGGTGGCGTCGTTGAACTCCCTGCGCTGGGAATCGCCGTCTTGTCCTTTCAGGACCCCGACGACATCAACCTCGAACTCGTCACCACGATTGGCTGACACTTGACCTGCTGGTTGTTCCTACTGCGCTCCTCGACATGGTCATCGGATCCCGTCGTGCACGACATCGACGAGCGTGGACGGTGGCCTACTCGGCGGCACTTCGAGACCTGATGTCGAAGCCGAGCGCAAGATGGATAAGTTTGGCCCGCGAGCGTGGTTCGCGTAACTTCGCGGCGGTTCGGAACGACGCTCCTCTGTTTGTCAAGGTGCTTGTTGCCGGTGCTTTGGGCAGGCCAGTGATGGGCCAATCGGGTGAAGGCAGGTTCGCTAACCTCACAGCATGTTGCGTGGTGAGCGAGTAGGTCTGCGGGCCCGGTTCGAGTCCGACATCCCGGTCCTGATGGCCGAGCTGTACAACGATGTGGCGACCCGGTCGCGCGCCGACAGCCGACCCTGGGTCCCGGTCGCGCCTGATGGCAAGAAACAGCCGTACGACGTCGAGGGAGCGTTACCCGAGGCGGCGTGCTTCTCCGTGGTGGATCTCGAGACCGACGAGATGGTGGGGGAGAGTCTGCTGTGGGGGATCGATACTCACAACCGGCTGGCCCACATCGGGCTGTCCATACGCCCGGGCTTTCGTGGTCGCGGGTTGGCCGTCGACATCGTGCGGGTGCTGTGCGACTACGGGTTCGTCGTGCGTGGCCTGAACCGGCTGCAGATCGAGACCCTGGCCGACAACGGCGCCATGCGGCGGGCGGCGCTAGCGGCTGGCTTTACACTGGAGGCGACCCTTCGCCGCTCGGCCTGGGTCACCGGTGAGTTCCTCGACGAGGTCGTCTTTGGCCTCCTCGCCACCGAAGCCGGGACTGTCAGGAAGGTTGTGTAAGTGGGAGTGATCTGAGGGACTGAGTGTCGCTGACTGGAGAGGAGCACATTCATCCGATGACCCCGGCAGGCATCGGCGTTGTCGGATGACACAGACGCGGTTACGCGACGATACGAACTCGATACCGCATCGACGAGATGATGATCAGCACCGAAGAGCCCCCCGTACTGCTGGTCGAATTGCGCATCGCGACCCAGTCGCAGCCGGGGCGGGGTCGCGGCTACACCTGAACCGATCATTGCAGCTGCCTCAACGCGCGATACTCACGCGGTGCGTGTGCTTTTCACCTCGGTTCCTGCCGTGGGTCATTTGCATCCGATGATGCCGTTGGCGCGGGCATTCCTCGGTCGGGGTGACGACGTATTGTGGCTCACGGGCGCCGATGGGTGCGCCCGTCTCGTACGGGCGGGTATCGAGGCGTTGGCCGCGGGTCTTGACGAGCCGACGGGGAAAGGAGAGTTCGACCGCAGGTTTCCCGAGGTGCTGGAGCTGCTGCGGGAGCAGTGGCCGGACTTCATGTTCCCGAAGTTGTTCGGCAGGGTGCGGGCGCCTCGGATGTTGCAGGACGCGTTGCCGATCGCCGAGGCGTGGGGGCCCGATCTCGTGGTGTGCGACGCCGCTGAGCTGTCGGGGCCGATCGTTGCGTCCAAACTCGGTGTGGCGAACATCACCCACGCCTTCGGCTCGCTCCTGCCGTCGGCGCGGGTGGCTGCCGCCGCCGAGGAGGTCGGTCCCCTCTGGGCGGCAAACGGTCTCGAACCTCGGCCGTTCTGCGGTTGTTATGACCACGGCTATCTCGACATCTATCCGCCGAGCCTGCAGCGTGCGGACATGTCGCACCTCAGCGGGAGGCAGCTGTTGCGGGCCGAGGCGGAAGCGACCGCGGGTGAGGATGAGCCACCCGAGTGGCTCGCGAGGCCATCGCCGCTCCCGTTGCTCTATCTGACGCTTGGCACGGTCTTCAGTAGTGATGCCGTGCTTCGCGCCGCGATCGAAGCAATTCGCGACCTGCCGGTGCGGGTGGTGCTCACGGTCGGTCCCACTGGTGACCCGGCCTCCATCGGCGCCCAGCCGGACAACGTCCACGTCGCCCGGTACATCCCCCAGCAACTGCTGTTGCCCAGGTGCACGGCGGTGATCTCGCACGCCGGGTCAGGAACGTTCCTTGCGGCGCTCGCCGCCGGGCTGGCCCAGCTGTGCCTGCCGCAGGCCGCCGATCAATTCGTGAACTCCGCCGCGGCTGTTGCGTCGGGTTGCGGGCTCGCCATCCTGCCGGGTGCCGTCGATGCCAACACGATACGAGATGCGGTGCAACGGCTGCTCGACGATCCCTCGTTCCGCGATGCGGCGACGCGGACCGGCGAGGAGATGACGGCCATGCCGTCAGCGGTCGAGGTGGCCGAAATTCTCGCACATGCCTATGGCTGAATCGTGGCCACCGACACCGCCCGCTGCGCGTACCGAACCATTGCGTCACGCCTCTCCGCGCGTGCTCGAACCCGTCCGCGTAGCCCTGTGATCCGAGCGACGTATCGGTCAGAATCTTGGGGAGCGCAGCGCAGTACAGTCGGGCTCGTGCAACCTGACGGTCGGACGCTCGAGGACCAAGGTCGTCCTCGCGTGCTGTTTACGTGCCGTTCGTTGGTGGGGCACTTCTTGCCGATGGTCCCCTTGGCGGGGGCGCTCGCAGCAGAGGGACATGAGGTCGCGGTTGCCTCGGGTGCGGTCGTCGGAGCAGAAGCTGGTCGACTCGGGATCCGGCACTTTCCTGCCGGTCCGGACCAAATGTCGTCTGCAGAACGCGAAGCAGTGTTCCCGGAGATCAAGGAGCTGACCCCCGAACAGATCCGCCCGTTCTTCTTCGAACGGGTCTTCGCCGACTACGAGCTGCCGCTACGAGCGGCGGATCTGGCAACGGTCGTCGACGACTGGCGGCCCGATCTGTTGATCCACGAGGTTGCCGAGCTCGCCGGTCCGCTCGTTGCCACCACGCAGAACCTTTTCTACGCCACACATTCCTACGGAGTTGTGCTCGGCGACGATGGTGTCGCCGCAGCCGCTCGGGGGGCCAGCCGGCATTGGCACGAGGCGGGACTTGCCCCGCATCCGAGGGCAGGCCTCTGGGAGCATCTCTACCTCGATGTTTGCCCCCCATCGCTGCAGCAGACAGCGCCGCCCGCCGCGCCGCTCGTGCAACTCGTGCGGCCCGGGCAGAGGACACCCTCGATCCGTACGGCACAGCCGCTGGTGTACGTCACCCTCGGCACCGTGTACGCGCGCAGCGATGTGTTCCGGGCCATATTCGACGGGCTCGCTGGCGAGCCGTTGGACGCGATCGTGACGATCGGAAACCACGGTGACCGGACTGCACTTGGGTCGCTGCCCGACAACGTGCGCGTCGAGCGATTCGTGCCTCAACAGGAGCTCCTCCCTGCCTGCTCGGCGGTGATCACCCACGGTGGGGCGGGCTCAATGTTGGGGGCGTTGATGTTCGGCTGCCCGATCCTGTTCATTCCCCAAGGAGCAGATCAGTTCACCAACGCCGAGCGAGCCGTCGACGCCGGAGCCGGACTCCGCCTTCTTCCACATGAGGTCTCGCCTGACGCCATTCGCGCAGGACTCCGTCGGCTGCTCGACGACCCCTCGTTCGCGAATAGCGCAATGAACATCAGCAACGAGATCGCTGACATGCCGGCACCACAGGCGGTGGTCTCAGTCCTTGAACGGCTTGTCGAACCCCGCACCATTTGACCATGTCGCCACCCGGCGACGCCCGCCACTTCCAGTTGCGATCGGCGTTTGATCGGAGTCGTTGGGGCTGTACATCCACCTTCTGCGGTCTTCCATCGGTGTCACGTCGTCAGCGTGCCGGAATTCCATCAGCGGATCGTCAGCGACTCGCTCCCGTGTCCATTCGTCGCGGGAGCCCCATTGGGAACGAGCGGACACCGCTCCGCTGTTCACTTCGCCAGCAACAAGCGGAAACTCGCGTCGCCCATCTGGAAAATCTCGATGTGCCTGCCGTGGTAACTGACATCCTGTTCGCCGTCGGTCTCGTCGGCGCTGACGCCGTCCAGGTTTGCGGCCGCCCATGTCCAGAAGGTGTCTCGGGCGATTCCGTCGCCGGAGTAGGTGATGGTGAAGTCAGTGAAGCTGCGCTCGGGGTAGTCCTGCACGCGAGTGAACGCGTAGCTGTCCGGCAGCGAGAGCCCGGCGGGCCAGAGCTCGATAGCGAGATCCTCGGAGGCGGGAGCCGGCGGTTCGATCGTTGTCGGGTTCGCGTCGATAGCGTCAAGCGGGTATGCGTTCCCGCACAGCACGCTCCAGCGGGTCGTGCCGGGTTCGGCACCGGAGATTCCGCTGTTCACGGCACAACGCAGCGACTCGTTGACGTAGGTCGCTCCCGGTAGGTCGACCCGACGGTAGCCGACACTCGTCCAGAAGGCGTCACCGTCACCCTGTGCCGTGAAGGTGCACCCGTTGGCCGAGAAGAAGGCGTCCGAGAGGTCCACGGCGTCGGTAATGCTGCCAACAGGGAAGCAGACCGCGGTTCCAGCGCCGGTACCCGTGGTCGTTGGTGAAGCGATGGGAGCGGTGCTCGGCGATACAACCCCAGCGTCCGCAGATGGACCAGCGTCGGTCGTCGGTGTGATCGAAGCGTCGGGCGACGAGATCGACGAGACGGGTGCGGTCGTTGGGTGGTCGGTGCTGGATTTGACGGATGTGGCGCCATCGGATCCGCCGCAGGCGGTGATTGCGACTGCGACGATCGCAGCCGAGGCCAACCTTCGGACGTGGCTGGCGCCACCGCAGCTGTGGGCAGTGATCATGGATACTCTCCTTCGAGGTAGGTCACGACGGGCTAGTACGGGTATCCGTCGACGATGTCGCCGAGGGCCTGTGCGAGTGCGTCGGCGGTCAGGTCGAACCCGGGGAAGGCCGTCACTTCGATGAGTGTCTGGTCGCCGACGGCGGCACCGGCGTAGCCCACACCGATGACTGCGAGTTGCCCGATGCCGCGACGGAGCTCGCCGTCGTTGATTCCGTCGCCGTCGGTGGCCTCGTCGGACCAGCCGTTGACATCAGCGTCCCGGGTTACGGTGACAGTGACCCGGGAACCGGCGTCACCGTCGAATCTGCACGTGTTGCCCTGGCCCCACAGCCCGATGATGCGTCCTCGAGACCCGGCGCCGAGACCGGTGTGCAGATGTGAAAGCGCGGCGACGTCCACGCTGGCGCACACGTCCTCTTCTGCCGTGGCCGGTTCCGTGCCCAACGGGCCTGTCGGAAGTACGTCAGTGTTTTTCACGCATGATTTCAATCCGTCGGACAGCGCTGTTCCCTCGGCGCTGAGGGTGGGGTGGGCGCCATTGGCTGTGCTTGAAAACGCGGCCAGCGCAGCGAGGTCCGAGTCGTTCAACTTCGCAACGATCTCGGCCACGCACGCCTCGTCCATCACCAGCCCAGCGTCTTGCGCCAGGCCGACGACGTGCGCCACCACAGTTTCACGCATCGCTGATTTGGACTGGACGGCTGGTTGGCTGATTACTGCCCCGGCCAGAGTTGTATCGGGGTTTTGTGCGTCGGTCCCGTCCGATGATGCAGCGGACACGGCCGGGGGAGATGTGACGGTCTGAGCGCTCTTTGCATCGCTGCCGCACGAGGTCGCCACGATCGTGACGACGAACGCGACCATGAGCGTCCTTCGTTGGTTGCGCAGTCCGGCCTTCGTGAACGGTGTGTTCGTACTCATGTTGTTTGACCTCCGTCTGAGGGCATCGCAGGTCTTGCGATGTCGAATGGTGGGATCCTGCGGACTGTGCGCTTTCCGGTGCGCGGTCGGCAGTGCGGTTTCATGGTGTGCCTGCGAGTGCGGCGACCGCTGTGCGGGAGAGCTCGATGTATTGCTTGAGCTGCGCGTCGAGGAACGTGATGTTCGGGTCGGCGGGTGCGTAGGCCCATTCGTAGACCCGGATCCAGCAGATGAACGCGCCGCAGGAATATTTTGCGGCGCGTGTCGCGGTGGAGCTGTCGATGCGCGGGTCGTTCGTTCCGCTGGTGCTGAATGTTCCACCGTCGCTGGTGACGCTGTCTCCGAGCTCGGGGGTCGGGGCACCGGCGGGTGGGAGAGCATCGAGGATGGCGGCTCGGGCGGGGTCGACGACGAAGATGGTGTACGAGATCCTCCTCGTCGACGCTGGGGGGGCCAGCGGGGGGTGGATCTCCAGCGAGCCCTCGCAGCCGATGTAATCGGTCGTGTCGAGATCGGGTTCGTCGTTCGGCAGACGCAGCGCGGACACGTTGAACGCAGCCAGGATCTCATCGATCGGGGCGCGCATGTCTGCGCAGGTTGGTCGGTTCGGTAGCGTGCTCGCCCCGCCGGCGTGGAGGGTGCCGGCCGCGCCCGGAGCGAGTGCGTTGGTGATGGTGACGATGGAGTCAACGAGGTGAGCTGTGACCGGGCCGCTGTACGCTGCGCCGTCTTCGAGGTACAGCCAGCATCCGCCACCAGCACACGGGAGAAACGTTGCTCGGCGAGCGCTGGAGGAGTACTTGCCGTTGGTCTCGTCGACCGCGGTCCAAGTCCCTGCAGGGATTCGTGAGTCATCCACCGGCGTGTAGCTGGCAGGATCGGTGTACGGGCTGGATCCTTCGGTCAGCATCGATGGTGGCGCGCCGGCGGGAAACGACCAGATCTCGAACGAGTACGAGTGGGTGTCAAACGGTGCGTCGATTGCAGCGAGCACATTGCCATAGCACTTGGTGTAGTCGTGGCCGGCAGCAGCGTCGACACCTTCTTCCCCCGCCGGGAAGGGCATCGGACCAGTCACGAGCGACACTGCGGCCAGCAGGACGGTGCAGCCCGGCGGTGGTGAGGGAGGCGGAACCGGCAGCACGGCGAGATCGACCACATCTGGCGGGGTCGGCGGGTCGATCACCGGCAGCGCTACGTCTGTTGTCGTTGTCGTTGTTGATGTTTCGCTGGCGAGGGTGACGACGGGGCCGGTCGTCAGGTAGGGGTCTGGGGGGGAGGTGGTCGTGGTCGGGAAATTGAACGTGGGTAGCGTGAACGCCGGCGGCACATAAGTGCTGGTCTTGGAGTCGCAGGCGACGAGCGCAATGACGCCGACCGCGACTACCGCGCCGGCGATGATTCGTCGCCGGGTCGACGCGCCCGCCGCACGGTGTATCGATGGGGCAGGCATCAGTTGCACGTGAACGGGTTGCCGCTGACATCGACGACCAGATCACAGCGTCCGGAGAGCCCCGTTGTATTGCCATTGACCGTGGAGGCGACAAGCCTGACCAAAGATCCCCCGGCGCCCACGCTGGGACCGGCGGTGGAGTAGATCCACGAGTTCCGCACGACCACGATGTTGCCGAAGAAGCCGGCATACACGGCGTAACTCCCGGTGATGTTGATGTATACGTTGAGCGCATCGAGGTGAGGTTGTACGGAACCGGTGAGGTACAGCCCGAATCCACCCGAAAATGGTGATGCGTTGGCCGCGGTGATCGTCGTGTCCACGATGGACATCGCGGCGGTTACGTTCGTCAGCGAAACGCCGATCGGCCCGTTGCCTCCTCCACTGTTCGTGACTGTCAGGTTGCGCAACTCGGAATGCACCGGTCCGCTCGCGGCGATGGTGGCGCTGGTCAACGTCGCCGCGCAGTTGCAGATGATGGTGGTGACATCCTGGCCGGATCCTTGGAGATCGACGTAGTCCTTCAAATCGATCGTGCTCCATTCGACGTAGGTGCCCGGACCGACCATGACCAGGTAACGATGACCGGGCCCGTTGTCAGTGATCGATGCAAGTGCTTGGCGCACCGAGGTGTACTGACCGCCCGAAGTGGCAACCCAGATCACACTGGCCACGGCCGGTCCCGCAGGACCGGGCGGGCCTACCGGGCCGGCCGGACCGGTGCCTCCGCTCGACGCCGGCAGGTAGTAACCGACGACATCGACCGCCAGGTGCACAGTGCCGGCGTGGTTGTAGAAGCTCAGCGTGCCCGTGGTCGACACGGCGGCGGTGACTGCGTTCGGTGTCGGTGCCTGCCCGGCCACCCAGTTGAGCGACGAGGCGAGCGGGCGTGCGCTACCCCCGGGAAAGACCGTTAGGTAGGACTCTGCAGTCGGGGACACAGCCACGACGTTCATCGAGACTGCGTTGGCCCCAACCGGTAACGCACAGTTCCCGCGCACACCCCAGACGTCGGCGGTGAACGTTTCATCCGAGCCCAAGGGCACCATGCGTGCCCCGACTCCGTCCGGCGACGGACGGGTGTCGAAGATGCGGCAGGGGGCGATTGCAACGAAGCTGGATGCCGTCCCAGTGTCGGCAGCCGACGCGCGTAGCGACATGCCGCCGAGCACCAAGATCCCGACGATCAACAGTGCTGGCGTGCGAGGACGCGTTGTTCGCCGGCTGATCCAGAGCTTCCATCGTTGCGTTGACGGATGGTTCGACATTGGTGTCTCCCGAAGGTGTCGTGGTTCCGGACAAGCCAGACCCACAGGGAGCGTGTTCGATTTCCGTCAGCGCAACGTCAGCGACGTCCTAGAGCAGTCAGCGAGTCACCAAGTCGTCGTACCATCTGGTTGCTGTCCGCGTTTCGAGTCCGAGTTCGGCCAGCATGTTCCGGCAGGCGTCGAACGCGTTTCTCGCGGTGCTCAGATCTCCGCCGGCGACGTGGGTGCGTACGAGCAGACGATGTGCAGGTTCGCAGTAGAAGTCGGCGATGAGTGCACGCTCCGCGGCCCGACGTGCATTGGCGACGTCGCCGGCGCTGAGCCACAGTTCGCCCGCTCGGAGTGCGGCGGCGATGTAGCGTGAGCGCACGACGTTGCGGACCGGTTCAGCCCATGGCGAATAGGTGGCGTCGGCGAACGGCGACCCGCGCCACAATGGCAGTAGCCGGTCGTAGTGTGCCAATGCTGCGTGGACGTCGGTCGATCGTTCGGCTGTCTCGGCGAGGTCGAGGTGATCTTCTAACGTCCACAGGTCGACTGCAATTCTGCCGTCCGCGACCAACGAGAGCCAATCCTTGGTTGCGTGCACGTAGGTGGGTCGTTGCCCAGATGAACGGTCCGGTTCGAAGACCTGATTGAGGTAGTTCAATGTGACGCGGAGATTGTGGGCCCCGTCAGAAGTGTTCGGCCACAGGTGCTCGGCGGCCACTTCGCGGCGCACCGTTCTGAATGCGACGAGATAGTTGAGCAGCTCGCGTACGCGTGCCCGGCGAAGGTGAGGAGATTCGACGGCCTCGGCGTCCCGCTTCACAATGAGTGGACCGAGAACTGACACCACGAGTTGCGAAGCACGGTGCTCGCCAACGGACCCAGCGGAAGCGAGCAGTTCGACGGGTGGGTGATTGCTCGACGACATGCCGGCTGCCACGAGTTCTGCGGCCCAACGTCTGGGCACGTGGGCCCTGACGACGCCGGCCGTGGGCCAGCTCATCGATCCAACGACCGACCGATCTCCGGCGCGAAGTGCGATGATCGCGTTCGTCAGATCGCCCACGACTGCGTGCGTGCCGGCACCCGGGTCATCGGCCGAGGCGGTCGCCAGTTCAGGAAGCAGTACCTGGATCACGACCATCATCGCCCGGTCTCGCCAATACCATCCGCCCGGGGTGCCGAGCGCCGATGCGCCATGTGCGGCGACCGGGCGCAGCACTGCTGCCGCCGTTTCGTCGTCGCTTTCCTCGATCGCGATAGCGACGAGCGCGATTGTTTCTAGGACCGTCGCCAGAGGGTTCGGGATGGATTTCACGGCGGCCGCCAGAGTGAGAAACGTTCGAGCGACTTCCACGTCCCCGAGCCATGCCGTTCGTGCGGCGGCCTCTAGTGCGGCCTCCCGAACGAGGAAGCCGTTTCGGGTGGTGGACACCATGTGGTAGTGACGTCTCAACTCCTCAGCAACGCGATCGACGTCTCCTTCGAGCCACTCGATTCGTAGCCGCGCGATGCCCACTTGCGGATCTATTGGACCGGGCCCGGTTGCGATCTGATCGAGGTCGTGATGGGCCCCTGCGAGGTCACCGTCACGCCGGTGCGCGACGCTGCGGAGCCATTGCACCGACGGAAGCCACCCGCGATCGGACCGTTCGTCGATGCCGGCGAGCGCCTGCCGCACACCCGCCGAGTCGCCGGCCTGATGAGCAATGAGCGCGAGGCCGATCGCAGCCAATGTCTCGGCCCGCTCGACGCCTTCTGCGACGAGTTCCATCACGCGCCCATACAGCTCGACCAACGAGCCCATATCGTCCGCCCAGTAATGGATCACGCCTTCCCGTGAGATCGCAGCGAGCTCGCCTTGCGCATTTCCGAGGGCGCGAAACCTTGCCGCTGATTCGCTCAGTCGACGCGTGGCGAGGATCGGATCGCGGTCTTGGAGATCGATTCCTTCGGCCAGAAGCGCCGACGGCGAGCTGCGACGGGCCGCTGGCAACAGGCGGTACCAATGTCCGAACTGAACGGGTTCCGCAACGGAAGCGTCGAGCTGTCCGCCGAGCGGCGAGGTGCCGAACGTCGCTGCGGCCTCCGCCTCGAGAATGACGTCGGAAAGCTCATCCCACGCATCCGCTTCAGCGAGAAGGTTCATCGCCGACGAGAACCGACCGCGACGCCGATGTACCATCGCCGCGTCGAGCATCGTGCGGTGGACGTCATCCGCAGAAATGATGCGCCGCAGCGCGGGCTGCCACAACGAGTGCAGGGTCGCAGAACCGTCACGCGTCCTGCTGACCAAGGGCACCCCGCCAACGATGTCTTCGACTACGACACCCGACCCGGCGATCGCTGCGGCGATTTCGTCGTCGCCACCTCCGCACGCCGAGAATCGAGCAAGCCATCCAGATCGTTCAGAACCCCGACGGTTGAGCACCTCCTCCCAGAGGAAGTCGACCAATACTTCACTGCCCGCGCTCGCCACCAGTTCGGCCAAGGCTGGCCATCCGCCGGTCGCGTCCATGAGCTGCAGCGGCACACCACGGTGGCGAGCGAAATCCTGCAGCTCCGCCCTGGCGAATACCAGATCCTTCTCGGTCAACCGCATCACGTGACCCGCCGCAGTGAGCCGAGCCAGAGAAACGGGTACAGCGTCGCGGGACACCAGCACGACGTGAACGTTCGCAGACATCTCCGTCACGAGCCTGTCCAACCAAATCCCGCCATCCGATCTCGCGGCCACCTCATGCACGTCGTCGAACACGATGCACACGGGT